>NZ_DATILJ010000096.1:0-4380 GCF_035476535.1 Aquabacterium sp.
TGACGCTGGCGCCACCAGGCCACGTCGTTCAGCTTGGTGCGCAGGCGCAGCAGCAACTGGTCGGCGTGGCCGGGCAAGGCCGCGAGCCGCGCGCTGCCGTCCAGCGCCAGCGCCCAGGCCTCGGCCACGGCGTCGTCGCCCCGCCAGTGCGCCAGGGCAAAGCGCCGCTGCACGCGCGGCAAGGCACCGGGCTGCAGCAGCGGCGCGCCACCGGGGCCGGCGCCGTCATGGCACCAGGCTTGCAGCGCCTGCCAGTGCGCGGCGGCCACGGTCCGCGGCGGGGCTGTCGGTGGCCGCAGGGCCAGGTTGTCATAGCGCGCGCCACACGCGGCCAGATGCTGCGTGAAGCTCAAGACCTCAACCAGCCCGCTCGGCTGCGTCACTGCCGGCACGCGCGCCGAGCACCGCCGCGGTGTGTTCGCCCAATGCGGGCGCCAGGCTGCGGATTGCGCCCGGCGTGGCCGACAGCTTCGGGCAGATGCCCGGCACCTCGAGCGCCAGACCCTCGGCGGTGGTGATGCGCTCGATCATCTGCCGCGCGCGATAGTGCGGGTCGGCGGCGATGTCGGCCACGGTGTAGATGCGGCCGGCCGGCACGCTCACCGCCTGCAGCGTGGCCACCACCTCGGCCACCGACCGTTGCACGGTCCAGGCGGTGATCGCGGCGTCCAGCTCATCCGCGCGCGCCGCCCGCTGCGCGTTGTCGGCCAGCCCCGGATCCTGGCCCAGGTCGTCACGGCCAATGGCCGTCATCAGCCGCTTGAAGATCGAATCACCGTTGCCGCCGATCACCACCTGGCCGTCGGCGCAGCGGTAGGCGTTGCTCGGCGCGATGCCCGGCAGTGCCGAGCCCGCTGGCTGGCGCACGGCGCCGAATGCGCTGTATTCGGGCAGCAGGCTTTCCATGCAGTTGAACACCGCCTCGTACAAGGCCACATCCACCACCTGGCCGCGTCCTTTGGGCGCTTGCGCCGTGCGGCTGAGCTGCCGCGCCTGCAGGGCCAGCAGCACACCGATCACGCCATGCAGCGCAGCCAGCGTGTCGCCCAGGCTGACGCCGGCACGCACCGGCGGCCGGCCGGGCTCGCCCATCAAGTGGCGCAGGCCGCCCATGGCCTCGGCCACCACCGCGAAGCCGGGCAGGTCGCGGTAGGGGCCGGTCTGGCCGTAGCCGCTGATGCGCAGCATCACCAGACCCGGGTTGGCGGCCGACAGCACGTCGTAGCCCAGGCCCCACTTCTCCAAGGTGCCGGGCTTGAAGTTCTCGATCAGCACATCGGCTTCGTCGATCAGCCGGCGCACGTCGGCGCGGCCCTCGTCGGTGCGCAGGTCCAGCACCACACTGCGCTTGTTGCGGCTCTGCACCTGCCACCAGACGCTGGTGCCCTTGTGCAGCATGCGCCACTTGCGCAGCGGATCGCCGCCTTCGGATGTCGATGACGCGGGCGGCTCGATCTTGATCACGTCGGCACCGAAATCGGCCAGCGTCTTGCCGGCGAACGGACCGGCAATCAACTGGCCGAGTTCGATCACGCGCAGGCCGGCCAGGGGCCCGGTGTTCGCCGGGCCGCCGGCCGGCGGGCTGGCCGCGGGAGGGGTCGTGTCCATGGGGTCCGCACTGTAGCGCCAGCGCGGACCGCTCCCCCGCCGCTTGATCAGGAGCCGATGACCTGCGGGTCGCCCTTCGCATCGAGCAGCTGACGCACCTGCTGCGCCAGCGAGCCGAACAGCCGGCCGGCCAAGCCGGGTTCGTCCTGACCGAAGATGATGCGATCGCAGGCGAACTCACGCGCCGCCGCCGCGATGGTCTTGGCGCTGCGGCCCACCCGCACCGTGCCGGTGTAGGGCACGCCGGCCGCGTCGAGCAGGCTGCCCGCGGCTTGCAGCTCCTCTTCGCCCATGCCCAGCTGCAGCTCGCGCAGCTTGCTCTGGTCGAAGAACATCGCGACATGCCCCGAGACGAGCGGCTGCACCCGCAGCAGGTGTACGGTGGTGGGTTCTTCGCGGCACAGCCGCACGACTTGCTCGATGGCCGAGCGCGTGCGCGCCGGCTGGGTCGGGTCGACAGGGACCAGGATGTGTCTCATGCCGACGCCCTCAAGCGGCCTGGCTGGCGGGTTCCGGCTGGCGGCGACCCGACAGCCACTTGCCGGTCATCACCACGGCGACGGCGCCAAGCACGGGCACCACGGTGTGCAGCGCATGTTGTTGGGCCGCCCAGCCGGCGATGGCGGGGTCGCCCATCGCCATCTCGCCGGCCACCCAGCCCAGCAGCGCGGCGCCCAGGGTGATGATCACCGGGAAGCGGGTCATCAGCTTCAGGATCAGCGAGCTGCCGAAGATGATCAGCGGGATGCTGATGACCAGGCCGAACACCAGCAGCGCGGTGTTGCCCTTGGCCGCGGCTGCAACGCCGACGACGTTGTCCAGGCTCATCACCAAGTCGGCCACGATGATGGTCTTGACGGCGACGGCCAGGTTGGAGTGGCCTTCGATGTGCTCTTCGCCGTCGTCCGACTTGAGCAGGCCGACGCCGATCCACAGCAGCAGCGCCGCGCCGACCAGCTTGAGATAGGGCAAGCCCAGCAGATAGACGGCAAAAAAGGTCAGCACGACGCGCAGCACGATGGCGCCGATGCTGCCGAACAGGATCGCCTGCTTCTGCTGCGCCGGCGGCAGCGAGCGGGAGGCCATCGCGATGACGACCGCGTTGTCGCCGCTCAGGACGATGTTGATCAGGATGATTTGCGACAGGGCAATCCAGAAATCTGGGCTGGACAGAAAGGACATCGTGTCTCCTCGAAAACGCGCCGGAACCGACGTGGTTCCGCTGTGCTCGAGGCTAGGGGGCGGCGCTGTCAGCTTTCTGCCGGCCCGCTGTCAGGAACTTGTCCGTCAGCTGTCAGCCAGCTGACAGCCCGCGGCGGCGTTCAGCCGGCGCGCAGCGGGAAGAACACGCTGAAGGTGTTGCCCACGCCGTCGGTGTCTTCCTCCAGCGTGATGCGCGCGCGGTGCAGCGTGGCGATCTCGCTGACGATGGCCAGGCCGAGGCCGCTGCCGTCTTCCTGCGTGCCGAGCAGGCGGTGAAAGCGCTCGAAGATGCGCTCGCGCTCCTGCACCGGGATGGCGGGCCCATCGTCGCTGATGGACAGGCGGCACTGGTCGGCGCCGCTGCCACCGGTGCGCACCGTCACCCGCCCGCCGGACTGGCTGTAGCGGATCGCGTTGTCGATCAGGTTGTTGATCAGCTCGCGCAGCCGGTCCCGATCGGCGTCGATCATCAGCGCGTGCTCGCCGCCTTCGAAGCCCAGGTCGATGTGGCGCTTGATCGCTTCGGGCACCCAGTCCATGCTGACTTCCAGCGCGTAGGCGTTCAGGTCCAGCGGCTGCAATTGCATGGCGTCCAGCGCGCCGGGCTCGTTGCGGGCCAGCGACAGCAGCTGCCGCACCAGCCGCGACAGGCGGTCGGCGCTGATGTAGAGCTGGGCCAGCGAGTGGCGCACACGTTCGACATCGTTCTCGCGCAGCGCCAGTTCGATCTGGGCCTTCAGGCCGCTGACGGGGGTCTTCAGCTGGTGGGCCGCATCGGCCACGAAACGGTTCTGGAAATCGAAGGTCCTGCCCAGCCGGGACATCAGCTGGTTGACCTCGTCGACCAGGGGCCGCACCTCGCCGGGCACATCGTGGGTATCGATCGGGCTCAGGTCCAGGTGCGAGCGGTCCGACACCGCGTGCCGCAAGCGCTGCAGCGGCGCGAGGCCGCGCGAGATGCCGAACCACACCACCGCGGTGGCCATCACGATCAGCAGCAGCTGCGGCAACACCACGTTGGCGACCATTTCCCAGGCGAAGCGCGAGCGCTTGCGCAGGGTTTCGGCCACCTGCACGCGCACCAGCGGCGCAGCGGTGCCAGTGTTGACCGGCATCCAGGCCAGCATCATGCGCACCGGATGTTCACGCACCGCATCGGCATAGAACTGCGGCTTGGCGCTCCGCGGCATCTGCGGCGGCTGCGGCATGCCCACGTCGCCGCCCAGCACCGCGCCGTCGTCGGCCACCACCCGGTAAAAGAGCAGGTCTTCCTGGTCCAGCAGCAGGACGTTGCCGGCCGCCTCCGACAGGTTGAGCCGGGGCCGGCCGCCCTCGATCCGCACATGCAGCACGATTTCCCGCGCGATTTCCAGGAGCGCGCGGTCGTAGGCGAGGTTGGAAAAGCGCTGCGCGTTCCAGTAGGCGGCGGCGGTGTCCAGCACCAGCAGCACCGCCAGCGGTCCGAGCAGCCAGGCCAGCAGCTTGCGCTGCAGGCGTGGCTCAGGCTTGCGCATCGCTGCGGTCCATCAGGTAGCCCATGCCGCGCACCGTGCGGATCTCGCAGCCCAG
>NZ_DATILJ010000097.1:0-57808 GCF_035476535.1 Aquabacterium sp.
CGCGGTGGCCCTGCAGCGCGATGCCGCAGGCCGGGGGGAGGCGACGCTGCACTTCGAGAAACTGCCGCTGCTCAAGGGTCGCTACACCGTGTCGGTGTACGTGCTGTGCGAGCGCTCGATCAACATCTACGCCGCGGCCGAGCATGTGCTGGGCTTTGAAGTCCGGCAGGACAGCGTGTTGCAGGGCCTCGTGGCCTTGCCGCACCGCTGGCAGCTGGGGATGTAGCCGTGAGTCACGCTTTGCTGCGGCAGCCGGCGAAGCTGCGGCGCCTTGAGTTCGGCCCGGGGCAGGGCGGCGCCTTGCTCGCCACGCCGGCTGGCGAACCCCACGATGAGCTGGTGCTGCGGCACTGCAGCCATGAGGTCGGCATGCTCGCGTTGTTCGACGCTGCCGATCTTGTGCTGACGGCGCAGGGCGCTGCCGTTCTGGTGGTGCAGGATCGCTTCGTGCTGCAGCGCGCATCCACTGACCAACCGGGGCACCACGCGCTCGATGCGTTCTTGGCTCTGGCCCAGCGCATGGGCTGGGTGCTGGCCGATCGGGTCGAACTGGGCCGCGACGGGCCCTGCGGCGAGTACAGCCTGCGCTTCGAACGCGCAGCACCGCCGTCAGACCGGCTGCACCCGGTGGGAGCAACCGAGTCGGGCGCGATGCGGGCGCTGTTCGCGCATGTCTTCGGCCACGAGATGACCCCGGCCCACTGGCACTGGAAATACGGTGAGGGTCGTGGTTTCGCGGCCGGGCTGAGCCGCGACGGGGAGCTGGTGGCCCACTACGGCGGCTGCACGCGCTCGGTGCTGTGGGCCGGCCGGCCGGTGACGGCCTGCCAGGTGTGCGACGTGATGGTGGCGCCGGCGGCCAACAGCGCGCTGGTGCGCAAGGGCACCATGCATCAGGTCACCACCGCGTTTCTCGAATCCGAGATCGGTTGGGGCCAGCGGCATGTGCTGGCCTTCGGCTTTCCGAGCGACCGGCATCATGCCTTGGCCCGTCTGCTGGGGCTGTACGACGGCGTCGACAGCATGCTGCGCGCCAGCTGGCCCGCCACGCCACCGGCGCAGTCGCCGGGCTTGAGCAGCCGCGCCTTGCAGCATGCTGAGCTTGCGCCCGGCAGTCGCCATGCAGCAGCGGTGCAGCGCTTGTGGCAGCAGATGGCGGCGGCTTTCTCCGGTCAGCTCATCGGCGTGCGCGATGCGGCCTGGCTGCGCCACCGCTATCTTGCGCACCCGAGCCTGAATTACGACGTGCTGCTGCTGCGCCGCCGCTGGACGCGGCGGCCGGTTGGCGTGCTGGTGCTGAGAACCCACGAGCGGCATCTGGACGTGCTGGATCTGGTGGCACCGCCGTCAGCGTGGCCCGCGTTGATCGCCATCGCGCGTCAGCGCGCCGCCGCGGCCGGCCTCGAACGCGTGGACCTGTGGATCACGCAATCGCAGAAGCATCAGGTGGCTGGCATCGATGCTCCGGCGCTGACCCTGATCCCGCTGAACATCACCGTGCCGTCCATCGTGCACACGCCGGGCCCGGCAGTCGACGAACTGCGGGATCGCTGGCTGCTGCTGGCCGGCGATGCCGATTTCACTTAGGAGACGCCGGCTGTGAGCCCATCCCCCCCCATGCCCTGGCATCCGCTGCCCGAGCAGGAACTCGTGCCCTATCAGCCGCTGGGCACGCTGGGCATCGGCGCCTTGCTGGTGCTGGCGCCCCACCCGGACGATGAGGTGTTCGGCTGCGGTGGACTGCTGGCGCTGGCGGTGGCGCAAGGCGTGCGGGTGCATGTCGTGGTGGTGTCCGACGGCGCGGCAGGCGGCGATGCCGCGCAGCGCGAGCAGGAATGCCTGGCGGCGGCCCGCGAGATCGGCTACCTGACCCACGACGATGCCTTGCAGTTCTGGCGCCTGCCGGACCGCGGCGTGGCGCCCGACGAGGCGCTGGTGCAGCGCATCGTCCAGGCCATCGGCCATGGCCGCGTCGATTGGGTGTTGGCGCCGTCGCCGTTCGAGATCCATCCGGACCACCGTGCCGTCTGCGCGGCGGCGATCGAGGCCTGCAGGCTGGCCCATGCGCGGCTGGCCTTCTGCGAAATCGGCCAGGCGCTGATGGCCAACTGCCTGATCGACATCACGGCCGTGCTGCCGATCAAGCAACGCGCAATGCAATGCTTCACGTCGCAACTGGCAGTACAGGACTATGGCGAGCAAGTCACCGCGCTGAACCGCTACCGCTCGTACACGCTGGGCCCCACCGTGACTCATGCCGAAGCCTTTTGCCTGGTGGATGCAGCCGTGTCGAACGGCGGCCTGGAAGCGGTGCTTGGCGCAGTGCAGCAGCAACTGGACCATCGGTTCTCTTCGACGGTGCGCCCGCCGGGCTGATGCCGGCGTCGGTGGAAGAGGGTATCGACGTCAGGAAGCCGAACGCGCGCGCTGCAGCGCCCCTGCGAATCCCGCCACCAACAACAAGGGCAACGCGAACTTGCCGTCGCGTATCACGACGTTGAAGAGGCCGGTCCAGGCGATCGCGGTCCAGGCCAGCAGCGCGGCTTGTCCGTCAGGCCCCGCCCGCCAGGCGCGCCAGAGGTTGCCGCCGAACAGCCACAGCAGCAGCACGATGCCAGCCAGCCCCAGTTGCGAGGCGACCAGCAGGTACTCGTCATGCGGCGTGGTGTGGATGGAGATCAGCAGCCCGGGTTGTACGCGTTGCCGCCACTGCGCCAGCCAGCTGCCGACGCCATGGCCGAGGATCGGTTTCTCGCGCACCATGTCGATGGTGTGTTCAGCCAAGCGCAAGCGCATACCCCAACTGGTGGCGGCCGTGTCACTGGACTGATAGGTGCGCAGTTCGTGCAGGCCTTCGTCGAGGCGGCCGCGAACACCGGGTGAAAACTGCCAGGCCGCCGCCGACAGTGCAACCACCGCCAGCACCAGCACCAGCCGGCGCCAGGCCGAACGTTGGTGTGCCATGCCCAGCACCGCCAGCAGCACCGGCAGCGCGACCATGCCGGTGCGCCGGTCCTGCAGGGCCAGGCCCAGCAGCGCCAGCAAGGCTGCACCCAGCCAGGCGAGACGCCTGCCGGGTTGAGTCGACTGCCAGGCCTGCAGCAGACACATCGCAACGCCCAGCGACAGCACCAGCGAATTGACGATGCGCTGGTTGCCTTCGGCATCCACAGTGCTGTGCCACAGCGGGCTGGCCGGCAGCCAGCCGACCTGCGCAAGCCCGGTGGCCGCACCGACCACGGCGGCGGCCAGGCCGAACTGGCGCAGCGCCACGCGGCCCAGTTCGGGGGGGCAGGCCAGTGCGATGAGCGGCGCCACCAGCAGCATGCCGTACAGCCATAGCTGGCCGACGATCAGCTCGGCCGATGCGCCGGACCACGACACCGATGCCAGCGTCAGACCCCAGAACGCGGCGGCGGCGACGAATCCGGGGCTGCGCCACAGCTCGCCCCATCGCTGCTGTCGCGCCAAGCTCAGCAATGCGGCCAGGCCACAGCCCAGATAGGCCAGGTACTTGACGCCCACCGGCATGAATGCAGCCCAGCCGCAGGCGCCGGCCAGCAGTATCAGCAGGTTGCGGTTCATATCAGCGCCGCCCGGCCGTTCCGAAGGCGCTGAGCGCCCCCTCGGGGGGCAGCGAACGCAGTGAGCGTGGGGGCTGCTTCACTCCAGGTGCCTCGTGAACAGGCCTGCCACGGCGCCGCGCAGCAATGCGGCGAGTTTGGCGGGACGATGCGTTTCGGCCAGCGTGATACCCACCACCTCGTAGGCCAGCCGCGTGAGGCACAGAAAGGCAAATGCCGGTTCGCGCCACAGGTAGCGGCGCGCCAGCCAGGCGGTGTTGCGGCCGATCAGGTAGCGGCGCTGCGGTGCATGGCCGCCGGCCTGCATCTCGCGGCCGAACAATGTGAAGCGCTTGCGCTCGCCGATCGAGTGGGCGAATTCATGGGCGCCGGCGACGTAGACGTTCAATCCGGCCCCGCGTGCGCGCAAGCAGTATTCGGTGTCGACATGGTCGATGCGCAAGCCTTCGTTGAAGAGGCCGATGGTGCGCAGTGCGGCCACACGCCAGACTGACATCGAGTTGATCACGAAGCTCACGGGTTCAATAGCGTCGAATTGACGCGGCAGGTAGTGCAGCTGCCAGCGCTGCAGCTGGATGTGCTTGCCGCGCAGGCCGGTGGCCCGGTCGCGGTAGGCCGGCGCCACGGCCGCTGTCGTGTCGGAATGCAGCAGCGCCTGAACGGCGGGATCGGCCAGCAATTCTCGTAGCGCGCTGGCGTCCGAGTCTTCGTCGAGCAGCACGATCTGGCGGATCGAAGCATGGGTCAGCAGCAGGTGTCCGCAGGCGCGGTTGTAGGCGCCGGCCAGCCCGCCGTGGTTGCGGTTGCTCAACACGGTCACGTCGCTCAAGGGACGCAGGTTTGCCAACGCCGGATGGCCTTCGGGGGCGTTGTCGACGACGATTGTGTGCAGAACGGTCGTGCGCAGCTGTTCGATCAGCGTGTCTGGATCGGCGTCGAGACGGTAGACGACGACGATCGCGGCCGTCGTGCGAGCCACAGGGCTCATGACGAACAGCGGCTCTACAGCCGGTTGATCAGCGCTGCCAGCGTGATACCCAGATTGCCGAGCACGGTTTGCCGATGGATGCCGGTACGCCGCAGTCCCAGCAGCCGTGGGGCCAGCCAGCGCTTGCGGGCGCGCACGAACTCGTCCAGCACCTGCTGGCTTTCCGGCGTCATCAGGTGCCGCACGCGCTGCAGCGCCGAGAGGTTGGCGTCCACCCAGCCTCGGAAGCGGCCCTGCAGCAGCAAACGCACGCGCTTCATCTGCGCCAGCGGGCTGATGTTCGATCCGAACTGGTTGCGGGCATGCTGGCGGTAGCGCACCGTGGGGTGCACGTCGTAGTGCACCACGCCGCCGCAGCTGGTGACCAGCATGTAGGCCCACCAGTCATGCGTGACGGCTTCGATGTTCTCGCCGGCCGCACGCAGCAAATCTCGCGCGGCGCGGTTGAAGACCATGGTGTTGCCGCCGGCAATGCTTTGCACCAGCGCATTGCGGAAACTCGGCGGGTGTTCGAACAGCGGCGAATAGCCGATGTGCTGATTGCGTGCGTCGACCAGCAAGGTGCGCGAGCCATACAACGCCGGCACATCCGAGGGAATGGTCTTCAGCCAGTCGACCGCGCGTTCGAGCTTGTCGGCTTCCCAGATGTCGTCCTGGTCGGCGTAGGCGAAGTAGTCGGCGTCAATGTCGGCGCGGCAGGTCAGCGACAGGAAGTTGGCGGTGGAGCCTTCGGCTGGCCCGGCATGGATGGACAGCCGGTCTTCGCTCCAGTGCGACTGGTAGTACTCGAGGATGGCGTGGGTGTAGTCGTCCGAACCGTCATCGGAAGCCCAGATGGCCCAGGCCGGATGGGTTTGCGTGGCGATCGAATTCAGCTGCTCGGCCAGAAAGTGCTGCGCCTGCATCGTGCACAGCAGCACGGCCACCTTGGGCACCGAGGGGTGCGGCCGGTGTAGCAGCGACTTCAGCGACACCAGCGGAATGACGCGCCGGAATTCCTCCCAGGGGGAGAGCAACTCCTTGATGCTGGCGCGTGACCCTTGCGCTGTGTGGCCGCTGGCCGCGGCGTCCTGGGATTTTTCTAGAGTCCTCACCATGTCGGCGGCGAGTGTAACCCGAGTCCGTGAGAATGCTCACGGTTCAATTCGCCAAGCTGTTGATTTTAATAATGAATTGACGGCTTGTTACGATATGGCAGGGTGCCTGTCAAGTGCACGCGTCACCCCGAGTACGGACGCTCAGCAGCCGATCACCTTGAATTCGACGCGCCGGTCCAACGCATCGCTGGCGTCGTCGCGGGCATTGCCGACCAGGGTTTCGCGCGAGCCCATGCCATTGGCGATCAAGCGCTTGGACAAGGCCGGCGAGGCCCGTTCGAGCTGGCGCTTGATGTGGTCTGCGCGCAACTGCGACAGCCGTTCGTTGATCGGCTCCGGCCCGGTCGGGCTGGCGTGGCCGGTGACTTCCATGCAACTCTGGCGCTTGCCGGCCTGCGAAGACAGCTCCATCAGCCACAGCTGGTAGGGGCTGGCGGTCGGCCCGGTCTCGGCGGCAAGCACGGCCGAGCCGGAGCGGAACAGGAATTTCACGCCCAGGCGCTTGTTCTCCAGCCCATAGTCCACCAGCTGGCCAAAGGCCTTGACCGCTTCCTGCTTGCGGCCCAGGCGCCAGTTCGCGAGGTACAAGCCGCTGTACACGCGCAGTTGCTGGCCCTCGGTCGAGCGCAGCACGGTTTCGTACAGGTCCCGCGCTTCCTTGTAGCGGCCGGCGTCGTAGGCCTCCATCGCCTCGCTGATCAGCGAGGCGGCCACGATGCGGTTGATGTACTGCGGGTGGATCGGGTCGCCCGCGCGTGTGCCCTGGCAGGTGCGGATGTAGCCCAGCGTCGCGGGGTCTTCGGTCCAGGCCGGAGCGTCCCGGAAGGAGGTCAGCGGCGTGACATCGACGCCGTCCATCTGCGCAAAGGCCAGGCCCTTGCTCACCAGCTTGCCGGACTTCAGGTCGGCCAGCGCCAGGCAGATGCGGAAGGACTCGCGCCGCCCCTCGGTCTTGCGCTCCTTGCTGACGCCGGTGAAGGTGCCGACCAGCACCACCGGCGATTTCTGGACATTGGCGGCGGTGAAGGGCTGCACCTCGTACTGCGGGTAGCGCTCGCGGATCAGCTGCACGATGCGCGCGCCCATGGCCTGCGTGGCCTTGGACTGCATGCCGGTGACGCCGTCGATCAGCGGGTCGATCACGATGGTGTGGCGCGGGTGCGGTGGTTCGGCGGCCAGCTGGGCCTTGCCGAGCAGGTTGTTCGCCGCGCTCAGCACCGCCTCCTCGTACGGCAGCACGGGCGGCGGCGCGGCAGGTGCCGTCGCAGCGGCCGGGGGGGACGCGACCGGCGGGGCTGCCTGGGCCACCGGTGCCGGAGCGGGTGCCGGCGCCGTGGCGGAGGCTTCGCCCGGGCTCGGCGGGTTGGCACAAGCCGCCAGCATCACGGCCAGCAGGCAGCCGGACAGGGGCTTGAAGAAAGGCGTCGCCGGGCTGGGGGTGGTCATCGCTTGCACTCCTTCTGGAAGATGGCGAGGTTCTCGGGCGACAGGTCTTCGCCGAGCTGCAGCCGCTGCAACAGCTCGGTGCAGCGCACGTTGTTGGCGCGCGTGCCGCCCGGCTGTGCGGCGCGGTTGTCGGTTTTCACTGTACTCCCGGTATCCGACGCTGCGGGCACTGGCAAACGCGGTCGAATGGCCACCGAGACGGTCTGCGGCGGCGAGGCCGTGTGTGCAGGGTCGGCTGTGCGGGCCAAGCGTCCGGGGTCGGAGGCCGCGGCCGGGGCTGCGGCGGCCGCTGTCGAGGGCGCTGGCGTTGCCACGACGGCCGGCTTCGGTGCCGGGGGTGGGGGCGTTGCCGCAGGCCGAGGGGTGGCGGCAGGTGCGTTGGTGACAGGCGCCTTGGCCGTGGGTGCCTTGGCGTTGGGTGCGGGCGTGGGCCACCACCACAGGGCGGCGGCGGCCAACACGGCGATAGCGCCGAGGCCTGCAAACCACGACCAGCGCGGTACCACGGGCGCAGGTGCAGACGGCACGGTGATCGGCACTACCGTGGTCGCCTTGGCCGACCGCTCGGTGGCCGTGCGAGACGCGAGCGTCGATGTGCGCAGCACGGTTGATACAGCGGATGCAGCGGATGTGGCGCTGGCCATCGCACGGCCGGCCTGCGGCTTGGACTTGGGCATCAGCACGGTGGCCTCGGGGTCGTCTGCCTGGGGTGCCGTCAGCGCCTTGCGCAGATCGTCGGCAAACGCTTTCGCGCTCTGGTAGCGGTGCTCAGGGTTCTTCGCCAGCGCCCGCGCGACGACGGCATCGAACACCGGCGGCACGTCCTTGTTGGCAAACGACGGCGCTAGCGGCTCATCGTTGACGATCTTGCGTTGCACGGTCCAGTGGCCACCACCGGCGAACGGCCGCTGGTGGGTGAGGAACTGGTAGAGGATCACGCCGGCGGCGAACAGGTCGGCGCGCGAGCCAACGGCTTGGCCGAGGATCTGCTCCGGCGACATGTAGCTCGGCGTGCCGACCATCGTGCCGGGCCGTGTTCGGTCCGCGTTCGAATCGGCCAGACGCGCGACACCGAAATCGGTGAGCTTGACCCGGCCTTGCCGGTCGATCATCACGTTCGCCGGCTTGACATCGCGGTGCACGATGCCGCACTCATGCGCATAGGCCAGTGCATCGAGCAGTTCGCAAAGCAGGCGCACGGCAGTGGGCCGATCGAAGAACTGGTTGTCCTCGAAGTGCTGTGCCAGCTCACGCCCTTCGATGAACTCCATCACGATGTAGGCGACCTCGTCCTCTTCGCCGAAATCGAAGACCGTGACGATGTGCGGGTGGTTCAGCCGTGCCGCGGCCTGGGCCTCGCGCACGAAGCGGGCCGAATACTCGTGGCCCACCGCATCGTCCACCAAGTGGCTCTTCAGGATGGTCTTGATGGCCACCTTGCGGCCCAGGCGGGGATCCTGCGCCTCGTACACCACGCCCATCGCACCGTGCCCGAGCACGCTGCGGAGCTGGTAGCGGCCCAGCTGGGTCAAGGGCCCGGGGAGGTTCATGCGCGGCGGGAGTGATCACCCTGCGGTGAGGTGCGCGCGAGTATAGGGACGCAGGCCTGCGTCCGAACCTGTCTTCGGTCATGCCGGCGGCCAGGCCGCGCGGCAGAAACGGGCTCAGGCCGCCGGGCTCGCGGCGGCTTGCTGCGCGGCGTACCAGGCGGCCACCAGCGCCATGCCGGCACGGATGTCGTGCGTCGGGGCATAGGCCAGGCGCTCCCGGGCCTTGCCGATGTCGGCGCGCGAATGGCGCACATCGCCGGCGCGGAAGTCACGGTACTGCGGTGCGTTGATCACCAGGCCCGGCTGGTGAGCCGCCAACTGCGCGCCGAGCATGGCGTGCAGTTCGTTCAGCGTGGTCTGATCGCCCACGGCGACGTTGTAGACCTCGTTCAGGGCCTGGACATTGGCGGTGGTCGCCGCCAGCAGGTTGGCCTGCACGGCATTGGCAACGAAGCAGAAGTCGCGGCTGGTCTGCCCATCCCCGTTGATGAACACCGGCTCCTGGCGCAGCATCGAGGATGCCCAGCGCGGCACCACCGCGGCATAGGCACCGTCCGGGTCCTGGCGCGGGCCGAAGACATTGAAGTAGCGCAGGCCCACCGAGGCCAGGCCATAGCTGCGCGCGAACACCGAGGCGTACAGCTCGTTGACGTACTTGGTGACTGCATAGGGCGACAGCGGCTGGCCGATGGCGTGCTCCACCTTCGGCAGGCCCGGATGGTCGCCATAGGTCGAGCTGCTGGCGGCGTAGACGAAGCGCTGCGCTCCGGCATCCCGCGCGGCGACCAGCACGTTCAGGAAGCCGCCGATGTTGACCTCGTTGGTGGTCACCGGATCGGCCAGCGAGCGCGGCACCGAGCCCAGCGCCGCCTGGTGCAGCACCAGATCGACGCCGCGGCAGGCGGCCTGGCAATCGGCGGGCCGGCGGATGTCGCCTTCGATCAGGCTGAAACGCGACCAGGCCGCTGCGCCGACCGTCGCCCGCACATCTTCCAGGTTATGCCGATGGCCGGTGGCGAAGTTGTCCAGGCCGACGACGCGCTGGCCCAGCCCCAGCAAGGTCTCGAGCAAGTGGCTGCCGATGAAGCCTGCCACGCCGGTGACCAGCCAGCTGCGGGGTGCGTCGCGCAGCGACTGGAGGGTCTGGTCATAGGCGGTGGTCATCGTGTTCACGGGGCGGGCGGACATCAGGCAAATACCTCGGCTTGCGCCAGGGCGGGCGCCGCGGCGTCCTTGGGCGCCAGCAGCGGCGTCAGGCCCGCGGGCCACTGGATGCCGATGCGCGGGTCGTTCCAGGCGATCGAGCGCTCGCAGTCCTTGGCATAGACATCGGTGGTCTTGTAGAGGAAGCGTGTGTCGTCCTCGAGCGCAACGAAACCGTGCGCAAAGCCCTCCGGAATCCACAGCTGCCGGCGATTGGCGGCGCTGAGTTCGACGCCGACCCACTGGCCGAAGTGCGGGGAGCTGCGGCGGATGTCCACCGCCACGTCGAAAGCCGCGCCGTGCGTCACCCGCACCAGCTTGCCTTGGGGCTGCGGTGGTAGCTGGTAGTGCAGGCCACGCAGCACACCGCGGCGCGAGAAGGATTCGTTGTCCTGCATAAAGGGTCGCGGCGCCGGCAGGTCCAGGCTGGCCAGCCCGGCGACGAAGCGCGGTTGGCTGAAGCTTTCCATGAACCAGCCGCGGTCGTCGCCGAACACGGCGGGCTCGATGATCACGACACCGGGCAAGACTGTTGCACTGAACTTCATGGGCTGGGCAGGGTCGGTTGCAGGGTCAGGTTCAGCGCCTCGGCCAGCATGCGTTCAACCCCGCCTTGCCAGGCCGGCATCACCAGGCCGAAGGTCTCGCGCAGCTTGCGGGTGTCCAGCCGTGAATTCAAGGGCCGGCGTGCCGGCACCGGGTAGGCACTGGTCGGGATGGCGCCGATGCCGTCAGGCGGCACGCGCAGCGCCACGCCGCGCGCGCGCGCCCATTCGATGACATGGCGGGCGTAAGCGCACCAGCTGGTCTCGCCTGCCGCACAGGCGTGATAGGTGCCGCTGAACTCAGGCCGGCCCGCCACGCTGCGCAGCAGGTGGGCGCTGATGTCGGCCAGCAGGTCGGCGCCGGTGGGTGCGCCGATCTGGTCGTCCACCACGCTCAGGCGTTCGCGCTCGGTGGCCAGCCGCAGCATCGTGCGGGCAAAGTTCCCGCCGCGCGCCGCATAGACCCAGCTGGTGCGCAGAATCAGGTGGTGGCAGCCGCTGGCGCGGATCAGCGCCTCACCCTGCAGCTTGGAGTGTCCATAGACGCTGAGCGGGCCGGTCGGGCTGGCTTCGTCGCGCGGCTGGTCGCCAGACCCATCGAACACGTAGTCGCTGCTGTAGTGCAGCAGCCAGGCGCCGCAGGCGGCCGCTTCGCGGGCCAGCACGCCCGGCGCTTCGGCATTGATCGTATGGGCCAGGGCGGCCTCGCTCTCGGCCTTGTCGACCGCGGTGTAGGCCGCGGCATTGACGATGGCATCGGGCTTCAGCCGGCGCACGCACTGCGCCAGAACCTCCGGCTGGGCCAGGTCGGCACCATCGGTTCGACCGGCGGCGATCACCTCGCCCAGCGGTGTCAAGGCGCGCCGCAATTCCCAGCCCAGCTGGCCCTCGGGCCCGAGCAACAACAGTTTCATCGCGTGGCCGGTTTCCGGGGGTAGATTGTCGACAGGCGGCGGATTCTACGGGGTGGATCCGGGCCGCCGGGCCGCCCCCGGCACGGCCGGCGCCAAGGATCTCACGCACTTGGTCCAGGTAAGGGATAATCCCGGATTCATGATAGAAACCCCCTCATCCGTCGACACTGCCGATTTGCCGCAGAAGTTCGACACTCTCGCGCTCGATGCCAAGCTGCTGCGTGCCGTCGCCGACTCCGGCTACACCGCACTGACGCCGATCCAGGCCAAGGCCATCCCGATTGTGCTGGACGGGCGCGACGTGATGGGCGCTGCGCAAACCGGCACGGGCAAGACCGCAGCCTTCACGCTGCCGCTGCTTCAGAAGATGCTGAAGCATGAGAACGCCTCGATGTCGCCCGCCCGCCACCCGGTGCGCGCGCTGGTGATTGCACCCACGCGGGAGTTGGCCGACCAGGTGGCGAACAACGTCAAGACCTACGCCAAGCACACCAACCTGCGCGCCACGGTGGTCTTCGGCGGCATCGACATGAAGCCGCAGACCGCTGAACTGAAGCGCGGCGTCGAGGTGCTGATCGCCACGCCCGGCCGCTTGCTGGACCACATCGAAGCCAAGAACTGCGTGCTGAACCAGGTCGAGTACGTTGTGCTCGACGAAGCCGACCGCATGCTCGACATCGGTTTCCTGCCGGACCTGCAGCGCATCCTGTCCTACCTGCCCAAGCAGCGGCAGACGCTGCTGTTCTCGGCCACCTTCTCGCCGGAAATCCGGCGGTTGGCGCAAAGTTATCTGCAGGATCCGATCACTGTTGAAGTGGCCCGGCCGAATGCCACCGCCACCAATGTGGAGCAGCGCTTCTACAGCGTTGCGGAAGACGACAAGCGCCGCGCGGTGCGCCACTTGCTGCGCGAGCGGCAACTGAGCCAGGCCATCGTCTTCGTCAACTCCAAGCTCGGCGCAGCCCGCCTGGCGCGCTCGTTCGAACGCGACGGGCTGAAGACTGCCGCATTGCACGGCGACAAGTCGCAGGACGAGCGGCTGAAGTCGCTGGAAGCCTTCAAGCGCGGTGAGGTCGATGTGCTGGTGGCCACCGACGTGGCCGCCCGTGGGCTGGACATCGCCGACCTGCCGGCCGTCTTCAATTTCGACGTGCCGTTTAATGCGGAAGACTACGTGCACCGCATCGGCCGCACCGGCCGCGCCGGTGCCTCGGGCCTGGCGGTGACGCTGGTCGACCGCGACGATACACGGCTGGTGTCCGACATCGAAAAGCTGATCAAGAAGAAGATCGAGTTGGAAGCGATCGAACTCGACGATGAGCGCCCGCCCCGGCCGCCGCGCCGCGTGGCTGACGACGAAGAAGGACGGCCGCGCGAGCCGCGTGAGCGCTTCGATCCGCCACCGCGCTACGGCTATGCCGCGCCACGCACGGCGTCCGACCCGTTCTTCGACAAGCCCTACGAGCCCAGCAGCAGCACCAACGGCGGAACCGACAAGCCGGCCTGGGACAACAAGACCCCGGCACCGTCGCCCGCGGCGCGTGGCTTGACGGCCAACATCCGCGCCAAGCGCAAGGTGGCTTCACTGCTGGGCGGTGGCAGCGCCTGATCGCAGCCGATCCGGCGCCTCCTTGAGCACCGGCGCGTTCAGGCCAGCCAGCTGAAGACTGCCGGCAACCGGTCGGCCAGAGCGGGCGGGGCGTCCCGCCACGCCTTCGCCGTCAAGGTCCGGCACCAGCCGCCCGGCAAGGTCAGACCGCAGGCCACGCTGAGCCGTGTGCCGGGTTGCAGGTGTTCGGACAGCGCGGCCAGCAGCGCCGCGTTGCGGTAGGGCGTCTCGATCGCGATCTGCGTCTGGCCCTGGCGGCGTGACAGCGCATCGAGTTCGCGGATGCGCGTGGCCCGTGCGCCGGCCTCGACCGGCAGGTAGCCCACGAACGCGAAGCTCTGGCCGTTCAGGCCGCTGGCGGCCAGGGCCAGCAGCAAGGAACTGGGGCCGGACAGCGGCTCCACTGGAATGCCGAGCAAGTGGGCGGCGTGGACCAGCAAGGCGCCGGGGTCGGCCACCGCCGGCAGGCCGGCTTCGGACAGCAGGCCGATGTCGTGGCCGCTCATCGAATGTGCTAGCAAGGGCCGCAGATCCTGCGTGTCGGCGGCCGGCGCGGCCCCCTTGCGCGGCCGCGGCAACTCCTGGATGACGATGTCCTGCAGTGGCCGCGACAAGGGCACCAGGCGGTCGACGCGCTTGAGGAAGGCGCGGGTGGTCTTGGCGTTCTCCGCGACCCAATGGTCCAGGCTGGCAGCGCGCGCGATCACGGCTTGCGGCAACACCTGGTGCAGCTCCACCTCAAGCTCGGTGCCGAGGTCCAGCGCATTGGGCACCAGGACCAAGCGACCGGTCTGAGCGGTCTGAGTTGGTGGCGCGCTCATCGCGGCTGCAACGGGTCCAGGCCGGCTTCGCGCAGCAGCGCACTGGTGCGGATCAGCGGCAGGCCGATCAGCGCGGTCGGGTCGTCGGAATCGATCGCCTCGAGCAGCGCGATGCCCAGGGTTTCGCACTTGGCGCTGCCGGCGCAGTCGTAGGGCTGCTCGGTGCGCAGGTAGAACTCGATCTCGGCATCGCCGAGCGCCCGAAAGCGCACGGTGACGGGTGCCAACAGCACTTGTGCAAAGCCAGTGGTCGGGCGAACCACCGCCACGGCGGTTTGGAACACCACCGCGCGCCCGCGCATGGCCTGCAGTTGTTCGACGGCGCGCGCATGGGTACCGGGCTTGCCGATCGGTCGTCCGTCGAGGTCGGCGACCTGGTCCGAGCCGATCACCACCGCCTGCGGATGGCGCGCCGCGACCTCGTGCGCTTTGGCAAGCGCCAGCCGCAACGCCAGCGCGGCGGGGGCCTCGCCAGGCAGCGGCGTTTCGTCGACCCAGGGCGCCACCGCCTCGAAGGGCAGGCGCAGGCGTTGCAACAGTTCGGCGCGGTAGCGCGAGGTCGATCCGAGGATCAGGGCGGGGGCGATGGCCATGGCTCGAATTGTCCCATCAGCACCGTACACTGACATGATGAAGACGCGCCAACCGGATCCCCTCCGACTCGATGTCGCCGCCTTCGCGGCCGACGCCGCGGAACTCTCGGGCGACTGGCCGGGCGTGGACCTCACACGCCTGGCCGCCACGCAGGCACCGCCCCAGGACATAGCGCCTGCCGCCGTGGCTTGGCGCGCCAGCGGCGAGCGTCGCGCCGTGGCCGGCAGCGAACCCGAACTGTGGCTGCACCTGTCGGCGAATGCCGCGGTCTGGCTGACCTGCCAGCGCTGCCTGCAACCTTTCGAGCAGCCACTCGCCGTGGACACGCGTGTGCGATTCGTGCGCGACGAGGCGCAGGCCGAGGCGCTGGATGCCGAACTGGAAGAAGACGTGCTGGCGCTGCCGCGCTGGCTGGATCTGCGCACGTTGATCGAGGACGAGTTGCTGCTGGCGCTGCCGCTGGTGCCACGCCACGAACACTGCCCGCAGCCGCTGCCGGTGCGTGTCGATGACCTGGCGGACGACGACGAGGCGCCGGCCGAGCGCCCGAACCCGTTTGCCGTGCTGCAGGCGCTGAAGCCGCCGAAGGCAGGTTAAGCTGCCTTCGGTGCCGATGATGTTATAGTCGCGGGCTTTCCCTCACGGGTGCTGCGGCCGCCGGCTTGACAGTACCGCCTTCCCGGCCTCTCGTGCAGGTTCCATTGGTGGACCGAGCCGATCCGAGGCCCGCTCAGGAGATTTTCATGGCCGTTCAGCAAAACAAGAAGTCGCCCTCCAAGCGCGGCATGCACCGTTCGCACAATGCCCTGGTGACCCCGGGCACCGCGATCGAATCCACCACCGGTGAAGTGCATCTGCGCCACCACATCAGCCCGACCGGCTTCTACCGCGGCCGCAAGGTGCTCAAGAGCAAGCAGGACGCCTGATTTCTGCCCGCGGTGCTGCGCATCCCGGTGCGCACCCGCACCATGCCAAGCGAATGCTTCAATGCCCGGCCCCGTTGCCACGCGGCCGGGCATTGTCGTTGTCGGCCGCGCGCATCCGAATGCGGCAAGCAGGGCTCGCCCGCTTGTGCACTGGCGGCGCTTGCCCTACCGTCGCGCTTCGTCCCTGAGCCTGATCGCGCCGGCCCGATGCCGCGCAGCGCGTACCGATAACAAGTGTCTTCGACGTCGTTAACACCTCTGGAACGTGTGCGCCTGGCGGTCGACTGCATGGGCGGCGACCATGGTCCGGCCATCACGCTGCCGGCCTGCCGCGCATTCCTGGATGCACACCCGCAGGCCGAGCTCGTGCTCGTCGGCACCGAGGCCGCGTTGAAGCCGGCCGCGGGCTGGTCGCGCTGCACGCTGGTGGCGGCCACCGAAGTGATCACGATGGACGATGCCGTCGAGGTAGCGCTGCGCCGCAAGCGCGATTCGTCCATGCGCGTGGCCATTGCGCAGCTGAAGGCCGATGAAGGCGGCGTCGCCGCGGCGGATGTCTGCATCTCGGCCGGCAACACCGGCGCGCTGATGGCCGTGGCGCGCTATGTGCTGAAGACCTTTGCCGGCATCGACCGGCCGGCCATTGCCGCGCTGCTGCCGAATGCGCGCGGCGGCTTCACCAAGGTGCTGGACCTCGGCGCCAATGTCGACTGCAGCGCCGAGCACCTGTTGCAGTTCGCGGTGATGGGCAGCGCGCTGGTCAGCGCCCTCGATGGCAAGGACGAGCCCAGCGTCGGGCTGCTGAACATCGGCGAGGAAGTCATCAAGGGCAGCGAGACCATCAAGCGTGCCGGCGAGTTGCTGCGCGCCGCCGCCGCTGCCGGGCAGATCAACTTCCACGGCAACGTCGAAGGCAACGACATCTTCAAAGGCACCACCGATCTGGTGGTTTGCGACGGCTTTGTCGGCAACGTGGCGCTGAAGACCTCCGAAGGACTCGCGGCGCTGCTGACGCAGATGATCAAGCAGGAGTTCACCCGCACGCCGCTGGCCAAGCTGGCCGCGGTGGTGGCGATGCCGGTGCTCAACCGCTTCAAGGCCCGCGTCGACCACCGGCGCTACAGCGGCGGCGCGCTACTGGGCCTGCGCGGGCTGGTGTTCAAGGCACATGGCTCGTCCGATGCCTTCGCTTTCGAGCGAGCCCTCAGCCGGGCGTATGATGCCGCCCGCAATCGCCTGCTCGACCGCGTGCACGATCGCATCCGCGACACGCTGGCAGTGCTGCCTGCCGCACCAGACGAACCTGCCGCGGCCCAAGCTGCATGACATCGACATCATCACCTTCTTCGCGCTTCTCGCGCATCACCGGCACGGGCAGCATGCTGCCGCCGCGCCGCGTCACCAATGCCGAGCTGGCCAACGAACTGGCGGGCCGCGGCATCGAGACCTCGGACGAATGGATCGTGGCGCGCACCGGCATCCATGCGCGCCATTTCGCGGCGCCCGACGTGGGCTCCAGCGACCTGGCGGTGCACGCCGCGCGCCATGCGCTGGAGGCGGCCGGCCGCCGCGCCGACGAGATCGATCTGATCATCGTCGCGACCTCGACACCGGACATGGTGTTTCCGTCCACCGCCTGCATCGTGCAGCAGAAGCTGGGCGTGCACGGCTGTGCGGCGTTCGACCTGCAGGCGGTGTGCTCGGGCTTCGTCTATGGCCTCACGGTGGCCGATGCGATGATTCGCAGCGGCGCCGCCAGCAAGGCGTTGGTGATCGGTGCCGAAGTGTTCTCGCGCATCCTGGATTTCAACGACCGCGGCACCTGCGTGCTGTTCGGGGATGGCGCCGGCGCGGTGGTGCTGGAGGCCAGCGACCAACCTGGCATCCTGGCCACCGACCTGCATGCCGATGGCCGCCATGTCGGCATCCTCTGCGTGCCGGGCCATGTGTCCGGTGGCCACGTGCTGGGCGACGTGTTCCTGAAGATGGACGGCCAGGCGGTGTTCAAACTGGCCGTCGGTGTGCTCGAAGCGGCTGCCCGCACCGTGCTGGCCAAGGCCGGTCGCGACGAAACCGGCATCGACTGGCTGATCCCGCACCAGGCCAACATCCGCATCATGCAGGGCACGGCGCGCAAGCTGAAGCTGCCGATGGACAAGCTGATCGCCACCGTCGGCGAGCATGGCAACACCTCCGCCGCGTCGATTCCGCTGGCGCTGGACGTGGCCGTGCGATCGGGCCGCATTCAACCGGGCGACACCTTGATGCTTGAAGGTGTCGGCGGCGGCTTCACCTGGGGTGCGGTGCTGCTCGATTTTTGAGCGCGCCTTCTGGATGTTCTTGCCATGACTTCGTTTGCCTTTCTGTTCCCGGGCCAAGGCTCGCAATCCGTCGGCATGCTCGACGCCTGGCGCGACCATCCCGCCGTTCGCGCGACACTCGAAGAGGCCTCGACGGCGCTCGGCGAGGACATCACGCGCCTGATCTCGGCTGGCCCGAAGGAAGCCTTGGATCTGACCACCAACACCCAGCCGGTGATGCTGACCGCAGCCATCGCCTGCTACCGTGCCTGGCGCGCCGAAGGCGGCGCGGCGCCGGTGGCGGTGGCCGGCCACTCGCTGGGCGAATACAGCGCGCTGGTGGTGGCCGGCGTGCTGAGCCTGACCGATGCACTGGCGCTGGTGCGCTTTCGTGCGCAGGCCATGCAAGACGCCGTGCCGGTGGGTGCAGGCGCGATGGCGGCGATCCTCGGGCTGGATCCTGCGTCGATCAGCGACAGCTGCGCCCAGGCTGCCGCCGAAACCGGCGAGGTCGTCTCGGCCGCCAACTACAACGATCCGAAGCAAACCGTGATCGCCGGCAGCAAGGCCGCTGTCGACAAAGCCTGCGAGTTGCTGAAGGCCAAGGGCGCCAAGCGCGCGCTGCTGCTCCCGGTGTCGGCGCCCTTCCATTGCAGCCTGATGAAGCCCGCCGCCGAGCGCTTGCGCGAGCGGCTGGCCAGCGTGGCCTTCGCAGTGCCGACGATCCCGGTGGTCAACAACATCGATGTCGCCGCGCCCGGCGATGCGGACACCATTCGCGACGCGCTGTACCGCCAGGCCTTCGGCCCGGTGCGCTGGGTTGAAGTGGTGCGGGCGCTGCGCTCGCGCGGCATCACGCACCTGGTCGAGTGCGGGCCGGGCAGGGTGCTGACCGCCATGATCCGCCGCATCGATGCGGACGCGGTCGGGGCCTCGCTGCACGATCCGGGTAGCCTGATCGAAGTCAGGGAGCTGCTGGCATGAGCGGCGCTGTGGGCGTTGATGCGCGGCAGGTAGCGCTGGTCACCGGTGCGTCACGTGGCATTGGCCGTGCCATTGCGCTGGCGCTGGCTGCGCAAGGCCTTGTTGTCGTCGGCACCGCCACCAGCGAAGCCGGGGCGGCGGCCATCTCCGATGCGCTGGGCGCCCAGGGCGGGCGAGGGCTGTGCCTGAACGTCAACGACGCGGTTGCGGTCGATGCGGCGATCGAGGCGATCGTCAAGCAGCACGGCGGCCTGCATGTGCTGGTCAACAATGCCGGCATCACGCGTGACACCTTGGCCATGCGCATGAAGGACGACGATTGGGATGCGGTGCTCGACACCAACCTGAAGGCTGTGTTCCGCTGCAGTCGAGCGGTGATGCGCACGATGATGAAACAGCGCTTCGGTCGCATCATCAACATCACTTCGGTGGTCGGCGCCAGTGGCAACGCGGGCCAGGCCAACTACGCCGCGGCCAAGGCCGGCGTGGCCGGCATGACACGCGCACTGGCGCGTGAGCTGGGCAGCCGCAATATCACCGTCAACTGCATTGCGCCAGGCTTCATTGCCACCGACATGACGGCGTCGCTGCCCGAAACCCAGCAAGCCGCGCTGCTGCAGCAGATCCCGCTCGGCCGGCTCGGCACACCCGAGGAGATTGCCCATGCCGTGGCCTTTCTCGCCTCGCCGCTGGCCGGCTACATCACCGGCGCTGAGTTGCATGTCAATGGCGGCATGTTCATGAACTGACGATGTCGTCACCCGCCGGTCCGTGCCCGGGCCGGCGCGGCGCTGCAGAGCCTGTCCTCGAGCGGGCACTCCGGCGCCGGTAGAATCCCGGGCTGGTTTTTTGCATTCACTCCTGGAGGAGTCATGAGCGATATCGAATCCCGTGTCAAGAAGATCATCGCCGAGCAACTCGGCGTCCCTGAATCCGATGTCAGCAACGAGAAGGCCTTCGTGGCCGACCTCGGCGCCGATTCCCTCGACACGGTGGAACTGGTGATGGCGCTGGAGGACGAGTTCGGCATCGAGATCCCGGACGAAGAGGCCGAGAAGATCACCACGGTGCAGCTGGCGATCGACTACGCCGTCAAGCACCAGAAGGCCTGAGCGCCAGTCGGAGCCGCAGCGCATGAGCCGTCGTCGCGTCGTCATCACCGGTCTCGGGCTGATCAGCCCGGTGGGCAACACGGTTGCCGAGGGCTGGGCCAACCTGCTCGCCGGCCGCTCGGGCATAGCCGCCATCCAGCGGTTCGATGCGTCGGCTTTCGCCTGCAAGTTCGCCGGCGAAGTGAAGGGCTTCCAGATCGAGGATTACATCCCGGCCAAGGAAGCACGGCACATGGACAGCTTCATTCACTTCGGCCTGGCTGCGGCGATCCAGGCGGTGCAGGACGCTGGTTTGCCGACCGGTGACGCCCTGAATGAACAGCAGGCCGAACGCATCGGCTGCATGGTGGGCTCGGGTATCGGCGGCCTGCCGATGATCGAGCAGACGCACCAGGATTACACCGAGCGCGGCCCGCGCCGCATCTCGCCGTTCTTCGTGCCGGCCTCGATCATCAACATGATCTCCGGCCACATCTCGATCAAGTACGGCTTCACCGGGCCCAACATGGCCATCGTCACGGCCTGCACCACCGGCCTGCATTGCATCGGCGAAGCCGGCCGCATGATCGAGTATGGCGATGCCGACGTGATGATCGCCGGTGGGGCCGAGTCCACCGTCTCGCCGCTGGGCATCGGCGGCTTCGCGGCGGCGCGGGCGCTGTCCACCCGCAACGATGATCCGCAGACCGCATCCCGTCCCTGGGACAAGGACCGCGACGGCTTCGTGCTCGGCGAAGGCGCCGGCGTGATGGTGGTCGAGGAGTACGAACATGCCAAGCGGCGCGGCGCGAAGATCTATGCCGAGCTGTCGGGCTTCGGCATGGGTGCCGATGCGTACCACATGACCGCGCCGAACGTCGATGGCCCGAAGCGCGCGATGATGGCCGCGCTGCGCAATGCGCGCATCAACGCCGGCGATGTGCAGTACCTCAATGCCCATGGCACCTCGACGCCGCTGGGCGACCTGAACGAAACCAATGCGATCAAGCTCGCGTTCGGTGATCATGCGAAGAAGCTGGTGGTCAACTCCACCAAGTCGATGACCGGTCACCTGCTGGGTGGTGCCGGCGGCATCGAGTCGGTCTTTACCGCGCTGGCGCTGCATCACCAGGTGTCGCCGCCGACGATCAACATCTTCAACCAGGATCCCGAGTGCGACCTGGACTACTGCGCCAACACGGCACGGGAGATGCGCATCGACGTGGCCGTGAAGAACAACTTCGGCTTCGGCGGCACCAACGGCACGCTGGTTCTGCGCCGGGTCTGAGCCTGGACCAGCGACGCGTGATGCGCGCTGCTCCGCCACCTGTTGAGCTGGGCCTGGGCAAGGGCCGCCGGGAACGGGCCGTCGTGGCGATGCTGCATGGGCTGGCAGCCTGCGCTGTGACGGCGTGGCTGCTGCAACGGCACGGTGAAGGCTCGCCGGCCAGCGCAGGGGGCGCCGTTTTGCTGGTCTTCTTGATCGCCGCCGCGAGCGGCGGAGCGCTGCTGGGCTGGTTCGTGGTGCCGCCGCTGCAAGGCCGCTTGCGCTGGGACGGCGCAGGGTGGTCCCATGTCGATGAGGGCAACGCGGCCGTGCAAGCGCTGAAGGCCGTGCAGTTGCAGCTGGACCTGGGCTCCTGGGTGTTGCTGCGTGCAGTGCGCCTCGATCGACGGCCGGCCCTGTGGTGCGGCGTCACGGCGTTGGAGGCCGGCGCAGCCTGGCACGGCCTGCGCTTGGCGCTGTACCACCGGCCCCCGGACAGTTCGGCGCAGCAGGGGTTGCCATGATCCCCGACGCGACCGACGTGCAACTGGTCGAGCGCGCCCAGCGCGGCGACACGCGGGCCTTCGAGATGCTGGTCATCAAGTACCAGCGTCGGTTGGAGCGCTTGATCGGGCGCATGGTGCGCGATGTCGATCTGGTGCAGGATATTGCGCAGGAATCCTTTATCCGGGCCTACCGCGCACTGCCGCAGTTCCGTGGCGACAGCGCTTTCTACACCTGGCTGTACCGCATCGCGGTGAACACGGCCAAGAAGGCGCTGGTCGAACTCAAGCGTGATCCCCTGGTGCTGGAGTCGGCACTCAGCAGCGGTCAGGACGACGACGATGAAACTTACCGGGTCGAGCGCGAACTAACCGACGGCGCAACGCCGGAGGCACTGCTCGCCAGCAAGGAAATCGCCGAAACCGTGAATGCCGCGATCGAGGCCTTGTCCGAAGACTTGCGCCAGGCGATCACGCTGCGCGAGATCGAAGGTCTGAGCTATGAAGAGATTGCCGAGATGATGAATTGCCCCATCGGTACCGTGCGCTCGCGTATCTTCCGGGCGCGTGAAGCGATTGCGCTACGTCTGCGACCGTTGCTCGGTACCCACGAAGGTGGCGACCGATGGTGAGCGTGATGATGGGCGGGCGTGCAGGATCTCAGGGCCGGTGTGGTCGGATTTCAGTGGAGTTGTGAAACGATCATGGTGAACAGTTCAGGGCAAACGGACGCGATGCGCCAGACCTTGTCGTCCTTGATGGACGGCCACACCGATGCAGGCCAGCTCGAAGGTGCCTGTGGGGCTTGGCGCAGCGACCCAAAGGCACGCGAGTGCTGGCACACCTATCACCTGATCGGCGATGTGCTGCGCTCCGAGGAATTGGCGGGTGCGCCGGCGCGTGACGCGGCCTTCCTGAGCGCTTTGCGCAGCCGCCTGGCGCAGGAACCGGTGCCGCTGGCGTCGGTGCCAGCGGCACCGCAGCCCACCGGCAGCACATGGTGGCGAGGTCGGCTGATGGCGCCGATCGCCGTGGCCGCCGGCTTTGTTGCCGTCGCGGGTGTGCTGGTGGTCACCCGGGTTGCGGTGCCGGAGGCCACGGGTGGCGTGCCGGTGGCTACCGGTACCGGCCAGCCCGATGTGACGGTGGTCAATGGCCAGTTGATCCGCGACGCCCGGCTCGACCGCTACCTGTCCGCCCACCGTCAGGTGTCCACCGGCGCTTCGGTGCATGTGCCTGGCACGGTGGTCCGCAGCGTCGACACCATCGTGCTCGAGCACAAGTGAGTGCCACGATGGTGAACTGGCGCCGGCAGTTCGGCCGGCTGGGCGTGGGCGCGGCGCTGTTGTCCTGCGCCTCGCTGGTCGGCGCTCAGGCGGGCGATGCCGGTCAGTGGCTGCAGCGCATCCAGCAAGCCGCGGCCGACCGCACCTACCAGGGCACGATGATGACCAGCGCCGCTGGTGTGGTGTCCAGTTCACGTGTGGCGCACATCTGCAATGGGCGTGAGCGCTATGAGCGCATCGAGGTGCTGGACGGCCAGGTGCGCCGCCAGTATCGGCACAACGGCCTGGTGCTGACGTTGTGGCCGCAGACCAAGGTGGCGGTGGTCGAGCAGCAGGATTCGATCGCCGACTTTCCGTCCTTGCCTTCTGCCAGCGTGCGTGCGTTGGACAGCTATGAGCTGCGCTCGATCGGCATGGACCGCATTGCCGGCCATGAGGCCGAGGTGTTGATGCTGAAGCCGCGCGATGGCCACCGCTATGCCCAGCGCCTGTGGGCCGAGCGCGAAAGCGGGCTGCTGCTGCGCACCGATGTGCTAGGCCCGCGGGGCGAGGTGCTGGAATCTTCGGCCTTCACCGATTTGAGCATCGGCGGCAAGCTGGCCACCGACACCGTGCTCGGACCGATGAAGAAGCTCGATGGCTACCGGGTGGTGCGGCCCCAGAACCAGCGCACGCAGTTGGAAGCCGAGGGTTGGATGCTGGCGCGCAGCGTGCCGGGCTTCCAGTTGCTCAGTTGCGTCAAGCGGCCGCTCGACGCGGTGGCCGAAGGCAGTGCCGCCGAGCAGGTGATGCAGACGGTGTTCTCCGATGGACTTACCCATGTCTCGGTGTTCATCGAGCGCTTCGATGCCCAGCGCCACAAGCCGATGCGTACCGTGCTCGGTGCGACGAACACCTCGATGAATCGCGTTGGCGACTGGTGGATCACCGTCGTGGGTGATGTGCCGATGGCGACGGTGCAGCAGTTCGAATCGATGCTGCAGCGGCGCCCCTAGTGCAGCGGTCGCCCCGCGACGTCAGGCAGGCCATGCGGTCGTTGAATGCTTTTGTTTGATTTCCGATGCAGGAGAGAACTTTGACCACCTCTGTTTTGCGCAGTCGGCGCGCGATGTTCTGCGCCGTGCTGGTGTCCGGCCTGATGGGCTTGCTGTCGGGCCCGGCGCACGCCAAGGTCGAGTTGCCGGACTTTACCGAGTTGGTGGAGCGCGTCGGCCCATCGGTGGTCAACATCCGCACGATGGAACGGGCGCGCGGCGGCGCCACACAGGAACGCGGTGGGATCGATCCGAACCTCGAAGAGTTCTTCAAACGCTTCGGCATCCCCTTGCCTGGAGGCCGCGGCGGCGCGCCACGTGGCAACAACAACGATGATGAACCGCAGCAGCGCGGCGTCGGCTCCGGTTTCATTCTCAGCGCCGACGGCTACGTGATGACCAATGCACATGTCGTCGACGGCGCCGATGAAGTGCTGGTGACGTTGACCGACAAGCGCGAGTTCAAGGCCAAGCTGATCGGCGCCGACAAGCGCACCGACGTCGCGGTGGTGAAGATCGAAGCCGCCGGCCTGCCGGCAGTGAAGGTCGGTGATGTCGGCCGGCTCAAGGTTGGCGCCTGGGTGATGGCGATCGGCTCACCCTTCAACCTGGCCAACAGCGTAACGGCTGGCATCGTCAGCGCCAAGGGCCGCGAGACCGGCGAGTACCTGCCCTTCATCCAGACCGATGTGGCCATCAACCCGGGCAATTCCGGCGGCCCATTGATCAACATGAACGGCGAGGTGGTGGGCATCAACTCCCAGATCTACAGCCGTTCCGGCGGCTACATGGGCATTGCTTTCGCGATTCCAATCGACGAGGCGATGCGCGTTGCGGACCAGCTGCGTGCCAGCGGGCGTGTGATCCGCGGCCGCATCGGCGTCTCGATCGCGCCGGTGACCAAGGAAGTGGCCGAAGCCATCGGCCTGGGCAAGCCCGGCGGTGCACTGGTGCGCGGTGTCGAAACCGGCCAGCCGGCCGAGAAGGCGGGCATCGAGGCCGGCGACATCATCACCAAGGTCGACGGCAAGACCATCGAGAGTTCGGTCGACCTGCCGCGTATCGTCGGTGGTATCAAACCCGGCGCCAAGACCACACTGCAGGTGTTCCGCCGCGGCAGCTACCGTGACCTGGCGGTCACCGTGGCCGAGTTCGAAGCCGAACAGACCGCGCGTGTCACCGCGCCAGAGCCCGGCGCCGCGGTACCCGCCAAGACGGCTTTGGGCCTGACTGTCAGCGAACTCAGCGACGCGCAACGGCGTGAGTTGAAGATCCGCGGCGGTGTGCGTGTCGATGCGGTCGATGGTGCGGGCGCTCGCGCCGGCCTGCGCGAAGGCGATGTGCTGCTGACCGTCGACAACACCGAGATCACCGACGTCAAGCAGTTCCTGGGCATCGCTGCGAAAGCCGAGAAGTCGCGTGCCGTCAGCGTGATGGTGCGGCGCGGGGAATGGGTGAACTACCTGGTCATCCGGCCGAGCCGCTGAGGGCGGGGCCGTCAGATCAGGAAGGTGCGCAATCGTCCCTGTCACCCGACTGAATCCGCGGGTCTTTTCGCATTGCGGCAGCGCAGCTTGTCGTGGCGGAGGCTCAATTAAATGGGGACACCACGCGCGATTTGCACGTCTTGCCGGATCGTAAGTTTGTGAACGCTTACCTCCGAATCCTGCCGATCGGATTGTGTCGCCGCCCGGTTAGAATTGACGCCAGATAGTGCCCGTTTAGCCCAGCAAACGATTCGGAGCGAGGGTTCATCCCAGGTCTGAAGAAGTTCGTCGAGGGCTGTGGATAAGATGTGGATGAACTGTGTCTGTTGGCACCTCGCAACGGCCGGAAAACAAGCAATGGCGCGGTTTCCAGCCCGATGGATTTGGCTACAATGAAGGCCCAACAAGCAGTTGCCATAACCTTTTGTTGGAAGGCGCGTCTCCTCTTGGACGTGCCTTTTTTTTGGTTCCGGCACAGGTCTAACGACCTTCGCATCGCACCTGATGTGAGCCTTCTACGCGGCGGTCACGCCGTTGCAGCGTGCGCCGGCACGAACCCCCGATTGACTGCATGGACCACATCAGAAACTTCTCGATCATTGCCCACATCGACCACGGCAAGTCGACCCTGGCCGATCGATTGATCCAACGCTGCGGTGGCCTGAGTGATCGCGAGATGGAAGCCCAGGTGCTCGACTCGATGGACATCGAGCGCGAGCGCGGCATCACGATCAAGGCCCAGACTGCAGCACTGAGCTACACCGCGCGCGATGGCCAGGTCTACAACCTGAACCTGATCGACACGCCCGGGCATGTGGACTTCAGCTATGAGGTGAGCCGTTCGCTGTCGGCCTGCGAAGGTGCGTTGCTGGTAGTCGATGCCAGCCAGGGTGTCGAAGCGCAAACCGTGGCCAACTGCTACACCGCGCTCGACCTGCATGTCGAAGTGGTGCCGGTGCTCAACAAGATGGATCTGCCGCAGGCCGATCCCGACAACGCCAAAGCCGAGATCGAGGACGTGATCGGCATCGATGCGACCCACGCGATCCCGTGCTCGGCCAAGACCGGCATGGGCATCGACGAGATTCTCGAAGCGGTGATCGCCCGCATGCCCGCACCGAAGGGCAAGCCCGAGGGCCCGCCGCGGGCGATGATCATCGACAGCTGGTTCGACAACTACGTCGGCGTCGTGATGCTGGTGCGTGTGGTCGATGGCGTGCTGCGCAAGGGCGACCGTATCCGCATGATGGCCACCAACGCGGCCTATCCGCTGGAGCAGCTCGGCGTGTTCACGCCGAAGTCGCAGCCGCGTGAAGAGCTGAAGGCCGGCGAGGTGGGTTTCCTGATCGCCGGCATCAAGGAACTGCAGGCCGCCAAGGTCGGCGACACCGTCACGCTGGAAAAGAAGCTGCCGAACAACGCCGGCCCGGCCAGTGAAGCCTTGCCGGGCTTCAAGGAAATCCAGCCGCAGGTGTTCGCCGGCCTCTACCCCACCGAGGCCAGTGAGTACGACCAGTTGCGCGACGCGCTGGAGAAACTCAAGCTCAACGACAGTTCGCTGCGCTATGAGCCCGAGGTGTCCCAGGCGCTGGGCTTCGGCTTCCGCTGCGGCTTCCTGGGTCTGCTGCACATGGAGATCGTGCAGGAGCGCCTGGAACGCGAGTTCGACCAGGACCTGATCACCACCGCGCCGAGCGTGGTCTACCAGGTCGAGTTGAACGACGGCGACGTGCTGCAGGTCGAGAACCCGTCGAAGATGCCGGACCTGGGCCGCATCCGCGAGATCCGTGAGCCCATCGTCACAGTGCACCTGTACATGCCGCAGGAGTACGTCGGCCCGGTGATGACGCTGGCCAACCAGAAGCGTGGTGTGCAGCTGAACATGGCCTACCACGGGCGCCAGGTGATGCTGACCTACGAGTTGCCGCTGGCCGAGATCGTGCTGGACTTCTTCGACAAGCTGAAGAGCGTGTCGCGCGGTTATGCGTCGATGGACTACGAGTTCAAGGAGTACAGGGCCGCCGATGTCGTGAAGGTCGACCTGCTGATCAACGGCGACCGGGTCGATGCACTCTCGATCATCGTGCACCGTGTGCAGAGCCAGTACCGCGGCCGCGCGGTGGCGGCCAAGATGCGCGAGCAGATCCCGCGCCAGATGTACGACGTGGCGATCCAGGCCGCCATCGGCGCCAACATCATCGCGCGCGAGAACATCAAGGCGTTGCGCAAGAACGTGCTGGCAAAATGCTATGGCGGCGACGTTTCGCGCAAGAAGAAACTGCTCGAGAAGCAGAAGGCCGGCAAGAAGCGCATGAAACAGATCGGCACGGTCGAGGTGCCGCAGGAAGCCTTCCTGGCCATCCTGCAAGTCGAGGACTGACAAGAACATCCCATGATGAGCACCCTCACCGTCGCGCTGTTTGGCGCGCTCGTGGTCTACCTCGGCGGTTGGTATCTCGGCCACTGGATCGGCAACTTCTCCTTGCTGCTGCTGGTGCTGTCGGTGGTCACCTTCGGCTATTGGCTGGCAGAACGATTTCGCTTCGCGCCGGCGAGAACCGCAGCCGCCGAAGCGCTGCTGACGCACGATGCCCAGCGCCGTGCCTCGCTGGCCAAGCAGGGCATCACGCAGGTCGACGGCGATGTCGAAAGCGCGCGCCAGCAGATCCTGGCACAACCCTGGTGGCTGGACTGGACCGCCGGCTTGTTCCCGGTGATCCTGATCGTCTTCCTGTTGCGCTCGTTCCTGTTCGAGCCCTTCAAGATTCCGTCGGGCTCGATGATCCCGACCCTGCTGGTGGGTGACCTGATCCTGGTGAACAAGTTTCACTATGGCGTGCGCTTGCCGGTGGCCAACATCAAGGTCATCAGCAACCACGACCCCCAGGCGGGCGACGTGATCGTGTTTCGTTACCCGGTGGATCCGCGGATCGATTACATCAAGCGCGTGGTCGGCGTGCCGGGCGACGAGGTGGCCTATCTGAACCAGAAGCTCAGCATCAACGGCAAGCTGGTGCCCACCGAAGCGCAGACGCCCTTCTACGACGCCGACAGCATCCGCCATTTCCCGATGTTCAGCGAGCAGCTCGGCAGTGTGAAGCACAGCATCCTGGTGCAGCCCGACAACGGACCACCGCTGCAGGCCATGGAAGCCTTCCGCCCGTTCCGCGATCAATGCCGCTACAGCGCCGAAGGTGTGGTGTGCAAGGTGCCCGCCGGCCACTACTTCGTGATGGGCGACAACCGCGACAATTCGCAGGATTCTCGTTACTGGGGTTTCGTGCCGGACAAGAACATTGTGGGCAAGGCGTTCTTCATCTGGATGAATTTCGGTAACCTACGGCGATTCGGCGGCTTCGACTGAGCCTTCAGCGGCTCGGCAACGGGAACATGACGCACAACATCGGCCTTCGCACGCAACGCGGCGTCACCCTGATCGGCTTGTTGAGCTGGGCAGTGGTGGTCGGCTTCATCGGCTACGTGCTGGTGCGCGCGGTGCCCACGGTGCTGGAGTTCCATGCCATCCAGACGGCAGTCGACAAGATAGCAGCGGCCCCGTCGCCGACGGTGGCCGGTATCCGTGGGGCTTTCGACAAGCAGCGAGAGATCGACTACTCGATCGAATCCATCTCGGGCAAGGACCTGGACATCAGCAAGGAGAACGACCGCGTGGTGATCCGCTTCGCCTACAGCAGGGAAATCGAACTGATCAAGCCGGTGTACCTGCTGTTCAAGTACGAAGGCGAATCGAAGTGATGCGATTGTGCGGGCTGGCACTGTGACGACAGATAACCGATTCGACGCGCTGCAATCCCGGTTGGGACGGCGCTTCAATGATGCCCGCTTGCTGCAGCGTGCGATGACGCACCGCAGCTTCGGTGCCGACCACAACGAGCGGCTGGAGTTCCTCGGCGATGCGGTGCTGAACCTCGCGGTGTCCAGCCTGCTGTTCGAGCGCTTCGCCGGCTCCGACGAAGGCGACCTGACCCGCGTGCGCGCCCACCTGGTGCGCGAAGACAGCCTGCACCGCGCGGCATTGGCGCTGGGCCTGCCCGAGGTGCTGCGCCTGTCCGATGGCGAAGCGCGTGGCGGCGGCGCGCAGCGGCCGTCGATCCTGGCCGATGCGGTGGAAGCGCTGATTGGTGCCACCTACCTCGATGGCGGCTTCGAGCCGGCCGCTGAACTGGTGCGTCAGCTGTTTGGTGAGCTGATCACCAGCACCGAGGCCGACAGCTGGAGCAAGGACGCGAAAACCGAGCTGCAGGAATGGCTGCAGGCGCGCAAGCTGCCGGTGCCCACCTACCGCATCGTGGCCACACGCGGCCAGGCCCATGCGCAGACCTTCGATGTCGAGTGCGCGGCACCCGCGCTTGGCGTGGCCGAGCAAGGCGAAGGCCGCTCGCGCCGCGCCGCCGAGCAGGAGGCCGCGCGCCGCCTGCTGGCCAAGTTGAAAGCCAGCGATCGGCCGGGCGGCCCCTTGCGGTCCTGAACTCTGAAACGGAGCCCGCCATGAGCGAGGAAACCCAGGTCGGCGTTGAACAACAGCGCTGCGGCCTGATGGCCATTGTCGGCCGGCCCAACGTCGGCAAGTCGACCTTGCTGAATGCGCTGGTCGGCCAGAAGATCAGCATCACCTCGCGCAAGGCGCAGACCACGCGGCACCGCATCACCGGCGTGCGCACGCTGGGTGATGCGCAGTTCGTGTTCGTCGACACGCCCGGCTTCCAAACCCGCCACAGCACGCCTTTGAACCGCAGTCTGAACCGCACGGTGCAGGGCGCGTTGAGCGATGTCGACGTGGTGCTTTTTGTCGTCGAAGCCGGCCGCTTCGGCCTGGACGACGCGAAGGTGCTGTCGCTGCTGCCGCAGGACAAGCCGGCGATCCTGGTGGCCAACAAGCTCGATGCGGTGCAGCGCCGCACCGACATGCTGCCGTGGTTGAAGAGCATGCAGGAGCGCCACCCCTTCGCTGAATTCGTGCCGATGTCGGCGCAAAAGAACGACGACATCGAGCGCCTGTTCAAGATCGTTGCGCCCTACCTGCCGCAGCAGCCGTGGATGTACGAGGAAGACGCGCTGACCGATCGCAGCGACCGCTTCCTCGCCGCCGAGTTGATCCGCGAAAAGCTCTTCCGTCTGACCGGCGACGAACTGCCCTACAGCGCGACCGTGGTGATCGACAAGTTCGAGGAAGAGGGCAACCTGAAGCGCATTGCCGCGACCATCATCGTCGAGCGTGAAGCGCACAAGGGCATGATCATCGGCGACGGCGGTGAACACCTGAAGCGCATCGGCAGCGAAGCGCGTCAGGAGCTGGAACGCCTGATGGCCGCCAAGGTCTTCCTCGAGATCTGGGTCAAGGTGCGATCGGGCTGGGCCGACAACGAGGCGCACCTGCGGTCCTACGGCTACGAATGATCAAGTCGTCGGGGCAGCCTGCTTATGTGCTGCACCAATGGGACTGGAGCGAGACCAGCCTGATCCTCGACCTGTTCACGCGCGAGCAGGGTCGCGTGGCCACGGTGGCCAAGGGCGCCAAGCGACCCTATTCCCAGCTGCGCGCGGTGCTGTTGCCCTTCCAGCGCATCCACGTGGCGCTGGGCCGGCCCAAGGCCGATGAAGCCAGTGACATCCTGACGCTGCGTTCGGCCGAGTACGGTGGCGCCGCCGCGGCGCTGCCGCCGGCCCAGCTGTTTTCCGGCTTCTATCTGAACGAGCTGTTGATGAAGCTGCTGGCCCGCCAGGACGCGCATGCGCTGCTGTTCGATGCCTATGCCGACACCTTGCAGGCGCTGGCCGTGGCGCAAGATGAAGCGCCGCTGCGCGCCTTCGAGCTGGTGCTGTTGCGCGAGACCGGCGTGCTGCCCGAGCTGAACCATGCCACGCTGACGCAGAGCGAGGTGCAGGCCGGGCAGTTCTACGCGTTGCGGCCCGAGGCTGGACTGGTGGCGGCGGGTGGCAACGAACCTGCGCTCGCCGGCGCCGCGTGCCTGGCGCTGCAGGCGGCGCTCGATGCGAACGAGATGACGCCCTTGCGCCAGGTCTGCAGCAGCGTCTTGCCGGCCTTGCGGCCGCAGCTGCGCAGCCTGCTTCACTATCATCTTGGTTCGCCGCAGCTGCGCACCCGGGCCGCGATGCTCGAAGTGCGCCGCCTGCTCGATGCCACCACCCACCCAGGGACGCGATGAACCCGCTTGTTGCACCCGAACCCCACCGCCATGACGGCCGCACCGCACTGTCGGTCAACGTCAACAAGATCGCGCTGCTGCGCAACACACGGCACCTGGCCATTCCGGATGTCGTGAAGCTGTCGCGCCAGGCCCTGGAAGCCGGCGCGCAAGGCATCACCGTGCACCCCCGGCCCGATGAGCGGCACATCCGCGCGCAGGACGTGCATGATCTGGCGGCCTTGATGAAGCAATGGCCGGAGGCCGAATACAACATCGAGGGCAACCCCTTCCACAACCTGATGCCTTTTGTGCGCGAGTTGCGGCCGCATCAATGCACCTTCGTGCCGGACAGCAGCGAGCAGTTCACGTCCGATCATGGCTGGAATCTGCTCGCCGACCTGGAGCGCTTGCTGCCGCTGGTGGCCGAGGCGCAGGCCCTGGGCGTGCGTGTCAGCCTGTTCATGGACCCGTTGCCCGAAGCCATGGCGCGTGCCAGCGCCACCGGCGCCGAGCGCATCGAGCTGTACACCGAGGCCTATGCCAGCGCGCACGGCACCGCGCAGCAGGCCGAGGTGCTCGCGCGCTACACCGCTGCTGCGCAGGCCGCCATCGCCGCGGGTCTGCAGATCAACGCCGGCCACGATCTGAACCGCGACAACCTGAGCGACTTCCTGCGCGCCGTGCCGGGCGTGCTGGAGGTGTCGATCGGCCACGCGCTGATCGCCGATGCGCTGGAACTCGGCCTGAGCGAGACCGTGCGTGACTACCAGCGCTGCATTCAACGCGCGTTCGCACCGCAGGCCGCCGCTCGATGATCTACGGCATCGGCACCGACATCTGCGACCTGCGCCGCATCCGCGCGACGCTGGAGCGCCGCGGTGAGCGCTTCGCCGACAAGGTGCTAGGCCCGCACGAGATCGAGGTCTTCCGTGCCCGACGTGCCCGTGTCGATGCCCGCGGCGTGGCCTACCTGGCCACGCGCTTCTCGGCCAAGGAGGCCTTCTCCAAGGCCATCGGCCTGGGCATCCGCATGCCGATGACCTGGCGCAGCTGCGAGATCCTGAACCTGCCCAGCGGCAAGCCGGAGATTCGCCTGAACGGTGCGTTGGCCGATTGGTTTGCGGCGCGCCGGCTGCGGGCCCATGTCACCGTCACCGATGAAACCGACTACGCGGCGTCCTTCGTCGTCGTTGAACGCACAGACTCCCCTGACGACACCCCATGACGCTTGATGCTTCCCTCCATGCACCGCTGGTGCTCGATGTTGCCGGCACCGAACTCGATGCCAACGACCGCCGCCGCCTGCAGCACCCGCTGACCGGCGGGCTGATCCTGTTCACCCGCAACTGGCGCGACCGCCAGCAGATGACCGCGCTGGTCGCCGAAGCCAAGGATCTGCGGCCGGACCTGCTGGTGACCATCGACCACGAGGGCGGCCGTGTGCAGCGTTTCCGCAGCGACGGCTTCACCCACCTGCCACCGATGCGCACGCTCGGCGAGCTGTGGATGAAGGATGCGATGGCCGCCACCGATGCCGCTACCGCTGCAGGTTATGTGCTCGGCGCCGAGTTGCGCGCCTGCGGCGTGGACTTGAGCTACACGCCGGTGGTCGACCTGGACCACGGCCACAGCCAGGTCGTCGGCGACCGGGCCTTCCACCGCGATGCGCGCGTCGTGTCGCTGCTGGCCAAGAGCCTGATGCATGGCTTGCTGCTGTCGGGCATGGCCAACTGCGGCAAGCACTTTCCCGGTCATGGTTATGCCAGTGCCGACAGCCACGTGGCGCTGCCGGTGGACAAGCGCTCGCTGAAAACCATCCTGGCCGACGATGCGCAACCCTACCGCTGGCTGTCGACCAGCCTCGCCGCGGTGATGCCGGCACACATCGTCTACCCCAAGGTCGATGCGATGCCGGCTGGCTTTTCGCCGCGCTGGCTGCGCGAGATCCTGCGCGGCGAACTGGAATTCCACGGCGCGATCTTCAGCGACGACCTGAGCATGGCCGGCGCGCGTGCCGCCGGCAGCACGCTGGACGGCGCGCTGGCGGCGCTGAACGCCGGCTGCGACATGGTGCTGTTGTGCAACCAGTCGCTCAATGGCGGCGCGGCGGTCGATGCGCTGCTCGACGGCTTGACGGCCGCACAGGCCCGCGGTGCCTGGTCACCCGACGTCGACAGCGAAGCGCGCCGCCTCGACCTGATGCCGCTGACGCCGCCGCTGCCCTGGGACGAACTGATGCACCAGCCGGCATATCAGCATGCATTGGCCAAGCTGCCGTGAGCGGCCTGGCCTCTCAGCACCCGGTTACGACATGGTTCGGTGCCATGCGTCACTGAGCCAGTGTCCCGCGCACCCGGGCCTCACTGGCCGAAGTGCATCTGGTATTTGGCGCCGTCGGAGAACAGGCAGGCGCCGGTGCCGATCGTCGGACCGGTGATCACGTACTCGCACTGCGCACTGACGCCATTGCCGTAGGCGTTGGCGATGCCGCGGCGACCGCCGTAGGATGGGTTGCCGTTGCCGAGCACCTGTGTGTGGATGCGGCCGAAACCCGGGTGGCCGCCATCGACACGGGTGGCGTCGCCTTGCATCAGCTGGCCGCGGTAGCTCAGCGAGATGCTGCCCCGGCCGCTGTGTTGATCAGCGACGGAGGCCATCAGCAGGCCGGCCGTCTGCGCCGGCTCGTTCAGTGGATACAGCCGCGCCTGCAACAGGCCGGGCGACGGCGCGGCGCTGGGCGTGGCCGAGGGCTGCACGATCGTGACGTTGGGCGCCTGCCCCACCGGAAACGGCTGGCCCGTGCGGTGATCGATCGGCACGACATAACACGCAGACAGTGCGGCCAGCAGCGATGTGCCGATGCACAGCCGGGCGGCAATCGAAGGACTCATACAAGCTTTCGTGGCGCGGCAACGGTGCCGCGCCACGAAGCTTGGTGCGTGCAGGGCGGTGGCTCAAGCACCGACCCGCCAGGTAGCGCCCGGCGCGCCGACGTGGCGCACCGGGCGATACCGGTCAGCGCGGCGCTGCGGCGCCGCCGGACTCGAACGGCAGCTTCAGCTGCGACAAGTCCTTGCGCGTCTCCACCAGCACCAGCGGGCCTTCGTCGACCACCGCCAGCGGCTTGCGTTCACGCGGCGCGTGCACCGGCTTCGGCTCGTTGGCCATGGCCTCCTGCACCGCACGGATCTTGTCGGCGTCGGAATTGACCCACTGCAGGCCCGAGGACTCGGCCACGCGCTGCAGCGCGTCCAGCGGCAGCACATAGGGCTCGATCAGCGTCCGCGGCGCGGCCGGAGCGGCTGTGGGCGGGACTGCCGGCGAAGTTTCGGCCACGGCGGCCGACGCGACGGGGGCGGCTTCGCCGTTGTCGCGGGCTTCCGCCGCGACTTGTGCCGGGGCTTCGGCGGGCGCGACGGCTGGGCCGCTCACCTCGTCGACCAGCGCCGCGTGGCCGTTGCTCTCGTCGCGCACCTCACCGTCGCGACGTTCGCGGCGGTTGCGGTCGCGGCCACGGCCACGGCGGCGGCCTTCCTCACCGACCCCCGCTTCGTCGGCACCGGCAGGTGCCAGGGCTTCGGCCTCGGCCCTCGGTTCGGCCATGTCGACAGCGTCAACGCTGCCGTCGGCCTGGCCTTCCGTGCCCGGCGCGGCGGCGGACTCGTCGCGGCCGCCTCGGCCACCACGGCGCCGACGGCGGCGGCGCTGTTCGTCGCGTTCGGCCTCGCTGGCCCCGCCGGCTTCGCCGGGCAGTGCGGCGTCCACCGGCAGATCAGCCAGTGCGGCGGCCTTGTCGGCCGGATCCGGCCTGGGCTCGCGCTCGGGCCGTGGTGTGCGGCGCGGCGTCTCTGCCGGACTGCCTTCGGCGGCCTCGACCGGCCGCTCGTTGCGACGGCCATCGCGGCGGCCGCGAGCTTCGCCGCGACCTTCACCCCGTGCTTCACCGCGCGGCTCGCCGCGGGCTTCGCCACGGTCGGCGCGGCCTTCGCGGTTGTCGCGACCCTCGGTGCGCGATTCAGCACGCGCTTCGCCGGCCTTGCCCTCGCGGCCGCGGCCACCGCGTTCACCGCGGCCCCGTTCACCGCGTTCGCCACGCCGGCCGTCGCGGCCTTCGCGCTTGTCGCCGGCGGGCACGGCGGCCACGACAGGCGCGGCCACCACCGGTGCTGGTTCAGGCGCCGGCGCCGGTGCGGTGCTGCCGAAGATCTTCTTGATCCAGCCGAAGAAGCCACTGCCGGCAGCCGGTGTCGGTGCCGGGGCGGCCCAGCTGGGCGTGAGCGTCGCGGCGGCCGGCGCGGCCACCGGGGGCGCCACAACGGCCACCGGTTCGGGCTTGGGCGGTGCGATCGGTGCCGGCTGGTCCGGCAGCACGCCCTTGATCACTGGCTCCTGCTTGGGTTTGGCCTTTTCGCGGCGGCTGATCGCCACCTCGTCGTCCGGCTCCTCGATCATCGTGTAGCTGGCCTGCAGGTTCTCCAGCCGCGGGTCGTCGTGGCGCAGGCGCTCGAGCTTGTAGTTCGGCGTCTCCAGGTGCTTGTTCGGCACCAGCAGCACGGTGCAGCGCTGCTTCAGTTCGATCTTGGTGATCTCGGTGCGCTTCTCGTTCAGCAGGAACGAGGTCACTTCCACCGGCACCTGCACATGCACGGCGGCGGTGTTGTCCTTCATCGACTCTTCCTGAATGATGCGCAGGATCTGCAGCGCGCTCGATTCGGTGTCGCGGATGTGGCCGGTGCCGTTGCAGCGCGGGCAGGTGATGTGGTTGCCTTCGCTCAGCGCCGGGCGCAGGCGCTGGCGGCTCAACTCCAGCAGGCCGAACTTGCTGATCGACGAGAACTGCACCCGCGCGCGGTCTTGCCGCATCGCGTCGCGCAGCCGCTGTTCGACCTCGCGGCGGTTCTTGCTCTCCTCCATGTCGATGAAGTCGACGACGATCAGGCCGCCCAGGTCGCGCAACCGCATCTGGCGCGCGATCTCGTCGGCGGCTTCCAGGTTGGTGCGCGTGGCGGTTTCTTCGATGTCGCCACCGCGCGTGGCGCGTGCCGAGTTGACGTCCACCGACACCAGCGCTTCGGTGTGGTCGATGACGATCGCGCCGCCGGCCGGCAGGTTCACCGTGCGCGAGAACGCGGTTTCGATCTGGTGCTCGATCTGGAAGCGCGAAAACAGCGCGGCGTCGTCGCGGTAGCGCTTCACCCGTGAGGCCGATTCCGGCATCACGTGGTTCATGAACTGCTGGGCCTGTTCGTAGATGTCGTCGGTATCGATCAGGATCTCGCCGATGTCCGACGTGAAGTAGTCGCGGATCGCACGGATCACCAGGCTCGATTCCTGGTAGATCAGGAACGCGCCCTTGCCGACCTTGCTGGCCGAATCGATCGCCGTCCACAGCTTGAGCATGTAGTTCAGGTCCCACTGCAGCTCGGGCGCCGTGCGGCCGATGCCGGCGGTGCGGGCGATCAGGCTCATGCCCTTGGGGTAATCCAGCTGCTCGAGGTTTTCCTTCAGCTCTTCGCGGTCTTCACCCTCGATGCGCCGCGACACACCACCGCCGCGCGGGTTGTTGGGCATCAGCACCAGGTAGCGGCCGGCCAGCGAGACGAAGGTGGTCAGCGCCGCGCCCTTGTTGCCGCGCTCTTCCTTTTCCACCTGGACCAGCAGTTCCTGGCCTTCCTTGATCGCGTCCTTGATGGTCGCGTTCTTCAGCTCGATGCCGTCGCGGAAATACTGGCGCGAGATTTCCTTGAACGGCAGGAAGCCGTGGCGGTCTTCGCCGTAGTCGACGAAACACGCCTCGAGCGAAGGCTCGACGCGGGTTACGACCGCCTTGTAGATGTTGCCCTTGCGTTGTTCGCGGCCTTCGATTTCGGTTTCGAAATCGAGCAGCTTCTGTCCATCGACGATCGCCAGGCGCCGTTCTTCCGGCTGCGTGGCATTGATCAGCATGCGCTTCATGTGCACTCCTGTCCGCACGCGCCGCCTTTATTCGGCGCGTGTTGAGTCGGTCACCGGCCCGGACCCGAAGGTCAGGGTTGGCGACTCATCCGATGCACGAGCAACGTGACACTTGGCCGGTGGAGGAATCGCCCTGGACTGCGGTGACCATCAGATGATCAGGATTGCAGTGGGGCCGCGTGCGGCGAGCGGAAGACGGTTGGCGGCGCCGCCAACGCCCTGCCGGGCGCGACAGGGCGCGCCGCGCCATGACTGGCGCTCGTTCGGGCAGGGAAGTGGGCTGGCATGCGAACCGGGAGGCTTGGCCGCGGGCGACAGACTGGGCATCAAACCCGGTCTGCCGCCCATGAGCTGGAATCTTTCCCAATGACGGGACGGCTGGTGAGTACGTGTCTCTTCCACCTGTTTCGCGCCAGCCGCCCTCTCGCTTTGGCGAGGGGGCCTGCCGCGCGGTGCCAGGTGTTGCATCAACGCTTGTGGCGCGCCTGGTACGGCGCACCGCCACAATAGCGCCCGGCATGCCCGGGTAAACTCTGAAAAATCAAGCACTTAGGGCTCAATTGTGGTCCGCGGCATTATAAGCAGCAAACCGACACAGCGCCGCGAAGAAGCGTCTGCACCCATCGCCGTGCGGCGCATCGTGGTCGATGAAGCGGGGGAGGGCCAGCGCCTGGACAACTTCCTGATCCGCCTGCTCAAGGGCGTGCCGAAGACCCATGTGTACCGGGTCATCCGTTCGGGCGAGGTGCGTGTCAACAAGGGCCGCGCCGGTGCGGACACGCGGCTGGCGATCGGCGACGAGGTGCGGGTGCCGCCGGTGCGCGTGGCGGAAAAGCCGGCTGACGCGAAGCCGGCGCCGCCGCGTGAATTTCCGGTGCTGTTCGAGGATGACCATCTGCTGGCCATCGACAAGCCGGCCGGCGTGGCCGTGCATGGTGGCTCTGGCGTCAGCTTTGGCGTCATCGAGCAGCTGCGCCAAGCCCGGCCGCAGGCGAAGTTCCTGGAACTGGTGCACCGGCTGGACAAGGAAACCTCCGGCATCCTGCTGCTGGCCAAGAAGCGCAGTGCACTCACGGCGCTGCAGGACCAGTTCCGCGCGCGCGACACCGGCAAGACCTATGCCGCGCTGGTGATCGGCAGCTGGCCGGTCAAGCTGAAGCTGATCGATGTCGCGCTGCACAAATACCTCGATGCGGCCGGCGAGCGCCGGGTTCGCACGGTCGGCCCGGAATCGGAAGACGGCCGCCGCTCGATCACGCTGGTGAAGATCGCCCAAGCCTTCGAGGCCTACACGCTGCTGGACGTGACCATCAAGACCGGCCGCACCCACCAGATCCGCGTGCACCTGGCCCATGCCGGCCACCCGATCGTCGGCGACGACAAGTACGGTGACTTCACGCTGAACAAGCAGGTCGCACGCGGCGAGGGCTTGCAGGGCCAGCGCTTCGAGCGCATGTTCCTGCATGCGAAGCGACTGGCCTTCGATCACCCGGCGAGTGGCGAACGCATCGAGTTGCAGGCGCCGCTGCCGCCCGAATGCGTCACACTGCTGGCCCGTCTTTCCCAGCCGCACTGATTGGCATGAGCCCTCGCCCCCGCCGCTTCGACCTGATCGTCTTCGATTGGGACGGCACGCTGTTCGATTCCACCGCGCTGATCGTGCGCTGCATCCAGTCCGCCTGCCGCGACATCGGCGTCGACGTGCCCAGCGATGAACGGGCGGCCTACGTCATCGGCCTGGGTCTGCACGACGCGCTGCAGCACGCCGTGCCGGGGCTGCCCGAGGCCCGCTACCCTGAACTGGGCCTGCGCTACCGTCACCACTACTTTGCACGGCAGCACGAGCTGGTGCTGTTTCCCGGTACGCTGCAGATGTTGCATGCGCTGAAGGCGCGCAACCATTGGCTGGCGGTGGCCACCGGCAAGAGCCGCCGCGGCCTGGACGAAGCGCTGCAAACGGTGCAGCTCAAGGGCCTGTTCGACGGCACCCGAACCGCCGACGAGACCGCCAGCAAACCCAATCCCTTGATGCTGCAGCAGCTGATGCGCGAGTTCGGCACCGAGCCCGAGCGCACGCTGATGATCGGCGACACCACGCATGACCTGCTGCTGGCGGTGAACGCCGGCACCGCACGCATCGGCGTCAGCTACGGTGCGCACGAGCCCGAGGCCTTTGCCGAACACGCCCCGCTGTTCATTGCCCACAGCACGGCGGAGCTGGATCAGTGGCTGGCCGACCATGCATGAGCCGGTGCTGTTGTGCGCAGCGCACGAACTGATCGAGCGCGACAAGGCCTATGTCTTCGATGTGCTGCTGTGGCGCCAGCCGGCGCGGGCCTTCGCGATGCGCTTCGACGGCCGCATCGTGGCCTACCTGAACCGCTGCGCCCATGTGCCGGTGGAGATGGATTGGCAGCCCGGCCAATTCCTCGACATGGACAAGCGCTGGATCATCTGCTCGATCCACGGCGCGACCTACGAGCCTGCCGACGGTCATTGCATCGCCGGGCCTTGCAGCCGCGGCCGGCTGATGCGCATCGAAACCCTTGAGCGCGGCGGGCAGGTGTATTGGTATCCTTCGCCCGACATCCGGCCCGTCGTCTTCGATGAACCTGCGGCCCCACCTTCCACGGCATGAATCGAACGCCATGACGACTCCCGAAGACGCCCCCTCCGCCGCTGACGGCGCCACGCCGCCGGAACCGGCCCCTGCTGCAACGGCCGCCGCACCGTCTGCTGCCGTCCCTGCCGCGCCGCCCCATTCACGGCGTGCCGTCGAGCAGACGCTGGAATACCTGGCGCGTGAACTGCTGCAAGACCGCCGGGCCGAACGCCGCTGGCGCATCTTCTTCCGCCTGGCCTGGTTCGGCCTGGTCTGTGCTTCGCTGTGGCTGCTGCTCAGCCAGCGCATGCATCCTGGCGGGCCCACCGGCCCGCACACCGCGCTGGTCGAGTTGCGCGGCGAAATCGCCGTCGACACCGAAGCCAGCGCCGAGCAATTGCTCGCCGGGCTGAAGCAGGCGTTCGAAGACAGCGGGGCGCAGGGCGTGGTGATCCGCATCAACAGCCCGGGCGGCAGCCCGGTGCAGGCCGGCATCGTGCACGACGAGATCCGTCGCCTGAAGGCCAAGCACCAGAAGAAGGTCTATGCGGTGGTCGAGGAAATGTGCGCCTCGGGCGCCTACTACATCGCCGTGGCGGCCGACGAGATCTATGTCGACAAGGCCAGCCTGGTCGGTTCGATCGGCGTGCTGATGGACGGCTTCGGCTTCACCGGGCTGATGGACAAGCTGGGCGTCGAGCGCCGCCTGCTGACCGCGGGTGAGAACAAAGGCATGCTGGACCCGTTTTCGCCGCAGAACGCGCGCCACAAGGCTTACGCCCAGGCGATGATTGATCAGATCCACCGCCAGTTCGTCACGGTGGTCAAGCAAGGGCGGGGTGAGCGGCTGAAGGAAGCGCCCGAGACCTTCTCGGGTCTGTTCTGGAATGGCGAAGAGGCCGTCAGGCTGGGCTTGGCCGATCACTTCGGCAATCTCGATCATGTGGCGCGCGAGGTCATCAAGGCCGAAGAAGTCATCGACTACACACCGAAAGAAAACGTCGCCGAGCGCCTGGCCAAACGCTTCGGTGCCGCCATCGGCGAAGGCGCTGTGCGCACCCTGAGCACGCTGGGCCGAATTCACTGAAACCCGCGTCGGGACAGTGCTGATGAAGGACAAAGCCGTGATGCGTCGTCAACGAATTCCCGTGCTGGCCACGCTGCTGCTGGCCCTGGTGCTGACGGCTTGTGGCGGCAAAAGCGAGGGCGAGTTGCTGGCTTCGGCCAAGGACTACCTGGACAAGCGCGACGCCAAGGCGGCCGTGATCCAGTTGAAGAACCTGCTGGAGAAGAATCCGTCGTCTGCCGAGGGCCGCTTCCTGCTGGGCCAGGCCTTGCTGGAGAACGGTGACGCGGCCGGTGCCGAGGCTGAGTTGCGCCGCGCGGTGGACCTGAAATACCCGGAAGCGCAGGTGGTGCCGCTGCGCGCGCGCGCCTTGCTGGCCCAGGGCCAGTTGCGCAAGCTGACCGATGAGCTCGGCAGCATCGATCTGAAAGACCCGACGCTCGACATCGAGCTGCAGACCACGCTGGCCACCGCCTACGCGATGCAGGGCGCGGCGGACGAAGCGCGCACGGCCGTCGACAAGGCGCTGGCGATTTCGCCGCACTATGGCCCGGCGGTGGTGCTCGACGCGCGGCTCAAGGCGGCTGGCGGTGACATCGAGGGCGCCCTGAAGGTGATCGACGTGTTGCTGGCCAAGGCAGCCAACAACACCGACGCCTTGCAATTCAAGGCCGAGATGCTGTGGCACGCCAAGAGAGACCGTGCCGGTGCCGCAGAGCTCTACCGCAAGGCGCTGCTGGTACGCAACGATCTGCCCGAGGTGCATGCTGCGCTGATCTCGTTGGCCCTGCTGCAGCGGGATGTGGAAGCGGCGGGTCGTCAGCTCGACGCGTTGAAGAAGATTCGCCCCAACCATCCGCAGACGCGGTTCCTCGACGCGCAACTGGCCTTTGCGCGCATGGACTTCAAGCGGGCCCAGGACCTGATTCAGCCGGTGCTGCAGTCGGCGCCGAACAGTGTGCGCACCTTGCAGTTCGCCGGCGCCGTGGAGTTGCAACTGGGCTCGCTGCAGCAGGCCGAAGCGCTGTTGAGTCGCGCCGTACAACTGGCCCCGAATGCGCTGGAGGCGCGGCGCTTGCTGGCCGACACCTACCTGCGCTCGCGCCAACCCGAAAAAACGCTGGCCACACTCAAGCCCATGCTGGATTCGCCGTCCGTCGCGGCGCCGGTGCTGGCGCTGGCGGCTCAGGCCTATCTGCAAAATGGCGACGACAAGATGGCCCAGGCGCTGTTTGCCAAGGCCGCCAAGCTCAAGCCCGACGACAAGCGGCTGAGTGCCGCGGTCGCGTTGTCGCAGTTGAACAAGGGCGATGCCGATGCTGCCTTTGGCGAGCTGCAACGCCTGGCCGCGTCTGACGACGGCCGTGCGGTCGACTTGGCGCTGATCAGCGCACGGCTGCAGCGCAAGGAGTTCGAGGCGGCGCTGAAAGCGATCGAGTCGCTTGAGAAAAAGCAGCCTGACAGCCCCGTGGGCCCAGGTCTTCGGGGGCGGGTCTGGCTGGCCAAGCAGGACCTCGCGGCTGCACGTGCGGCGTTCGATCAGGCCCTGGCGAAGGATGCCAAGTACCTGCCAGCGGCGGCTGGCTTGGCGAGCATCGACATGCTGCAGAAGCAGCCGGAGGCGGCGCAGGGTCGTTTCCAGGCCATCCTGAAGCTGGATCCGAAGAACATCCCGGCCTTGCTCGCGCTGGCTGAACTCAAGACCCGCAACGGAGCGCCCACGGCGGACATCGCCAAGCTGTTCGCCGATGCGGTGGCGGCAAATCCTTCGGATGTGCAGGCGCGCGTGGCCCAGATCGATTTTCTGGCAGGTACGCGCGACAACAAGGCCATGCTGTCCGCTGCCCAGGCGGCCCTGGCGACGGTGCCCGACAACGTGGAACTGCTGGACCGGCTGGGCCGCGCCCAACTTGGCACGGACGATCGGCAACAGGCGCTCAGCACCTACGGCAAGCTGGTGTCGCTGCGGCCCGACGCCGCGGTGGGTTACCTGGGGCTGGCGACCGCGCAGCTGGCGGGCAAGGACCTGGAGGCCGCGACACGTGATGTGCGGCGGGCGCTGGAGCGTGAACCCGATTCATTGATGGCGCACAAGATGGCGATCGCCCTCGCTTGGCAGCAAAAGAAGCCGCTGGATGCGATTGCCGCCGCACGCCGCTTGCAGGAGCGCCGTCCCGACGACGGCACGGGCTTCGTCAGCGAAGGCGAGATCGAGGCCTCGCAGAAGCATTGGGACGCCGCGATCACCGCATTTCGCAAGGCCCTGACCAAGACCGATGCGTCGGTGGCGGCGTCGCGTCTGCATCTCACCTTCATCTCCGCGCAGCGTGTCGGTGAAGCCAACAAGTTCGCCGACAGCTGGCTGAAGGATCACCCCGACGACAGCAAGTTCCTGTTCTATCTGGGTGATGTGGCGATCGGCTCGAATGACCTGCCGCTGGCCGAGACCCGGTACCTGGAGGTGCTGAAGCGTCATCCGGACAATGCGTTGGCCTTGAACAACGTGGCCTGGCTGCAGCTGCGGCAGAAGAAGCCCGGTGCGCTGGCCTACGCGGAACGGGCCGTCAAGGCCGCGCCGGGTCAACCGGCGCTGATGGATACGCTGGCCATGGTGCTGGCCAGCGAAAAACAGTTTCCGCGGGCGCTGGAGGTGCAGAAAAAAGTGGTTGCCCAGATGGCGCAAGTGCCGGGTTTCCGTCTGAACCTGGCCAAGATCTACCTCGAATCCGGCGACAAGAAGTCAGCGCGCACCGAGCTGGAGCAATTGGCCAAGCTCGGCAAGGAATTCGCCGGACAGGACGAAGTGGCGCGGCTGTTGAAGCAAGCCAACGCGTCCTGAGCAGCCCCGACAAACCTGCTGCTTTGCGTCAGGCGCAGTTCAGCATCGGTCCGCTGTCACGCTTGAAGGCCACCACATGGTCCAGTTCGAGCCGGATGCCGATGCGTTCGCCGATCGCGTGGTTGTGGTGTGAGGGCACCAGCGACAGCACCGTCGCCCCGCTGTCCAGCCGCAAGGTGTAGATGAACTCGGCGCCGCGGAAGGCTTTGGCCAGCACCTCGGCGGTCACCGGGCTGGCGTCGTCGTGCACCACGTCGTCGGGCCGCAGCAGCACATCGACCTGGCAACCGGTGGGGCACAGATCGCCGTGCTCGGTGCAGCGCACGGCCTGCGGCGCAGCATAGGCGCCGAGTTCCAGCCGCACGCTGCTGCCCTCGGCGACCACGCCGGGCAGGAAGACACCCTGGCCGACAAAATCGGCCACGAAGCGGTTGGCCGGGCGGTGATACAGGTTGTAGGCCGAGTCCCATTGCTGGATGCGGCCATCGCTCATGATGCCGATGTCATCGGCAATCGCGAAGGCCTCGTGCTGGTCGTGGGTGACCATCAGCCCGGTGGTGCCGGCGGCCTTCAGCAACTGGCGCAACTCGCCACCCAGGCGTTCGCGCAGTTCGATGTCGAGGTTGGCGAAGGGCTCGTCCAGCAGCAGCAAGGCCGGCTCCGGCGCCAGCGCGCGGGCCAGGGCCACGCGTTGCTGCTGGCCGCCGGAGAGCTCGTGCGGATAGCGGCGCCCGGCATGGGCCAGGCCCACGGTCTCCAGCATCTCCAGCGTGCGCCGTGCAGCGTCGGCCCGGCCGCGCAGCCCGAAGCCGACATTGGCCTCGACGCTCAAGTGGGGGAAGAGGGCATGGTCCTGGAACACCATGCCGATGCGGCGTGATTCAGGCGGTACCTGCTGGCCCGGGGTGCTGACGACCTGACCGCCCAGCAGGATGCGGCCGGCGCGCAGCGGCTCGAAGCCGGCCACCGCCCGCAACACGGTGGTCTTGCCGCAGCCCGAAGGGCCCAGCAGGCAGCCGATGGCGCCGGCGGCGAGCGTGATCGACAGGCGCTCGACAACATCCTTGCGTCCATAACCGACGCTGATGGTGTCGATGGCGAGCCAGGGCGGCAATGTGGACATGCCACCCATGATACGGGGCCGTCCCCCGGCGACGCGCCGGCGGACGGCAGGGCTTTTCAGTGGCCCGCCGATACACTGCGGCCGTGCGCGCGCCTGCCGTGTTTCGTCTGCCCACTGCCCCGCGCGTGCCGTGGCTGATGCTGTGCGCGTTGCTCGTGGCAGCCTTGGTGGCCGCGCCGCTGGTCTCGGTGGGCCTGCATGTCTTTGCGGGCGGCACCGGGGCCACCTGGTCGCACTTGCTGGCCACCGTGCTGCCCGACTACGTGCTGACCACGCTGTACCTGTCCGCCGCTGTCGCGCTGGGCGTGGCCTTGCTGGGCGTGGGCGCCGCATGGCTGGTCACCCGCTACGACTTTCCACTGCGCAGCACGCTGGAGTGGGCGCTGGTGCTGCCGCTGGCCATGCCGGCCTATGTTGCGGCCTACACCTACACCGACCTGCTGCAGTACGTGGGACCGGTGCAGACCGCACTGCGCGAAGCCTTCGGCTGGCGCCGCGCCGACTACTGGTTTCCCAACGTGCGCTCGACCGGTGGCGCGGCGCTGATGTTCTCGCTGGTGCTCTACCCGTATGTCTACATGCTGGCGCGCACGGCCTTCATCGAGCGCGCGGGCGGCCTGGTCGAGGTGGCGCGCTCGATGGGCCTGTCGCCCTGGCAAGGCTTTCTGCGCATCTCGCTGCCGCTGGCGCGGCCGGCCATCGCCGGCGGCATGGCACTGGCCCTGATGGAGACGCTGGCCGACTACGGCACGGTCTCCTACTTCGCGGTGCAGACCTTCACCACCGGCATCTACCGCGCCTGGTTCTCGCTGGGCGACCGGGTGGCCGCGGCCCAGCTGGCGCTGGCGCTGCTGGCCTTCGTCGTGATCGTGCTGGTGCTGGAGCGGCTGTCGCGCAGCGGCTCGCGCTACCACGACACCACGTTGCGCCGCAGCGGCACGCCGCGTGAGCGCCTGGCCGGTACGCGGGCGCTGCTGGCGGCCGCGGGGTGCGCCGTGCCGCTGGTGCTGGGCTTCGTGCTGCCGGCGGCCGTGCTGCTGCAGATGACGCTGACGCAGGGCGACGCGCAATTCGGTCTGCGCTTCGTCACGCTGGCCGGCAACAGCGTGCTGCTGTCCGGCAGCACGGCGGTCCTGGCGGTGCTGCTGGCCTTGTTGATCGGCTATGCCGCGCGCCTGAACCGCCAGCCGGCGATGCGCTGGGCCCACCGCGTCGTCGGCCTCGGCTACGCGCTGCCGGGCTCGGTGATCGCCGTCGGCGTGCTGATCCCGGTGACGCAGCTGGATCACCTGCTGGCCGATGGGCTGCGGCGGCTGCTGCAGCGTGAGGTCGGCCTGGTCTTCACCGGCACCATCGCTGCGCTGGTGTACGCGTGCCTGGTGCGTTATCTCAGCGCGGCGGTGCAGACGGTGGATGCCGGTCTGGCGAAGATCACGCCGTCCATGGACGATGCGGCGCGCAGCCTCGGGCACGGACCGCTGCACACGCTGCGCCGGGTGCACCTGCCCTTGCTGCGCGGCAGTGTGCTGACGGCCGCGCTGCTGGTCTTCATCGACGTGATGAAGGAATTGCCGGCTACGTTGGTGATGCGCCCGTTCAACTTCGATACGCTGGCCACGCAGACCTACACGCTGGCATCCGACGAGCGCCTGGCCGAGGCCTCCACCGCGGCGCTGGCGATCGTTCTGGTCGGGCTCCTGCCGATGGTGCTGCTGTGCCGGCAGATCGCACGCGGCCACCCAGCCAGCGTGCACTGACTTGCCATGCGGCGCCGGGCCGGATGCGCCGTCCTACTTCCACCCGGCGCGGTCGAACACCTTTTGCGCTTGGACGGTGGTCTTGGCCAGATCGCCGATCGGCAACTGATCGGCCTTGAACGTGCCGAGCGCGCTCAGCTCCTTGTTGACGATCGGGGCACTCTTCACCACCGGCCACTCATTGTTGCCGTTGGCAAAGTAGCCCTGCGCCTCGTCGCTGGCCAGGTACTCCAGGAACTGCACGGCGGCTTCGCGATGCGGCGCATGCTTGAGCACGCCGGCGCCCGAGACATTCACATGCGTGCCCCAGCTGGCCTGGTTCGGCCAGACGATGCCCACCGCATTGATGGCCTGCAGGTCCGGCGCATTCTTCGAGCGCATCAAGCGCACGAGGTAGTAGGTGTTCGAGATCGTCACGCCGCATTCGCCGGCCGCCACGGCCTTGATCTGGTCGGTGTCCCCGCCCATCGGCTTGCGTGCGAAGTTCTCCACCAGGCCGCGCGCCCAGGCCTCGGTCTTCGCTTCGCCGTCGTGCGCGATCATCGCGGCGCCCAGCGACAGGTTGTAGGGATGGGCTCCCGAACGCACGCAGACCTGGCCCTTGAGCGCCGGCGCGGCGAGGTCGGCGTAGCTCTGCACCGCCTCGCGTTTGACCGCCGCCTTGTTGTAGACGATCACCCGCGCACGGGTGGAGAAGGCAAACCAGTTCGGCGTGCGCAGCGTGGCCGGCACGCGTTCTTCGAGCAGCTTGGAGCGGGCCGGCTGGAACAGCCCGAGCGAATCGGCCACTTCCAGCCGCGCTGCGTCCACCGTGATCAGGATGTCGGCCGGGCTGGCCGTCCCTTCGTTGCGGATGCGCTCGACCAGTTCGTCTTCCTTGCCGTCAAGCCGGTTGATCTTGACGCCGGTGGCCTTGGTGAAGTTGGCGTACAGCGCCTCATCGGTCTGGTAGTGACGGGCCGAATAGATGTTCAGCACCTTCTCCTGCGCCTGGGCAGCGCCCGCGGCAAACAGGGCAGCGATCAGCGCGGGCACCGAGGCCAGCAAAGGACGGCGAAGCATGTTCGTGGTACTCGGAAGCAGCAGGAGGTGGAATCATAACAAGAAGCATTCTCAAATCCCTGCGCTGGATCAAGGCGCCGCGCTACAACCAGCCCGCGCGCCGGAAGCGCCACCACATCAGCCCGCAAGTACCGGCGATCAGGCTCAGCGCCACCGGGTAGCCCCAGGCCCACTTCAGCTCGGGCATGCGCTCGAAGTTCATGCCCCAGATGCCGACGAAGAAGGTCGCCACCGCAAAGATGCCGGCCCAGGCGGCGAGCCGCTTGGTCACTTCCGACTCCTCGATCGTCACCATCGACAGGTTGACCTGGATGGCGGTGCCGATGGTGTCGCGGATGGTGTCGATCGAGTTCTGGATGCGGGCCAGGTGGTCGTGCACGTCGCGGAAATAGGCCTCGCTGGACGCACACACCGCGGGCACGCGCCCGCCGTGCAGCTTGGTTACGGCCTCGAGCAGCGGGGCGACGGCGTGCCGCAGTGCGATGACCTTGTGCTTCAGCTCGTAGAGCCGCTCGATGTTGGCGCGGCCGGCGTTGCGCTCGAAGATCTGGCCCTCGATGGTTTCGAGTTCGGTCTCCAGAGCGTCGACGATCGGGAAGTAGCGGTCGACCACCGCATCCATCAAGGCATAGAGCACGAAACCGGAGCCCAGGCGCAGCAGCTGCGGTTCACGCTCGCAGCGCTGGCGCACGCCCAGAAAGCCCTGCGTGCTGCGATTGCGCACCGACAGCACGAAGTTCGGCCCGGTGAAGATGTGCACCTCGCCCAGCCGCAACTCATCGGTGGGGCTGAACTCCACCAGGTGCAGCACGACGAAGAGGGTGTCGCCGTACTCCTCGATCTTCGGCCGCTGGTGGCCGTGCCGCGCGTCTTCGATGGCCAGGTCATGCAGGCCGAATTCACGCTGCGCCTGGGCCAGTTCGGCTTCCGATGCGTCCCGCAGGGCCACCCAGACGAAGCAGTCCGGCTGGCTCAGGTGATCGCTGATGGCCTCGACCGGGATATCGGCCAGCTTGGTGCCCTGGTGGTACGCAACGCAGTTGATCAGCATGGGACAGCCTTCGAAATCGGCACCGGAACGCGGTGGAGGCGGGAGAATACCCGCCACGCACTGACCGGAGGACGATGATGAAGGGTGATGCCCAGGTGCTTGCGCACCTCAATACGCAGCTGAAGAACGAGTTGACCGCCATCAACCAGTACTTCCTGCACTGTCGCATGCTGAAGAACTGGGGCTTCGGCCGCATGGCCAAGCACGAGTACGACGAATCGATCGAGGAGATGAAGCATGCCGACCGCCTGATCGAACGCATCCTGATGCTCGAGGGCCTGCCCAACCTGCAGGACCTGGGCAAGCTGCTGATCGGCGAAAGTGCGATCGAAGTGCTGTCCTGCGACCTGAAGATCGAGCAGGGTTCGGTGATCCACTTGCGCGACGCCATCGCGCACTGCGAAACCGTGCGCGACTACGTCACCCGCGACCTGCTGCGCGACATCCTGGAAGACACCGAAGAGCATGTCGACCACCTGGAAACCCAGATCGACCTGGTGGCCCAGGTCGGCGAGCAGAACTACCTGCAGTCGCAGATGGGCGAGGGCGGCGGTTCGTGACATCTGCCGCCGAAGCCCCTTCGCTGAACTCGGGTGATTGAGAACAATTCGTATTAGCTTGTAGACTGGCGGCATCCATTTGGGTGCCTGCCATGATCGTCTGCCTGTGCCGCCGAGTTTCCGACCGCGACATCCACCGCGCGGTGCAGCATGGCGTGGCTGACTTTGAAGTGCTGCAAGACCAGACCGGCGTCGCCAGCCATTGCGGCTGCTGCCACGACTGCGCGCGCGAGGTGTTCGACGAAGCACGCAGCGCGTGCGCCGGCCGCGCGAGCGGCGTGCACACCGTGATGATCATGCCCGCGGCCGCGACAGCCTGAAAACAGCCTGAATCGAAGGCCGGCTCAGGCCACCAGCAAGCCCTTGCGTTCGATGAACGCCACCACCTCGGCCAGGCCCTGGCGGGTGCGCAGGTTGGTCATCACATGCGGGCGGTTCGGGCGCATGCGCCGCGTATCGGCTTCCATCACGCTCAGATCCGCGCCCACATGCGGCGCCAGGTCGGTCTTGTTGATGACGAACAGGTCGCTCTTGGTGATGCCGGGGCCGCCCTTGCGCGGGATCTTCTCGCCGGCGGCGACGTCGATCACGTAGATCGTCAAGTCGCTCAGTTCCGGACTGAAGGTGGCGGCCAGGTTGTCGCCGCCGGACTCGATGAACACGATGTCGGCATCCGGGAAACGTTCCAGCATGCGGTCGACGGCTTCGAGGTTGATCGAGGCGTCTTCGCGGATCGCCGTGTGCGGGCAGCCGCCGGTCTCCACGCCCATGATGCGCTCGGGTGCCAGCGCGCCGGCGACGGTGAGCAGGCGCTGGTCTTCCTTGGTGTAGATGTCATTGGTGATGACCACCAGGTCCCAGCGCTCGCGCATGGTCTTGCACAGCATCTCGACCAGCGTGGTCTTGCCCGAGCCGACCGGGCCACCCACCCCCACGCGCAGCGGCGGCAGTCTCTTGGTGCGGTGGGCGATGGTGTGCAGGGCTGGGCTCATCGGCGCAGTGTAGCGAGCGGCATGCCAGGCGCATGGCCCGGGTCAGGTGCTCAGGACCGGAACAGCCGTGAGTACTGCGCTTCATGTCGCGCCGACAGGATGGCGAACATCGGCGCGAAGCTCTGGCGCGCCGCATCGCCTTGTTCGGCCAGCACCAGCGCGGCCAGGGCAGTGCCCGGCAGTGCAGCGGTCAGGGCGTCCAGCAGCCGCTGGCCCGCGCTCTGGCCCAGCGGCACGGCTTTCAGCGCGGCTTGCACCATGTTCTCAGCCCAGGCGAAGCCGCTGCACTGCAGCACCTCGGCCAACGGCGCGCCGCTGTGCACGCCGGCCAGCGCAAAGGCCACCGCCCAGGCGGGCGCCGGCTTCAGTGCACGCAGCGCGGCCACGCGTTCGTCGCCCGGCTGCCGCTGGCGCAGCCAATCGCTAAGCGAGCGGCCCATCTGCTCGGTCTGCAGCCGCAGCTCGCGGGTTTCGCGGGTCTGCATGACCCAGTCGTTCAGAGCGGTGATGCGCTCGACGTCGCCGGCCTGCCAGGCCTGGAAGGCCGCGGCCACCAGCGGCAGCTCGGCACGCTGCTGCGTCAGCTGCAGTTGCTGCAGCAGCCAGTGCAGGGCACTGGTTTCATCGCTCACCTCGCCGGCATCGACTGCGGCTTCAAGGCCGTCGGAGTAGCTGAAGCCGCCCACCGGCAGCGCCGGCGAGGCCAGACGCATCAGGGCCAGCAGCGAGGACATCAGTGCGTATGGCCGTGGCCGCTGTCATGGCCGTCCGCGTGGCCATGATCGTGGTCGTGGTCGTGGTCGTGCCCATGATCGTGGCCGGCGTGACCGTGATCGTGGCCATGTCCTGCATGGGCGTGAGCGCCGGCTGCATACGCACCCGCTTCAGGCTCGAAGGCTTCGTTGGCCTCGCTGACGATCAGGTGCTGCTGCCGCAACAGATCGGCCAGCACATGGTCCGGCTCCAGCTTGAGGTGATCCGGCTTCAACTCCAGCGCCACATGGCGGTTGCCCAGGTGGTAGGCCGCGCGCAGCAGGTCGAAGGGAGAGCCATGATCGCTGCAATGGCGCACCACCAGCACGGCCTGCGGGGCGGCGCGCACGAGCACCAGCGAGCCGTCCTCGGCCACCAGCACATCGCCGCCGCGCACCACGGTGCCGCGCGGCAGGAACACGCCCAGTTGGCGCCCGGCCGAATCGCTGGCCTCGAAGCGGCTTTTCTGCCGCAGGTCCCAATCGAGTTCCACCGTGGTGGCGCGTCGCAACAGCACGGCGGCGAGGCCGCGACCCTGCGGAATGAGTTTGTTGATCGTCAGCATCGGGCGATTGTCGCGCCGCGTGGCGGGATCAGAAGTCGACCATTTCGAGTTCGATGCGCCGGGCCAGCGCTACGCGGGCGTTCTCGGCCTGTCGCGGGTTGGTGAAGGGCCACCACGTGACGCGCCAACCGTCGCGCGATTCCTGCAGCGCGGTCTGTGTGGCGGTGGGGTGGGCAATGCGGTCGGTTTCGGCACGCAGGCGGCGCAGCATGGACTCGGCCTCGGCCTTGCTGCGCACCGGGCGGGTCACCAAGGCGTAGAAACGCGCAACACCCGGTTGGGCGGCGGAGGCCGCCGGACGTGGCCTGTCCGCGTTGCCAGGCCCTGGGTCGGGCAATCCGGCGACCGGCCTGGACGCACCGCCGGGCTGCGGCGACTCGGCGCGTGCGGAAGCGGCCAGGTCGGGTCGAAGGCGGGGCACCAGCGGCGTTGAAGCACGCGCCACCTCGGCGAGCGACGGGACGGCCGGCGCGGCCACCGACGCGTGTTCGACAGGCAAGGGCGCGGCGGCTGGTGGCCGTTTCGGAACGCTCGCCGAGGCGGGCACGCTGATCGCCGAGGCCAGCCGCGAGGGTGTCACCGGCACCGGCGCCCGCGAGGCTGCGGAGGCCGGCGTGGCAAGCGCCGATGCGGGTAGTGCCGCGGGTGACGTTGCGGGCGCTGTGGCGGGCGCGAACGCCGTGGACGCGGCCGGGGGCGCCGATGCAGGCGCCGTGATGATCACCGATGCGGGCATCGACGCCCGCCCGGCCGCACTGGCGCGCACCACCGGCGCGGCCGACGCCTGGGGCGCGGATGCCGTTCCCGCCTTGGCCGCCACGGTCGGCATCGTTCCCCGCTGCGGCATCGCTTTCAACCACAAACCGGCCACGCCGAACACCATCACCAGCAGCAGGCCACCGCCCAGCGCGGCCAGCCGGGGCAGGCTCCACAGGCGCGGGCCCAGCACCTCGGGCCGCTTGCCGGCGCCCAGCAGCAGGCGTGGCCGTGCCGGGCCGATGTCGATGGCCGCGGTCACCAGATAGCGGTTCAGCCGCTCGGGCGGAAATTCGGCGCCCGGGGCGTCGAGCAGGTCGCGGTCGAAGCTCGCCACGCGTTCGGGCAGGTCCATCGGGCCGGGTCGATCGGTCTGGCCATGCCGCGTGGCGAACTTCACCACGCGCTGGATGCCGATCTCGGGCAGCAGGTCTTCGCTGAACACCGGCCACACGCGGCGGTGTTGGCGCGGCGGGAACATCAGTGCCAGCAGGCCGCGCTTGGGTTGCGGTGCATCCCAGGGCCGTTGGCCATCACGCGCATAAGGCAGCGTGACGATGCCCACGCCCTGCACATCCTTGCGCGTGATGCGGCGAGCCAGCGGGTGGCGGTTGTGCCAGGCCACCACCTGGGCGGCAACGTCGGCCACGAAGCTCGGCGGGTCGGCGGTCATTCAGCCAGGGTGGGACCCGCCGTCGAGGGCGGATGGTACTTTTGCGTAAGGCCCGACTGTACCGCGCCCACCACAGCGAAACTATCATCGGCCTGTCGGCCAGCCAGCGTGCCGACATCGCATCGACATGAGGGCAACATCATGCGTTTCGTCGGGATTCCTCTGCTGCTGGCTGCGTGCTTCCTGGGTCGCCCCGCTGACGCGGCCGACCTGCCTGATTGCGCCCGGCCGCTAAGCCTGGCGCTGCATGAGCACGGCCTGCTGTATTCCGGGCAGACCGGCGAAGGCATCGACAAGGACGTGGCCGACGAGCTGGCGCGCCGCAGCGGCTGCAAGCTGGTGGTGTCGCTGATGCCGCGGGCGCGCATCTGGCAGCTCATCGAGTCGGGCGCGCTGGACTTCAGCCTGTCGGGCATCAGCAACGAAGCGCGCGACAAGTTCGCCGCCTTCGCCTGGTACTTCTCGAACAAGTATTACCTGCTGGTGCGCAAGGATGCCGGCGTGGCGACGCATGCCGACCTGGAGCGCAATGCCGCGCTGAAGCTCGGCGCGATCCGCGGCTTTCGTTACAGCCCCACGGCCAACAAGATGGTGGACAAGCTCGAAGCCCAGCAGCGCGTGAGCTATGCGACGCAACTGGAGCCGCTGTACCAGATCCTGATGGACAACCGGGTGCAGGCAATGATCATCGAGCCCTTCGACTACCCGACGCTGGACAGCGGACGCATTCGCGAGCAGACCAGCATTCTCGAGTTCGACGATCCGCCGGTGCCGCATGGGCTGATCATGTCGAAGAAGTCGCTGCCCCTGGCCCAGCAGCAGGCCTGGCGCGGTCTGGTCGAACAGATGCGGCGCGATGGCACGATGCAGCGCATCTTCGAGAAGTACTTCAAGCCCGACCTGGCGCGCGCGATGACGCAGTTCTGACGGCCACCGGCGAACCCCCACGGGCCGATGGCGTGAAACGACTGCTGACCCTGCTGCTGCCCTGGCTCGTGGGTCTGGCCGCGCTGGCCATCACCGCAGTGCTGGCGCTGCACGAGCAACGCACGCAGCAGCAGACGCTGCGCGCCAGCTTCGACCTGGGCCTGCGCCAGACGGCCAACCGCGTCGAGCAGCGCATCGCCAGCTATGAGCTGGTGCTGCGCGGCGCGCAGGGCTTGTTCCGCGCTGCCGAGCGGGTCGACGCGGCGGCCTTCTCGACCTACGTCGACGCCCTGCTCGCCGGGGCAGACTTTGCCGGCCTGCAGGCCATCGGCCATGCGCCGGCGCTGCGGGCGGCCGGCGGCCGGCTGAGCTCGCCGGTGACCTTCGTCGCGCCGGCGATCGGGCAGAACCTGACGGTGCTGGGCTTCGATCTGCAGGATGAGCCGGTGCGGCGCGCGGCAATGCTGCAGTCGCGGGACTCGGGCAGCATCGCGATCACGCGCAAGCTGCGTCTGTTGATCGACCCCGAATCCGGGCCGCAGAACGGCTTTCTGATGGTGCTGCCGCTGTATGCGCCTGGGCAGCCGCTGGCGACGGTGGACGAACGCCGGCGCCACCACCGCGGCTGGGTCTTCGCGGCGTTCCGCATGAGCGACCTGATGTCCAGCCTGTATGGCGAAGGCATGCCGGGCCTGGAGGTGCGCATCCATGACGGGGTGGCGCTCAACGACGCGACGCTGATGTACCAGTCCGGCGGCGCGCAGGCGCAGGCGGCGCGCTTCGAGGCGCAGGAGTACATCGGCTTCGCCGGGCACACCTGGACGCTGGTGGTGCGCACGCAGGCCGATTTCGACGCGCTGCACAACCTGGATGCGCCGCGCATCATCGTCATTGCCGGCATCGGCGTCAGCCTGCTGCTGGCGCTGCTGACGCAGCAACTGGTGCGCGGCCGCGAGCGCGCGCATGCCGTGGCCCAGCGCATGACGCGCCAATTGCGTGATAGCGAGGAGCGTTACCGCCGCATCGTCGAGACCGCCGACGAAGGCATCTGGATGGGGGACGCCGAGCAGCGCACCTCCTTCGTCAACCCCAAGGCGCTGCAGATGCTGGGCTATGAGGCCGGGCAGCTGATCGGCCTGCCCCTGACGGTGCTGCTGGAGGAGCCCGGCCGCGCCCAGGTGGCGGCCAGCCTGGCCTTGCGCGACCAGGCCGCGACCACGCACCACGAGCTGCAGCTGCGGCGCAAGGACGGCACGGCGCTGTGGGCCTCGCTGGCGATGAACCCGATCATCGATGCCGCCGGCCACTACGCCGGTGCCTTGGCGATGTTCACCGACATCAGCCAGGCCCGGCAGGCCGAGGCCCGCCGTTCGGTGCTGGAGAGCCAGCTGCGCGAATCGCAGAAGATGGAAGCCATCGGCACGCTGGCGGGCGGCATTGCGCACGACTTCAACAACATCCTGGCCGCCATCCTCGGCAATGCGGCGCTGGCGCGCGAGCAGCTGGCGCCCGGTCATCCAGCCGCCGCGCACCTGGCGCAGATCGGCCAGGCCGGCGGCCACGCGCGCAACCTGGTGCAGCAGATCGTCGCTTTCGGTCGCCGCCAGCCCCTGGCGCGGGTGGCCCAGCCCTTGGCACCGCTGGTGGAAGCCTCGATGACGCTGCTGCGTGCCACGCTGCCGGCGGCAGTGGATCTGCAGGTGGTGTTACCCGCCGAGCCGGTGTGGGCGCGCGTGGATGGCAACCAGTTCCAGCAGGTGCTGATGAACCTGTGCACCAACGCCTGGCACGCGCTGCACGGCAGCAGCGGGCGGGTGACGGTCGGCCTGGCGGTGGTGACGCTGGATGCCGACGGCGCACAAGCACTGGGTCATCTGCGGCCCGGACCGCACGCCCGGCTGTGGGTCAGTGACAGCGGCAGCGGCATGGACGCAGCCACGCGGGCCCGCATCTTCGAACCCTTCTTCACCACCAAGCCGGTCGGCCAGGGCACCGGGCTCGGGCTGTCAGTGGTGCACGGCATCGTCGCCGCGCACGAAGGCGCGATTGCCGTGCACAGCACGCCGGGCGAGGGCAGCCGCTTCGAGGTGTACCTGCCGCAGCTGCCGGCACCGGCGCAGCCGCCCACCACCGACCGGGCCGCTGCCCCTCCGCAGCAAGGGCAGGGTGAGCGCGTGCTCTACGTCGACGACGACCCGGTGATGGTGACGTTGGTGGAGGCGCTGCTCGATCGTGCCGGTTATGCGGTGAGCTGTTTCGGCGATGCGCGTGCCGCGCTGGCCGCGCTGCAGGCAGAGCCCGCCGCCTTCGACCTGGTGATCACCGACTACAACATGCCTGAACTCTCCGGACTGGATGTGGTGCAGGCCCTGCGCAGCGTGCGGCCCGCGCTGCCGGTGATCATCAGCTCGGGCTACCTGTCCGAGGACATGCGTGCCGCGGCGGCGCAGGCGGGTGTGCCGCATCTGCTGCAGAAGGAGTACACCGTCGAGCAGCTGGTGCCGCTGGTGCAGCAGGTGCTGGCCGCTCAGAATAGGAAATAGCGCTGCGCCATCGGCAGCTCGGTGGCGGGCTCGCAAGTCAGCAGCTGGCCGTCGGCGCGGACCTGGTAAGTCTGGGCGTCGATCTCCATCACCGGCGTGTAGTGGTTGTGCAGCATGCCGGCCTTGGTGATCGTGCGGTTGCCCTTCACCGCCACCAGGCGCTTGCTCACGCCATAGGCCTCGGCCACGCCGTTGGCCAGGCTGGCCTGGCTGACGAAGCTGAGCGAGGTGCTGCCCACCGCCTTGCCGTAACTGCCGAACATCGGACGGTAGTGCACCGGCTGCGGTGTCGGGATGCTGGCATTGGCATCACCCATCGCCGCCGCGGCGATGAAGCCGCCCTTCAGCACCAGGCTGGGCTTGACGCCGAAGAAGGCCGGCCGCCACAGCACCAGGTCGGCCCACTTGCCGACTTCGATCGAGCCGACCTCGTGCGCCACGCCATGCGACAGCGCCGGGTTGATCGTCAGCTTGGCGATGTAGCGCTTGATGCGCTGGTTGTCGTTACGTGACGAATCGCCCGCGAGGCTGCCCAGCTGCGTCTTCATCTTGTGCGCCGTCTGCCAGCAGCGGATCAGCACCTCGCCGACGCGGCCCATTGCCTGGCTGTCGGACGAGAACATGCTGATCGCGCCCAGGTCGTGCAGCACGTCTTCGGCGGCGATGGTTTCGCGGCGGATGCGGCTCTCGGCGAAGGCCAGGTCCTCGGCAATGGCGGGGTCGAGGTGATGGCACACCATCAGCATGTCCACATGCTCGTCCAGCGTATTCACGGTGTACGGCATCGTCGGGTTGGTGGAGGAGGGCAGGAAGTTCGCCTCGCCCACCACACGCAGTATGTCGGGCGCATGGCCGCCGCCCGCGCCTTCGGTGTGGAAGGCACACAGCGACCGGCCCTTGGTCGCCGCGATGGTGTTCTCGACGAAGCCGGATTCGTTGAGCGTGTCGCTGTGGATCGCGACCTGGGTGTCGGTTTCTTCCGCCACGTCCAGGCAGTTGCTGATCGCGGCCGGGGTCGTGCCCCAGTCCTCGTGCAGTTTCAGGCCCATCACGCCGGCGTTGATCTGCTCGTGCAGCGCGGCGGGCAAGCTGGCGTTGCCCTTGCCGAGGAAGCCCAAATTCATCGGGAAGGCATCTGCCGCCTGCAGCATGCGCTCGATGTTCCACGGCCCCGGGGTGCAGGTG
>NZ_DATILJ010000098.1:0-10279 GCF_035476535.1 Aquabacterium sp.
GCGCGGCCGGCGGCCACGCTGTCGAGCATGCCCTGCGTGTCGGCATGCAGTTCGGCGCGGCATTCGCCCAGCGCGCGCACCAACTCCCAGGCGCGCGGCGAGGCCATCGCATCGTGCGTGGCGATCAGGAAGCCGAGGCCGGCGCGTTCGATGTCGTAGGTGGCCACGCGGCCGCGGAAACGCGGCGGGTCGGCGCGCAGCAGGGCCGTCAGCGCGGCGTGGCTGCGCGGCACTTCGGCCGGCTGCAGCAGCTGGCGGTTGTAGGCCCAGCCCACCGGCTCGAAGGTGCTGCCATAGGCCTCCTGCTTCCACACCGCCCAGCGCGGCAGGCGCGCGGCATGGGCGCTGGCGTGCCGCGCCGCATGGCCGTCGTTGACCAGCTTGATCTGCTGGTCCATCGCCGAACTCCACAGCACATCGGCGCTGCGCCCGCCATCGGCCAGGAAGCGCTCGACCAGTTCGATGCTGCCGTACTGCAGGTAGTCGACGCGGGTGCCGGCATGGCGGCGCTCGAAGTCGTCGATCAGCGGCTGCACCACCGGTTGGTCGGTGGTGGAGAACACACGCACGCGCGGCCCGGGTGCCGCGCGCACGCCGGCGCTCCCGAGCAAGGCTGCCACCATCGCTTCTCGTCGTCTTGGCACGCTGTGGATTCCGATCCGCTCCGTCCCGCCTGCGGAGCGCGTCGCGGGGACTGTACGCTAGCGCCCGTGCCGGATTGACCCTCACCCCGGCCGCCACCCCTGCCATCCCCGCCACCTGCCATGCGCATCCTGCTGATCGAAGACAACGCCGAGCTCGTGCTGACGCTGCGCCAATCGCTGGCCGCGCTGGGCATCGCCGCCGAGGCCTGCGGCGACGGCCACCAGGCCGATGCGCTGCTGCGCGAGCATGCCTTCGACATCGTGGTGCTCGACCTGGCGCTGCCGGGGCTGTCCGGGCTGCAGCTGCTGCGGCGGCTGCGCGAGCGCGGCGACAGCGTGCCGGTGCTGGTGCTCACCGCCAGCGGCGACACGCACGACCGCGTGCTGGGCCTGAACGCCGGCGCCGACGACTACCTGCCCAAGCCCTTCGACCTGGCCGAGCTCGAAGCCCGGCTGCGCGCGCTGTACCGCCGCCGCCTGGGCGCCGTGCACGCGGTGGTCCAGGTCGGCGGGCTGGCGTTCGACACGCTGTCGCGGCGCTTCTCGGTGAGCGGGCGCCACATCGACCTGCCGCCGCGCGAACACGATCTGCTCGAATCGCTGATGGCGCACCCGGGCCGGCCGGTCAGCAAGCTGGCGCTGGCGCAGCGCCTGTGCTCGGCCGATGCCGTGCTCAGCCACGATGCGCTGGAGGTCTACGTGCACCGCCTGCGCCGGCGGCTCGACGGCAGCGGCGCCGCGATCCACACGCTGCGCGGCCTGGGTTACGTGCTCGAAGCCGACGATGCGCCTGCGTAACCTGCTGCTGCGCTGGCTGCTGATCCCGACACTGCTGCTGTGGGCCGCCGGTTTTGCGCTGAGCTACCTGCGCAGCCTGGCCCAGGCCCACGAGGCCTACGACCGCACGCTGCTCGGCTCGGCGCTGGTGGTCAGCGAAAACCTGGCCGTGGCCGATGGCGAGGTGGTCGCCGACCTGCCCTATGCCGCGCTGGAGATGCTGCGCACCGACGCGCAGGACCGCATCTTCTACCGCATCGCCAGCCTGGACACCGGCAGCCACATCACCGGCTACGCCGACCTGCCGCCGCCGCCGGCCGTGCCGGCCGCCGAGCCGCTGTTCTACGACGCGGCGTACAAGGACCAGGCGGTGCGCATCGTGGCGCTGCGCACCACGCTGCCCGAGGGCGGCGCGCAGCGCCAGTTGCTGGTGCAGGTGGCCGAGACGCTGGACGCCCGCCACCAGCTGACGCGCCGCATCGTCAGCGAAGCGGCCGCCGTGCAGCTGCTGCTGATCGCGCTGGCCGCGGGCCTGATCGCCTGGGGCGTGCGCCAGGGCCTGGCGCCGCTGAAGCGCCTGCGCAGCGAGGTGCGTGCGCGCGGCGCGCACGACCTGACGCCGATCGACACCCGCGCCGTGCCACGCGAGGTGGCGCCGCTGATCCACGCCATCAACACCCACACCGAGCGGCAGCGCCAGCTCGGCGAAGCCCAGGCGCGCTTCGTCGCCAACGCCTCGCACCAGTTGAAGACGCCGCTGACCGTGCTGCGCGCCCAGGTCGACCATGCGCTGATGCAGACCGAGCTGGCGGCGATGCGCCAGGTGCTGACGCAGCTGAACGAGACCACCGACGCCACCGGCCGGCTGGTCGGCCAGCTGCTGGCGCTGGCGCGCAGCGAGCCCGGCCGCACGCTGGAGGTGACGGCCTTCGACCTCACCGAGCTGGCCCGCGACGCCACCTTCGAGCTGCTGGCGCTGGCCAGAAGCAAGCGCATCGACCTCGGCTTCGAAGGCGCCGATGCGGTGCCCGTGCACGGCGAGGCGGTGCTGCTGCGCGAGCTGGTGACCAACCTCGTGCACAACGCCCTGACCTACACGCCCGAGCATGGCCGGGTGACGGTGACGGTGGCCCAGCACGACCAGCGCGCCGTGCTGACCGTGGTCGACAACGGCCCCGGCATCGCCCCGTCCGAGCGCAGCAAGGTGCTGGAGCGCTTCTACCGCGCGCCGGGCACCCAGCCGCAGGGCAGCGGCCTGGGCCTGGCCATCGCGCAGGAGATCTGTGCCCGCCATGGCGTGACGATGACGCTGGGCGAGGTGCCCGGCGGCGGCAGCGGCCTGTGCGTCGCGCTGCTGTGGCCGGCCCAGGACCCGGCGCCCACCTGAGCGCCGGTTGGCGCACAGCCAACACGGACGCTCCCCGCCAACGCGACGGCGCCCGGATCGCCAGCGTCAGCCCCGCCGCAGCGTGCCGACGCCAATGCCCAGCAGGATCAGCGCCAGCGCACCCAGCAGCGGCGCACCGAGCGGCTCACCCAGGGCCAGCGCCGAACACAGCGTGCCGCACACCGGCACGCCCAGCAGGCCCAGCGAGGTCGTCGTCGCCGGCAGCGCGCGGCTGACGATGCCCAGCGCCCAATGCGCCAGCGCAATGCCGAACAGCGCACCGTAGAGCAGCATCGCCACCAGCTCGGCATGCCACGCGATGCGCGGCACGCCTTCGACGTGCAGCGCCAGCGGCAGCAGCAGCGCACTGGCCAGCAGGGCCTGCCAGAACACCAGCTCGAAGGGCGGCGTCACCCAGGTATGGCGGCGCACCACCAGGATGCTGGCGGCCCAGCACAGGGCGGCCAGCAGCACCAGGGCGTTGCCGAGCACGGCGCGCTGGTCCTGCCAGTCGAAGCTCAGCGGATTGAAGATCAGCAGCAAGCCGGCCAGCCCCAGGCCGACACCGACCAGCCGCCGCCGCGTCAGCGCTTCGCCGAGCAGCAGCCAGGCCCCCGGCAGCACCCACAGCGGCGTGGTGTAGGCCAGCACCACGGAGCGCCCCGCCGGCACATGCTGCAGCCCGATGCTGGCCAGCACGGAGAACGCCGCCATGTGCAGCAGGCCCACGCTCAGGATCACCGGCAGGTCGGCCCTGCGCGGCCACACCAGCCGGCCGCGCAGCCCGCAGAACACCAGCAGCGCCAGTGCACCCAGCGCCGAGCGCAGCGTGACGATCCAGATCGGTGGCAGGTACTGCAGCAGGGCCTTGCCGATCGGCCAGTTGATGCCCCAGGCGAGGGCCACGGTGGCGAGCAGCAGCAGGGCATGGCGCGGGTGCAGAGGCGGGTGGGGGTGCGGGTGCGGGTGGGGGTGCGGGCCCGGGTGCGGACGAGGGTGCGAAGCGGCGTGATTCACAGCAGGGCGAGCAGGCGAAGGGTGCGGCCACGGTACGGTGGCCATGGCACCATGCCAAGATCCAGCACCTGACTCATTTTTGGGGCCACGATGGATTTCGCACTCCTGCTCTCCGGCGGATCCGGGCCATCGACCGGCATGCCGCAGTCGCAGCAGCACCGGCTGTACACCTGCTTGCGTACGGCCATCCTGAGCGGCCGTCTCGCCGCGGGAACGCGATTGCCGTCCTCGCGCACGCTGGCCCGCGAACTGGCGGTGGCGCGCAACTCCGTGCTGCACGCCTACGAGCGGCTGGACACCGAAGGCTTCGTCGCCGCCACGCGGCAAGGCACGGTGGTGGCGCACGCCCGGATCGCCGAGGCGGCTGGTGCGGCGCCCGAACTGGGCATGACGCCGGGCAAGACGCCGCACCCGGCGCGCCGGATCGCGACGCCGCCCGACGCGGGCACTGGCGCGGACGACCTGCTGCCTTTCCGCACCGGCATGCCCGCGCTGCGGGAGTTTGCGCTGGCGCCCTGGCGGCGCTGCATGAACCGGGCGTGGCGCCAGGTCGGCGCGGGCCAGCTGGGTTATGCCGCACTGGGTGGCCACGCGGGATTGCGCAGCGCCATCGCCGAGCATGTGCGCGTCTCGCGCGGCGTGCTGTGCGAGGCCGAACAGGTGCTCATCACCGCCGGCTCGCAGAGTGCGCTCGATCTCTGCGCGCAGCTGCTGGCCAGTCCGGGCGACAGCGTGTGGCTGGAAGACCCCGGCTACCAGGGCGCCCATGCGGCCTTCGCGGCGGCCGGCCTGCGGCTGGTGCCGATCGGCGTCGATGCCCATGGCCTGGCCCTGCCGGCGCCGGACAGCCGCGCCGCGCGGCCGCGGCTGATCTATGTCACGCCCTCGCACCAGTACCCGCTGGGTGCGGTGATGAGCCTGACGCGCCGCCTGGCGCTGATCGAACGCGCGCGAGCACTGGGCGCGTGGATCATCGAGGACGACTACGACAGCGAATTCCGCCACCCCGGCCCGCCGCTGCCGGCCGTGCAGGGCCTGAGCGCCGACGCGCCGGTGATCTACCTCGGCACCTTCAGCAAGACGCTGTTCCCCGGGCTGCGCCTGGGCTTCATGGTGCTGCCGCCGGCGCTGGTGCAGGTGCTGCAACAGGCGGACGGTGGGCTGGCCTTGCACGGCCGCGTGGCCGAGCAGATGGCCACCGCGGACTTCATCACCAGCGGGCACTTTGCGCGGCACCTGCGCCGCATGCGCATGCTGTACGCCGAGCGAGGCGATGCGCTGCGCACGGCACTCGGGCGACACCTGCACGGCGTGCTCACGGCATCCGCCGGCGCCGGCGGCATGCACCTGTCGGTGCGGCTCGATGTGCCGGTCGCCGACGTCGCGGTGGCCCGCGCCGCCCGCGCGTCGGGCCTGGCGCTGCGGCCCTTGAGCCCGCTGTGCCTGCGGCAGTCAGAGCGCCACCGCTACAACGGCTTCGTGCTCGGCTACGGCGGCATGCCGGCGGCGCAGATGGACGCGCTGGTCAGCCGGCTGGGCGAGGTCATCGCCGGGTGATACTCGATCGGATCATGGAGATCCTTGCCGCCGTCGTCTTCGCCCTCGCGCTGCTGCACACCTTCTCGGCCAAGCTCTTCGAACGCCTGGCCCACCGGCACGCCCGCCACGCCGGGCTGCTGCACCTGCTGGGCGAAGTGGAGGTGGTGTTCGGCTTCTGGGCCATCGTGCTGGTGGCGCTGATGGCGGTGATGCAGGGCGGCGCCACGGCCGTGGCCTATGCCGAATCGCGCCAGTACACCGAGCCGCTGTTCGTCTTCGTGATCATGGTCGTCGCCGGTTCACGGCCGGTGCTCGAGGCGGTGCGCTGGATGGTGGCCGGGCTGGCGCGGGGGCTGCCGGTGCCGGGCGCGCTGGCCCAGAGCTGGCTGTGCCTGGCCCTGGTGCCGCTGGCCGGCTCGCTGATCACCGAGCCGGCCGCGATGACGCTGGCCGCGCTGATGCTGGCACCGCTGGTGTTCCGGCCCGGCATGCCCGAGTGGCTGAAGTACGGCGCTTTGGGTGTGCTGTTCGTCAACGTGTCGATCGGCGGCACGCTGACCTCCTTCGCGGCGCCGCCGGTGCTGATGGTGGCCGCCACCTGGCACTGGGACAGCGCCTTCATGGCCGCTCATTTCGGATGGAAGGCCGCCATTGCCGTGGTGCTCAACGCCAGCGGCATCACCTGGCTGATGCGCCGGCACCTGCGGGGGGAGCAGGCGCCGGCAGCACCCGGCGCAGGCGCGGGCACGGCTACGGGCACGGCTGCGGGTGCGGCACCGGTGCCGCCGCTGGTGATCGCCATCCACCTGGCTTTCCTGGCCGCGGTGGTGGCGTTTGCGCACCACCCGGTGATCTTCGGCGGCCTGTTCCTGATGTTCCTGGGCTATGCGCAGGCCTACCAGCGGCATCAATCGCCGCTGATCCTGAAAGAGGCGCTGCTGGTCGCCTTCTTCCTGGCCGGCCTGGTGGTGCTGGGCGGGCTGCAGCAGTGGTGGCTGCAGCCCATCGTGTCCAGCCTGCAGCCCACGGCGCTGTTCTTCGGCGCGCTGGGCCTGACGGCGATCACCGACAACGCGGCGCTGACCTACCTGGGCTCGCTGATCACCGGCATCTCCGACCCGGCCAAGTACATGCTCGTGGCCGGCGCCGTGGCCGGCGGCGGCCTGACGGTGATTGCCAACGCCCCCAACCCGGCCGGCGTGACCCTGCTCAAGCAGGGCTTCGAGGACGAATCCATCGGCGCCGGCGGGCTGCTGCTGGGCGCGCTGCTGCCCACCGCGGTGGCCGCGGCGATGCTGTTGATCTGAGATGCCGTGAATGCCGCGCACGGCAGGCCCGCGCAGGTCGCCAACCCCCTACTCGGCCGTGCCGCGTAGAACCCGCTGTCCCCACTCACCCGACATTGCCATGCGCCTTGCCCTGTTGCTCGCCATCCTGCTCGCACTGAGCGCCTGCAGTTCGAAGTCCGAAGAGCCGGTGGCCGCCGGCGCACCGCCTGCCCCGATGGCCGCGGCCCCGCGTGCCCATGCCGGCGCGCCGCTGGCCAAGGCCGAGCGTTCGCAACAGGCGCCCTCAGCCGATGCCGGCGCTGCGGCCGATGCAACGGTCAGACGCTACCTCGCGGTGCGCCACGAGCTGCACCTGCTCACGGCGGCCGATGGTGTCGAAGCCGCGTGGAAAACCGCCACCGACGCGTGCAACGCCGCGGGCTGCGAAGTGCTGAACGCCAGCATCAGCCGCGACGACGAGCGCCGCCCGGCCAGCGCGTTGCTGGAAGCGCGGGTGCCGCCGGCCGCGCTGGCGGCCTTTCTCGCCCAGGTCACCGCGCTCGGCACCGTGGGCCAGCACAGCACCCGCTCGGAGGACAAGACCGACGAAGTGATCGACACCGAGGCCAAACAGAAGAACACCGCCGAGTTCCGCGACAACCTGCGCAAACTGATGGCCACACCGAACGCCAAGCTGAAGGACCTGATCGAGGTCGAGCGTGAACTCACGCGCGTGCAGAGTGAACTCGACAGCCTGGCCACACGCCGCAAGCTGCTGGCGCAGCAGACCGAGAAGGTGCATGTCACGCTGCAGTTCAGCGCCCGGCCATCGGTTCTGGACGGCGGCGCCTGGTCGCCGGTGAAACAAGCGCTGCAGCGCACCGGGCATGTGCTGGCCGGCAGCATCGCGGTGATGATCGAGGTGATCGTCGCGCTGCTGCCCTGGGCGCTGGTTCTGGCGGCGGCGTTCTTCGGGCTGCGTGTGCTGTGGCGTCGCAAGAGCCGCCGTGCGGCGACGCCGCCAGTCTGAAGCTTCGATCGTTGCGTGCTGCGATGCTTGTTGAGCGACTGTGGCCTTCGGTGATGGCGGCTTGCGGCCCGATGCGGCCGTTCGGTTGTTGTTCTGAGAGCCGACATTCGATTGTTGAGTCCTCGGGAGTGGCCGGGATTTCGTCCCGGCGGCCGACCTACTTTCTTTGCTGGTGCAAAGAAAGTAGGCAAAGAAAGCACCTGAACGTCCATCCGTGCCTCCGTGCTGGAGTGACGGAGGCACAAATGAACGTTTGGGTTTTAAGGCCTTCTTTGGTTACTTTCTTCGGCCAGGAAGAAAGTGACCCGCCTGCCGGGGCGGAATCCCGGCGCAGTGCAACGAGGATTCACCGGCCAAGGCAAGACAGAACAGACGTCCGCTTCCAGCAACCACCAAAGACCGCAATGGGCCGACTGCAGCCACACGCAAGTGCACCAAGGTTTCATGCGTCCCGGGTGGCGCACAGCGCAATGGCGCAACTGACATGATCTCGCCAGCGCGCCTTTGCGCCCTCGCGTTGATGGCCACCGTCCTGGGCTGCGCCGCGACGGCGCCGCCGCATCCAGCCGCCGCGGCGCCCGCCGCCCCACCGCCGATCCCGTTCATCGATGCCCACGTGCACCTGAACGACGAAGCCATGCAGCTCGACCTGATGCAGCGCCACGGCGCCGAACGCGCCATCGTGTTCTGGGGCCGCAACAGCAGCAACGAGTCGATTGCCGATGCCGCACGGCGCCTGCCGCAGCGCTTCATCGCCTTTGCGACGATCTCGCCGGAACGAGCGGCCTACCGCCGCGCCTGGGAGACACAGGATGCGGCGCTGCTGCAGACGCTGGACGACCTGCTGGCCAGCGGTCGCTTCCAGGGCATCGGCGAAGTCTCCGCGGTGCACTTCCCATCGCCCGGTTTCCCCGAGGCCGACCACGACCCGCTGGGCCCGATGATGAGCGGCATCATGGCGCTGGCGCGCAAGCACCGCGTGCCGGTTCTGCTGCACATCGAATGGACGCGGCTGCGCGAGTTCTCGCAGCTGCTGGCGAACTTTCCCGATGTGCCGGTGATCTGGGCCCACGGCGGCTACACGCCGCTGTTCATTGCGCAGCGCCTGCTGGCGCAGCACCCGAACCTGACCTACGAGTTGAGCGCGCGCACCTGGCCGCGCCATCCGCGATCGCCGGACTACACCATCCTGCGCGACGGCGAGCAGGTCTGGCCCGAGTGGCTGGCGCTGATCGAAAGCCAGCCGCAGCGCTTCATCGTCGGCACGGATGCCAGCCACCGCTCGCGCGACAGCGAGGAGATGAAGTTCCGCAGCGTGCAGTCCTTCCTGCGCCAGCTGAGCCCCACCACGCGCGAGTGGGTGGCGCGCGGCAACTTGCTGAAGCTGCTGGCGCGCTGAGCCTGTGTCAGAGGGATGACGTACCGCGCCGCGGCATCCCCTGAATTGCCGTTGACGCGCCGCGCTGCCTGCGGTGCCATGGCGCACCCATCCTGACAGGGAGCCCGTCATGAGCATTCGATTCGCCGGCCCGGGAGACGATGTCTACCTGCGCGACCTGAACGACCCGAGCAAAAAGCTCAAGCAGATCCTGTGGGGCGACTTCCTCAATGTGGTGGAAGAAACGCCGGACCTCTTGAAAGTCAGCTGGGGCAAGGACAAGACGGGCAACCCGGTGCACTTCTGGGTGCGCCGGCAGGACACGCAGGCCGAGCGGCTGCTGGAGCTGGTGTTCGTCGATGTCGGCCAGGGCGACGGTTGCCTGCTGGTCGTGCCGCTGGCCGATGGCAGCGAGCGCCTGATGCTGGTGGACGCCGGCGAAGGCGACAACATGCTGCGCTTCCTGCTCTGGCGCTTCGGCAAGTTCAGGAACGATTTCCACTTCCATGCCGCGGTGATCACCCACCCGGACCAGGACCACTACCTGGGTTTCCAGAAGCTGTTCGAGCTGCCGACGGTGCATGTCGACAACGTCTATCACAACGGCATCGGCGAGCGCCAGGGCGCCGACCCGTTGGGCCCGCTGGATGCGGCGCGCCGGCATCTCGTCGACCTGGTGGCCAGCCATGCCGATGCGCAGGCGCTGTACGGCGGCGCCATCGACCAGGGCGGCAAGCGCTACGCCCGGCTGATGCGCACCGCGCTGCAGAGCGGGCGCGTCGGCAACGTGCAGATGCTGTCCACCGCCACCGCGCTGATCGAGAACGGCCGCGCCTGGATGCCCGGCTTCAGCCCGGCGACCAATGCCGACGCGACGATCGAGGTGCTGGGCCCGGTGGTCGAGCCCGATGCCGCCGGCCAGCCACGGCTGAGGACATTCGGCGCCAGCATCAGCGCGCCGGCGATGGACGTGGGCAAGACCAAGAACGGCCATTCGGTGCTGCTGCGGCTGAGCTACCGCGGGCTGTCGCTGCTGCTCGGCGGCGACCTGAACCGGCCGGCCGAAAATTTCCTGCTGCGGCACTACGCCGGCATCGCCGCCGGCCAGCCGCTGTCCGCCGCGGTGCAAGGCGCACGCGCGCGCTTCCAGTCCGATGTGATGAAGAGCTGCCACCACGGCGCCACCGATGTCACCGATGAATTCCTGCAGGCGGTGAACCCCTTTGCCTTCGTCGTCTC
>NZ_DATILJ010000099.1:0-6231 GCF_035476535.1 Aquabacterium sp.
CCGGTGTCGATGGCGCTGGCGGCGGGGTTGTCGGCCGGCGTCGGCGTGCTGGTGGGCCTGCCGGCACTGCGCGTCAAGGGCATCTATCTGGCGATCGCCACGCTGTCCTTCGGCTTCATCGTCGAAGAAGCGCTGGCGCGCTGGGAGAGCGTGACCGGCGGCAATGCCGGCGTGAACGTCAAGCCGATGCAGTTCTTCGGCGCCAACCTGGCGTCGTCGGAAGACTTCTACTACGTGGCGCTGGGGGTCTGCGTGGGGGTCACGCTGGCGGTGATGAACCTGCTGCGCTCGGCCACCGGCCGCGCCTTCATCGCCATCCGCGATTCGGAGATTTCGGCGCAGAGCATGGGCATCCACCTGGCCGGCTACAAGACGCTGGCCTTTGCGCTGTCTGCCGCCATCGTCGGCCTTGCCGGCGCGCTGTATGCGCACCAGCTGCGCTTCATCTCGCCGGACCAGTTCGGCATCGTTCAATCGATCGACCTGCTGCTGATGATCGTGGTCGGCGGCCTGGGCTCGATCCACGGCGCCTTCCTCGGCGCGATCTTCCTGATCACGATGCCGCAGCTGATTGCCATGGGCAAGGACTACCTGCCACCCACCATCGGCCAGGCCACCGGCTTGCAGGCGGTGGTCTACGGCGCCGTGCTGATGGGCTTCGTGCTGTTCGAACCGATGGGCCTGTACGGCCGCTGGCTCAAGCTGCGCACCTGGCTGCAGCTGTTCCCGTTCTACCGGCGCGGCATGTTCAAGCGGCAGAAGTCGTACACGAAGTCGGAGAGATTGAAGTGATGGTCGACACCGACAGCTTGCTGGTAGCACGCAACCTGAGCGTGCGCTTCGGCGGTGTGCTGGCCGTCAACCAGGTGAGCTTCAACGTCAAGCGCGGCGAGGTCTTTACGCTGATCGGCCCCAACGGCGCCGGCAAGACGACGGTGTTCAACCTGATCAGTCGCATCTACATGCCCACCAGCGGCGAACTGGTGTTCGAGGGCCGGCGCCTGGCTGAAGTGCCGCCGCACGGCATCGCCGAACTGGGCATTGCCCGCACCTTCCAGAACATCGAATTGTTCGAGCATGCCACCGTGCTGCAGAACCTGCTGATCGGCCACCACATCCACCGCGGCGCCGGCTTCTGGAGCAACCTGCTGTTCACGCCGCGTTCGCGCCAGGCCGAGCTGGCCGCGCGGCGTCGCGCCGAAGAAGTGATCGAGCTGCTGGACCTGCAGCACCACCGCGAAGCCTTTGTCGCCGGCCTGCCGTACGGCGTGCGCAAGGTCGTCGAACTCGGCCGGGCGCTGTGCACCGGCCCGAAGCTGCTGTTGCTGGATGAGCCTTCGTCGGGTCTGAATGTCGAAGAGACCGAGGACATGGCCTTCTGGATCCAGGACATCCGATCCGAACTTGGCATCACCGTGCTGATGGTCGAACACGACATGAGCCTGGTCTCGCGCGTGTCCGACCGCGTGCTGGCGATGAACCAGGGCGAGGTGCTGGCGCTGGGCACGCCGGCCGAGGTGCAGGCGCACCCGGGCGTGATCGAGGCTTACCTCGGCTCGGTCGACGATGTGTCGTCATTGAGGAGGGCGGCATGAGTGACGTCCTTCTGCTCGCGCTGGCCAATATCGAAAGCGCCTACGGCCCGATCAAGGCCATCCGCGGCGTGAGCCTGCGGGTGCGGCCGGGCGAGATCGTCACAGTGCTGGGCAGCAACGGCGCCGGCAAGAGCACGATCCTGAAGACCATCTCCGGCGTGCTGGACCCGACCCGCGGCACGGTGACCTTCAAGGGCGAGGACATCACCGCCCGAGACCCGGCCGAGATCGTGCGACGCGGCCTGGTGCACGTGCCCGAGGGCCGCGAGGTGTTTCCGCTGCTGTCGGTGCACGACAACCTGATGATGGGCGCCTACACCCGCCACGACAAGGACGGCGTGGCGCGCGACCTCGAGCAGGTGTTCCGCTACTTTCCGATCCTGCGCGAGCGGCAGAAACAGGATGCCGGCTTGCTGTCCGGCGGCCAGCAGCAGATGCTGGCGATCAGCCGGGCCTTGATGGCCTCGCCCACGCTGATGCTGCTGGACGAACCGAGCCTGGGCCTGAGCCCGAAGCTGACGCGGGAGATCTTCGAGATCGTCGTGCGCATCAACCGCGAGCGCGGCACGACCCTCCTGCTGGTCGAGCAGAACGCCAACATGGCGCTGAACGCGGCCGACTACGGCTATGTCTTGGAGAACGGCCGCATCGTGATGGAAGACGCCTGCGACAAGCTGCGCGAGAAGGACGACATCCGCGAGTTCTACCTCGGCATGAAGGATGGCGGCGTGCGTGGCGAGCGACGCTGGAAGAAGAAGAAGACCTGGCGATGAAGATCGGAGTCGAGCCCATGGCCTCACGGATCATCAAGACCGATCGCCCCGGCTGGGTGCCGGTGGCGCTGCCCTTCGACACGATCCCGAAGATGTTCTGGCATCGCGTCAGGCAGCATGGCGACGCGGTGATGATGCGCCAGAAGGACCTCGGCATCTGGCGCGCCTACAGCTGGCGCGACGTGGCCCAGATCGTGCGCGAGATCGGCGCCGGCCTGGTCTCGCTGGGCCATGCGCCGGGCGAGGTGATCTCGGTGCTGGCCAACACCTGCCGCGAATGGGTCTGGACCGATCTGGCCGGCCAGAGCATGGGCGGCGTGGTCAACGGCATCTACCCGACCGATGCGGCCGCGCAGGTCGAATACCTGTGCAGCGATTCTGGCTCGGTGTACCTGTTCGTCGAGGACGACGAGCAGCTCGACAAATACATCGAGGTGCGCGAACGCCTGCCTCTATTGCGCAAAGTGATCGTGTTCGACATGGAAGGCCTGTCACGACTGGACGACCGGCAGGTCATCGGCCTGGATGCGTTGAGGGAACTCGGCCGCGAGTACATCGCGCTGCACCCGCAGCTGATGGACGAAAGGCTCGATAGCCGCGGCCCGGCGGACCTGGCCGTGCTGGTCTACACCTCGGGCACCACCGGCCGGCCCAAGGGCGCGATGCTGAGCCACCGCAACCTGCTGAGCACGCTGGCGGCGGCGCCGAACGGCTTGTTCGAGGGCCTGCCCGAAGGCGGCGAGCGGGTCGCCTTCCTGCCGCTGTGCCACATCGCCGAGCGCAGCTTCGGCGAGTACCTGGCGATCCTGCGCAGCTCGATCATCAACTTCGTCGAGAACCCCGAGACGGTGTTCGAGAACCTGCGCGAGGTGCAGCCGCATGCCTTCCTCGCGGTGCCGCGGGTGTGGGAGAAGCTGTACTCCAGCGTCGCGATCACGATCAAGGAAGCCGGCCGCCTGCAGCAGCTGGCCTACGGCTGGGCCATCGGCGAGGGCATGAAGATGGCCGGCCATGCCGAGGCCGGCACCCGGCCCGGCTGGGTCTTGCGTGCCCGCCATGTATTGGCGAAGCTGCTGGTGCTGAACAACGTGCGGCGCATGGTCGGCCTGTCGCGGGTGCAGCTGGCGCTGACCGGCGCCGCGCCGATCTCGCCCGCGCTGATCCGCTGGTACCGGGCGCTGGGCGTGCCGATGCGCGAGGTCTGGGGCATGACCGAGACCAGCGGCACCGGCACGATTTCGCCGCGCGCTGCGGTGCGCGTGGGCAGCATCGGCATGCCGGGACCGGGCGTCGAGATGCGCATCTCCGAGCAGGGCGAGATCCTTCTGCGCTCACCCAGCGTCTTCACGGGTTATCTGAACCTGCCCGAGAAAACGGCCGAGGCCATCGATGGTGACGGCTGGCTGCACACCGGCGATGTCGGCCGCGTCGATGCCGACGGCTACTTCTACATCACCGACCGCATGAAGGACATCATCATCACCGCCGGCGGCAAGAACATCACGCCGTCCGAATGGGAGAACCAGCTGAAGTTCAGCCCCTACGTCACCGATGCGGTGGTGATCGGCGACAAGCGGGCCTACCTGAGCTGCCTGGTGATGATCGACCAGGACAACGTCGAGCGCTGGGCACTGGACCGCAACGTGCAGTTCTCCGACTACAAGAGCCTGACGCGGGCGCCCGAAGTCATCGCGCTGATCTCGGCCGAGATCGACAAGGTCAACGGGCAGTTCGCGCGGGTCGAACAGATCAAGCAGTTCCGGTTGATCGAGAACCAGCTGACCGCCGAGGACGAAGAGCTGACGCCGACGATGAAGCTGAAGCGCTCATTGGTCAACCGCAAGTACGCGGCGCTGATCGACAGCATGTACCAGCGTCAGGCTGCTGCCTGATAAGCTGGCCGCACGCCGTGCCCGGCGTGTTGCGAACCGGCCGCAGGGGTGCCGATGAAGGAGCCCCCATGAGCAAGAAGCAAACGGCCGCCGGCCCGCTGGTCGATCTGCGCGGTGGGCTGCGGCTCGCGGCCGATGCGACGCAAGGCGTCACCGGCATCGTCGAAGCCCTGCATGCCACGATCGCGCGGGTCGCGCTGCCGCTGGGTCGTGCACCGCAGCGCAAGGCCAAGGGCATTGCCGGCTTGGTCTATCGCACGGTCGATGGCACTGCAGGCTTGATCGGCAAGGGACTGGACGCGCTGCTGACGCCCTTCGAGCACCTGCTGCCGTCACAAGCCTCGCCGCGACGTGATGCGCTGGTCGCGGCATTGAATGGTGTGTGCGGCGATCACCTGGAGCGCAGCGGCAATCCGCTGGCGATCACCCTGCAGCTGCGCTGGCGAGGCCAGCGTCTGGACATGGCCGGGCTAGCGGCTCAGATTCCGCAGGCCAGCAGCCACATCGTCGTGCTGGTGCACGGCCTGTGCATGAGCGATCACGGCTGGCTGCGTGACGGGCACGACCATGGCGCGGCGCTGGCGAAGGACCTGGGCGTGACGCCGGTCTACGCGCTGTACAACAGCGGCCGCCATGTCTCGGCCAATGGCGCGGCACTGGCCGAGCAGTTGCAGGCGCTGGTGCAGCACTGGCCGGTGCCGGTGCAGCAATTGACGATCGTCTGCCACAGCATGGGTGGGCTGATTGCGCGCAGTGCCTGCCATCAGGCCGCCCAGTCGGCCGCGGGGCAGGACTGGCTGAAGCCACTGCGCCGCCTGATCTTCATCGGCACACCGCACCATGGCGCGCCGCTGGAACGCGGCGGCAACTGGCTGCACCGCGTGATGGACGTGAGCCCCTATGTCGCGCCGTTCACGCGCCTGTCGGGCCTGCGCAGCGAGGGCATCACCGACCTGCGCCACGGCAACTTGCTCGAAGCCGATTGGGCGGAGCATGCACGTGACGAGCCGGGCGATCGCCGCGCGATCGTGCCGCTGCCGGCCGGCGTGGCCAGCTACGCGATGGCCAGCACCGTGGGCGGCCACCGCCTGGCCGGCTCGCTGGTGGGCGATGGCCTGGTGACGGTGGACAGCGCGCTGGGCCACCACGCCGATCCGGCGCGCGCGCTGGGCCTGGCGAAGACGCATCAATCGACCGTGCGGGACGTCCACCACATGGGCCTGCTCGGCAGCCCGGCGGTGTATCGCAAGCTGAAGCGCTGGGTCGCGTCGGACTGACGGGGCGGGCGCCTCTTCACGCCCGCAGGTCCGCAGGCCCGATTGCGGCTTGCGCTGTCCTGGGCCCGCACCGGCGCCGCGGGCAAAATCACGGCATGACATCGCCGGCCCGTTCCCGTGACGCCATGGAGCAGCAACTCGACATCTTCAACGACAGCCGCGACCTGGCCCTGCGCAACGACATCGCGCAGGCCGTGCTGCACGGCGAGCTGCCAGCCGCGCAGCGCAGCGCGGCCACGCTGCAGGCCGAGTTCGGCGGCGACGCCGTGCTGGCACCGGCCGCGGTGCTGATCGAACACCTGGCCTGGCAGCAGTCAACGGCAGCGGGCGGCGGCGCCGACGTTGCCGAGGTGCTCGGACTGCGCGGCCGCCTCGAAGGCGAGATCGCGGCCGCCGCCGCTGCGGTGCTCGGCCCGCAGGACGCCCAGGCCTGGGTCGCGGCCCAGTGGTGCTGGCTGGCCGGGCGTGCCGCCACCATCCCCTGGCAAACCGGCCAAGCCGACGCGCATGCCGCGGCGCTGTACCTGCGCGGCCGAGCCTGGCCGCAGGCGGCCGAGGCGGTGGCGCGCATCGAGTCCTGGCGGCGCATTCCGCTGCCGCTGCTGTGGATGGCGCAGGCCCGCTGGCACCAGGACGGCGCCGATGCGGCCTGGCCGCTGCTGGCCGAAGCCCTGTGGCTGGCACCCGCGCGCGC
>NZ_DATILJ010000100.1:0-29454 GCF_035476535.1 Aquabacterium sp.
GCGTCCATGAAGCCCTCTTCGGGCAAAACCTGGCCGACCAGGCCCTTGTTCAGCGCCGTGGCCGCATCGAAGGTCTGGCCACCGATCAGCAATTCCTTCGTGGCCGCCGGACCGATCAGGTCGGTGACTCGGCGCAGGCTCTTGTAGCGGTAGCCGATGCCATAACGCATGGCCGGCTGCGCGAAAGTCGACTTCGGCGTGGCAATGCGCAGGTCGCAGCAGGTGGCCACGGAGATGCCGCCGCCGATGCAGAAGCCGTCGATCGCCGCGATGGTGGCCTTCTGCGAGTTGTACAGCGCCGACAGACCACGCTCGCCGGTGCGGGCGTAGTGCTCGGCACTGTCTTCACCCATGCGCTCTTCTTCGTACTTCGAGACATCGGCGCCGGCCACGAAGGCCTTGCCACCGGCGCCGGACAGCACGATCACGCGCACCTCCGGGTCGGCCTCGAACTGCAGCACCGCGTCGCCCATGCCCTGCCACATCTCCAGCGAGATGGCGTTGAGCTTGTCCGGGTTGTTGAAGACGATGTGGGCCACGGCGCCGTCGCGGTGGCTGAGGATCTTGTCGGTCATGGTGGTGAGCTTCCTGTTCAGCTGCCGGTGAAGACCGGCGGGCGTTTCTCGATGAAGGCGTCCAGCGCCTCGCGGTGGTCGGTGGTTTCGTGGGCCAGGGCCTGGAACGCGGCCGAGAGCTGCAGCACCTCGCCCAGCCGCGCGTGCTGGGCCTCGCGCAGCAGGCGCTTGACCAGGCGCAGCGTCTGCGGCGGGTTGGCGGCAATGCGCTGGGCCAGCGCCATCGCCTCGTCCATCAGCGATGCGGGTTCCACCACGCGCGAGACCAGGCCGCAGGCCAGTGCTTCGTCGGCGCTGAGTGCGTCGCCGGTGAACATCATCTCGGCCGCCTTGGCCCAGCCCACGGCGCGCGGCAGCAGGTAGGCGCCGCCGTCGCCCGGCACGATGCCGACCTTGACGAAGCTGGACGCCAGCTTGGCGCCCTGCGCGGCAATGCGCAGGTCGCACATCAGCGCCAGATCCAGCCCGGCGCCGATGGCCGCGCCGTTGATCGCGGCGATGGTCGGCAGCTCGCAATCCCACAGCACCTCGGGGATGCGCTGGATGCCGCGGCGGTAGTTGTTGCGCGTGGCCAGCGGGGAACTCAGCGCGCCGATGCCGGCCTTGGCGGGGTCGCGCTCACGCATGGCCTTCAGGTCGCCGCCGGCGCAGAAGGCCGGGCCTTCGCCGGTGAGCACCAGCACGGCCACATCGGGGTTCGCGGCGGCCTCTTGCACCGCCGATACCAGCGCGGCGCAATCGTCGTGGCTGGCCAAGGCGTTGCGTTGCGCGGGGCGCGACAGCGTCAGCGTGACGATGCGGCCGGCCTGGGTGCTGCGGATGAAGTCACTCATGATGATGGGGCGTTGCTCAGGTCCATGTCGAGGCTGTGTCGGGGGCCGTATCGAGAGCTGTATCGGGGTTGGCCCGGGGTGTCTGAATGAGTTAACGTAGTTTACTATGTTGGCAACGCTTGGCATACAGACAAACCCCGATGAGCACCGTCACTTCCCGCATCGACGATCAGGCCGGCCAACCGGTGGCCGTGATCACCATCAACAACCCGCCGGTCAATGCGATGAGCCTGGCCGTGCGCCTGGAACTGCGCGACGCGGTGCAGGCCGCCACCGCCGATGCGCAGGTGGTGGCCATGGTCTTGATAGGCGCCGGCGACAAGTTCATCCCCGGCGCCGACATCCGCGAGTTCGGCCAGCCGCCCACCGGCGCGCAGCCGCCGATTTCAGGCCGCGACGTGATCGCGGCGATCGAAGCCTCGACCAAGCCGGTGGTGGCCGCGCTCGGCGGCAATGCCCTGGGCGGCGGGCTGGAAATTGCGCTGGGCTGCCACTTCCGCGTGGCGCGGGCGGACTGCAAGCTGGGCCTGCCCGAAGTCAATCTCGGCCTGCTGCCCGGCGCCGGCGGCACGCAGCGCCTGCCGCGGCTGGTGGGTCCGGCGCGCGCGCTGGAGCTGATCACCAGTGGCAAGCATTTCAGCGCGCAGCAGGCCTTGGCCGATGGCGTGGTCGACGCGTTGGTTGACCCGGAATCACCCGGCGGCCAGTACGCTGAAGGCCAGCTGCTGGCCAGCGCACTGGCCTTCGCGCGGCGGGCCGTGGCCGAGGGCCAGCCGCTGGCGCGCGTGAGCCAGCGCAACCAGCGCCTGGCTGAAGCCACGCCCGCGCTGTTCACCGAGTTCCTCGCCAAGCACGCGCGCAAGTGGCGCGGGCTGATGGCGCCGCAGCACATCGTGCGCTGCATCGAGGCCGCCTGCCTGCTGCCCTTCGACGAGGCCTACGCCATCGAACTGGCGGCCTTCAACGTCTGCAAGGCCAGCGCCCAGCGCGGCGCCTTGATCCATCTGTTCAATGCCGAACGCGAAGTGGCGCGCATCCCGGGGCTGTCGGCCGATCTGCGGCCGCAGCGCATCCGCTCGGCCGCGGTGGTGGGCGCCGGCACCATGGGCGGCGGCATCGCGATGTGTTTTGCCAACGCCGGCATCCCGGTATGGCTGCTCGATGCCACGCCCGAGGCCCTGGCCCGCGGCCGCGCACTGATCGAGAAGAACTACGCCACGTCGGTGGCGCGCGGCAGCCTGTCGCAGGACCAGGTGGACCGGGCGCTGTCGCTGATCGCCGGCACGCTGGCCTACGGCGCGATTGCCGACACCGACATCGTGATCGAAGCGGCCTTCGAGGACCTGGCCGTCAAACAGGGCATCTTCCGCCAGCTCGATGCGGTGATGAAGCCCGGCGCCGTGCTGGCCACCAACACCTCGACGCTGAACATCGACAAGATCGCCGAGGCCACCACACGGCCCGGCAGCGTGGTCGGCGCGCACTTCTTCAGCCCCGCCAACGTGATGAAGCTGCTGGAAGTGGTGCGCACCGACGGCACCGCGCCGCAGACCCTCGTCACCACCATGGCGTTGGCCAAGCAGATCAACAAGGTGGCAGTGCTATCAGGCAATGCCGATGGCTTCATCGGCAACCGCATCCTCGCCGTCTACGGCCGCGAATGCGATTTCCTGCTGGAAGAAGGCGCCACGCCCTGGCAGGTGGACCGCGCACTACAGGGCTTCGGCTTCCCGATGGGCCTGTACCTGATGCGCGACATGTCCGGCCTGGACGTGGGCTGGCGCATCCGCCAGTACCGCGAACAGTTCCGCGACAAGCGCCTGCGCTATTCGCCGATTGCCGACCGCCTGTGCGAGCAAGGCCGCTTCGGCCAGAAGACGGGCAGGGGCTACTACCTCTACCAGGGTCGCGATGCCACGCCCGATCCCGAGGTGGAAACGCTGATCGCCGGCGTGGCCGCCGAGCTGAAGATAACGCGCCGCGCGGTCAGCGATGACGAGATCGTCACCCGCGTGCTCAGCGCGATGGCCAACGAAGGGCTGAAGATCGTCGGCGAAGGCATCGCGCTGCGCGCCGGCGACATCGACGTCGCCTATGTGCACGGCTACGGCTTTCCGCGACACCAGGGCGGGCCGATGTACTGGGCCGCGCAGCGCGGCTGGCCGGCGCTGCTGGACACCGTGCAGACCTACCACGCCAGCCAGGGCCCGCTGTGGGCGCCGGCACCGCGGCTGCTGGAACTGGCGCGGGGTTGAAGCGATGGACCAGTCCATGGAACATCTGGGCTACAACACGCTTCAGATCGAGCGCAGCGGCGCGCTGCTGCGCGTGACACTGAACGCACCGGACAAGCTCAACGCCATCGACTGCGCGATGGAAAGCGAACTGCTGCGGCTGTTCCAGAACCTGCGCGAAGACGGCGCCACCGCGGCCGTGGTGCTCACTGGCGCGGGCCGCGCCTTCAGCGCCGGCGGTGACCTGGCGCACAGCTTGCGCATCATGGGCGACAGCGCCTTGATCAAGCAGGAGTTCGACCTGGCGCGGCGCTTCGTCAACGCACTGCTGGAGGTGGAGCAGCCGATCATCGCGCGCATTCACGGCGATGCGATCGGCCTGGGCGCGACGCTGGCGCTGCTGTGCGACCTGACGGTGATGGGCCACAGCGCCCGCATCGGCGACCCGCACGTGCGCGTCGGCCTGGTGGCCGGCGACGGTGGCGCGCTGGCCTGGCCGCTGCTGATAGGCTATGCCCGCGCCAAGCGCTACCTGCTGGGCGGCGAGCTGCTGACGGCGGCCGAGGCCGAGCGCATCGGCCTGGTGAACTTCTGCGTGCCTGACGACGAGCTGGATGCCACGGTCAATCGCTGGGGCGAACGCTTCAGCAGCGGCGCCCGACTTGCGATCCAATGGACCAAGGCCACGCTGAACCTCGGGCTCAAAGCCCAGGCCGCGCAAGTGCTGGATGCCGGGCTGGCCTATGAGATGGCTTCGCTGCAATCGCGCGATCATCGCGAGGCGGTCGAGGCCTTTCTGGCCAAGCGCAAACCCGAATTCTCAGGACACTGACCGATGCTTGAACTCCCTTCCGCCGAGCAGCGCTACCTGGAGCCGGTGGAAACCCTGGCCCGGCCGCAGCTGCTGGCGCTGCAGCAGGAGCGGCTGCTGGGCATGGTGGCCCATGCCTACGCGCATTCGGCCTTCATCCGCGCGCAATGGCAGGCCGCCGGCCTGCAGCCCTCGGACATCCGCAGCACGGCCGACTTCACCGCCCACGCGCCGCTGATGGACAAGGACCAGATGCGCGCCTGGCGCGACAGCCAGGGCGACCCCTTCTGCGGCCTGCTGTGCGAACCGCTGGACCAGGTCAGCTTCATGGGCTCCAGCTCCGGCACCACCGGCGACCCGACGCTGTTTGCCTACCGCTGGGGCCGCAGTGGTTCCGGCGTCGATGGCAACCTGCCCGCCGCCCCCGGCCTGCCCACCGACGGCCCGGCCAGCTACTGGGGCGGCACGCTGCGCGACTGGTGGGAGATCGGCCTGCGCCCGGGCGACTACGGTGTCTACTTCGGGCTGCGCATGCGTGGGCCGATGTTCCGGCTGCTGCAGATGCTGGGCCTGACGCCCATCGTGCTCGGCTACGGCCCCGGTGATCTGCACCAGTTCGTCGACCTCTCGCGGCGCTACCGGCCGACGGTGTTCTATGCCATGACCTCGTTCATCGGCGCCGGCCTGCAGGACATCGAGCGCACGATGGGCATCGACATGCGCGATGTGTTCGCCAGCTACAAGGGCATCCTGTTCGCCGGCGAGCCGGTGGGGCCGAAGATGCGGCTGACCTTCGAGCGCTGGGGCCTGGCCGGCAAGATCTTCAACCAGACCAGCTTCGGCGACCTGGGCCATGCGCACGACTGCCGCGAGCATGACGGCTGCCATGCCTGGGAAGACATCGGCGTGGCCGAAATCATCGATCCGGTGACCGCCCGCCCGATCGCAGGCGATGGCCGCGGCGAGCTGGTGTGCAGCTCGCTGGTCAACCCGCTGGATCCGCTGCTGCGCTACCGCGGCGGCGACATCGTCGACATGAAGCGCGGCCGCTGCGAATGCGGCCGCACGCATGCCCGCTTCACGCCGGTGGGCCGCAGCGCCGACGAGTTGCTGGTGCAAGGCCGCTCAATCCTGCCGATGGACGTATGGGGTGCGATCGAAGACGTGCCGGCCTGCGCGCACGGGCTGTTCCAGATCATCCGCCCGCAGCGCGAGATGGAGGCGTTGAAGATCCGCGTCGGCCACAGCGGCGCGGCCGGCACCGACCTGAATCGCGTGCGCGATGCGCTGGTCGATTCTGTGCAGGCCGCGGTGGGCATCCGGCCGCAGATCGAGCTGGTCAGTGAAGCGCAGATCATGCAATCCGGCTCGCGCCACAAGATTCCGCGGACGGTCAAGCAATGAGTACCGGCATGACCCCGGGAAACGATCCTCGCGCGCCCGGCGCCTTGGCCACTCGCTGGGGCGTGGGCCTGCTGCGCCTGCCCACCGGCACACAGCCGTACACGCTGAGCCTGAAAGACATAGCCGCTGATACCGACTGGGCGCGCAGCGTGCTGCAGCGCATCGGCGTGGTCGTTGGCCGACCACTTCACGTGATAGGCGCCGGCGGCGACAACCTGATGCTGTGGCCTTATGAAAACGCATTGATCGGCCTGGGTGTGCCCTTCGGCGTGGCCGAACCCGCGGCCATCGATGCGCCGCGCAGCGACATGTTCCTGCGCCGCTTCCGCATGCAAGCCGTGCTAGGCCTGAGCGGCGAACTGGTCGACGCCTTTCTTTTGCTGGGGCGTGACCTGCAGGCGTTGCTCGGCCACAGCACGGTGCTGGCGCTGCCGGATGCAGCTGCCAGGCTGCGCGAACACGGCCTGGCGCCGTGGACGATGTGGCCGCTGGGGCCGATCTGGGCCATCCAGGAGCCGAGTACTTCAGATGTTGGCGCGGTCTACGACCGCAGCCGGAGTTCGGATGTTGGCGCGTTCTGCGACCGCAGCCAGAGTTCAGATGTTGGCGCGGTCTACGACCGCAGCCAGTGGCTGGTGGAAGAAGCCGGCGGCGAGCTGCTGCTGACGGCGGTGGCTTCGCGCGCCACGCCGTTCGTGCGCCTGCGCACCGGCTACCGCGGACGGGTGGATGGGGACAGGGTGTTCTTCGAATGAGTTCGTCGCTGCACAGCCTGACCTTGCCGGAAATCCTGGAAGAGCATCGCCGCTCGCGCCCGCAAGGCGTGGCCGTCGTCGGCGAAGGCCGGCGCTGGACCTACCCTGAATTCGCCGACCGCGTGCAGCGCCTGGCCAATGCGCTGGAAGACGCCGGCGTGCAGCGCGACGATCGCATTCTCTGGCTGGCTCAGAACCACCCGGGTGTGCTCGAAGGCATCATCGCTGCCGGTGCGTTGGGCGCGATGTTCTGCCCGGTGAACTGGCGCCAGTCGGCCGACGAGCTGGCCTTCATCATCGACGACCTCGAACCCCGCGTGGTGATCTGGCAGGCCGGCGAGATCGGCGGCACGGTGCTGGCGGCACGTGAACGCGCCAGCTTTCGTGCCCCGCTGTGGCTGGCGCTCGACGGCGCCGGCGGCTATGAAGACTTCATCGGCACCGCGGCGCCGCAGCCGCGCCCGCGCGTGCCCAATGCCGATGCGCCGGCGCTGGTGGTCTACACGGCGGCTTTCGGCGGCCGGCCAAATGGCGCGATGCTGAGCCAGCGCGCGATCACCTGGCAGGACATGGCGCTGATCGATATCCAGGACCTGTCGGCCGAGACCTGCTTTCTGAACTCCGGCCCGCTGTTCCACGTCGGCACGCTGATGGTCACGCTGGCGGTATTCCACATCGCCGGCACCAACGTCTTCATCCGTCGCACCGATACCGAGGCCATCGCCCAGCAGATCCATGAGCAGCGCTGCAGCTACGCATTCCTGATGCAGTCCACCTGCGCCGAACTGGTGGCGCTGAACCGCGAGCACGCCTATGACTTCAGCTGCCTGCGCTCGGCCAGCGTCAGCCCCGAGTGGGATGCGATGGTGCAGGTGCAGGATTCGCGCAGCCTGTTCGGCTACGGCCAGACCGAGGCCATGGGCCCGGTGAGCTGGGCTTACTACGGCTGGGGCCACAACCAGGGCCGTAACGGCCGCACCGGCCCGGTGGCGCAGCTGCGCATCCTCGACGAGGCCGGCCACGAACTGCCGCCCGGCGAGGTCGGCGAGATCTGCTTGCGCGGCCCAACCGTGATGCAGGGCTATTGGCGCCGGCCGGAGTTGAATACGCAGCGCCAGCGTGACGGCTGGCACCACACCAACGATCTGGGCCGGCGCGAGGCCGACGGTTCGCTGAGCTTCATCGGCCCCAAGGTGCAGATGATCAAGAGCGGCGCAGAGAACATCTATCCGGCGGAGGTCGAAGGCTGCCTGCGCCAGCACCCCGGCGTGGCCGACGCCGCAGTGATCGGCGTGCCCGATGCCACCTGGGTGCAAAGCGTCAAGGCCTTGGTGGTACTCAAGCCTGGTGCCGAAGCGACGCCTGAAGCATTGATCGCACATTGCCGCGAACGCATCGCGTCCTACAAGAAGCCGCGCTTTGTGGTGTTCGTGCCGGCGCTGCCGCGCACGCCGCAAGGCGCCATTGACTACGCCGCGCTGGATGCGGCCCATGGCGGCGGCGGCTACCCCGGTGGTCTGACGCGCGGAGCATGACGATGACCTCCCCCCGAAGCGCCACCATTGTGGGCATCTACCAGACGCAGCAGGCGCGCCGCCTGCCCGGCCGCAGTTCGCAGGACGTGGTGATCGAAGCGGTGAAAGGCGCGATTGCCGATGCCGGCCTGCAGCCGCGCGATGTGGACGGCGCGGCCATCGACTGGCCCGGCCCTGGCGGCGCGCCGCGCGATGCCGAGAACTGGGCCATGTACCTGCAGCAGCCATTGTCCTGGTGCGTGAGCCACCATTTGCTGACGGCAGGCGTACGCGGCGTGCTGGAAGCCGCCGCCGCGGTGGAAGCCGGGCTGTGCGAGGTGGCGGTGGTGGGCAGCGGCCGCGCCGGGCCCTTTAGCGCCGACGGCAGTGCACCCGGGGCCAACATGAGCATGGAGTTCGCCGAGCCCTATGGCAGCTCGGTGATGTCGCAGTTCGCGCTGGTGGCGATGCGCCACATGCACGAGTTCGGCACCACGCCCGAGCAGATCGCGCATGTGGCGGCGACGATCCGCAACCACGGCCATGTCAACCCCGAGGCGGTGATGTTCGGCGCCGGGCCGTACACCGCGGCCGACGTCTTGGCCTCGCCGCTGATCGCCACGCCCTTTCACCGCCTGGACTGCTGCCTGATGAACGAAGGCGGCGCCGCGATCGTCATCACCACCGCCGAACGCGCGCGCGATCTGCCACGGCAGCCGGTGCCCATCCTCGGCGGCGGCATGGAGTTCTTCCAGGGCAACTATGCCAACCCGCCGCTGTACCGGCAGTTGCGCACGCTGGGCCAGGCGGCCGCAAAGCGCGCCTTCAGCCGCGCCGGCGTCAGCGCGCAGGACATCGATGTGTTCTCGCTCTACGACCCGGTGAGCTTCGAGGTGCTGCGCCAGTTCGAGATGCTGGGCTTGTGCGGCGAAGGCGAAGGCGGTGCGTTCTGCGCCGGCGAGCGCTTGACGCTGGCCGGCAGCTGCCCCACCAACCTGGACGGCGGCATGCTGGCCGGCAGCTGGACCGGCACCGCGCAGCTGACGCTCAAGGTGATCGAGGCCGCGCGCCAGTTGCGCGGCATCAACGGCGCGCGGCAGGTACCGGATGCGAAGCTGGCGCTGGCCAGCAATGCCGGCAGCGGTGCGCAACACATCGAGTTGATCGTGCTGGGGAAAGGGTGAAGCGATGGCTGACACGCTGGTTGACACCATGGCTGAAACGATGAGCGCCGACTTCACGCTAGCCCCCGGCGTGATGCCGACGCCCACCTTGCCCGCTATCACCGATCTGACGCGGCCCTTCTGGGATGCCGCCGCCCAGAGCCGCCTGCTGCTGCCCTTGTGCAATGCCTGCACCCGTCACTTCTTCCGCCCTGAAGTGGCCTGCACGCATTGTTTTGCGACCGACTGGCAGTGGGTCCAGGCCAGCGGTCGCGGCACGCTGTACAGCTACAGCGTGGTGCACAAGGCACCAGCACCCGGCTTCGTGATGCCGCTGGTGCTGGCGGTGGTGGAACTGGAGGAAGGGCCGGTGATGTTCAGCAATCTTGTCGGCTGCAATGACCAGGATGCGCGGATCGGCATGGCGCTGCAGGTGCGCTTCGAACAGGTGGCCGCGGCCGTGTGGCTGCCGCGGTTCGGGCCTCGATAGCGCGGGCGAGATCCCGGGGGAATGGCGCAGCAAGCCGGCGCCGCATGGCAGCCGCTGGCGGAGTCCACATTCGCCTGCTAGACTAGTCAGCACACTAGTCAGAAAGCGGGTGGCGCGATGCAGACATGGCCGGTTCAGGATGCAAAGGCCCGGTTCAGCGAGTTCCTGGAGAAATGCCTGACCGAGGGACCGCAGATGGTGACGAAGCGCGGTGCTGAAGCAGCCGTGCTGGTTCCTGCCGAAGAATGGCGCCGGCTGCAAGCGTCGGCCAGGCGTTCGCTCAAGGAACTGCTGCTATCCAGTGAAGCGCGCGCGGAGATTCCGATCCCCTCGCGGGGAAGTGCCCGGCGCCGCAAGCCTTCCGAACTGCGGTAACACCCGATGTACTTGCTGGACACAAACGTCGTCTCCGAACTGCGCAAGCTCAAGCCGCATGGCGCCGTGCTGCAATGGGTCGAGGACGCGGTGGACGCCGAGTTGCACATCTCTGCTGTAACGGTTGGCGAGATTCAGGCCGGCATCGAGATCACGCGGGAGCAGGACCCGGCGAAGGCTGACGAATTGGAGGCATGGCTGGAGCAGATTTCGGCGACGATCAATGTCGTACCGATGGACGCCACGGCTTTCCGGGAGTGGGCCCGGCTCATGCACCGTGCCTCGGATACCTTGTACGAGGACGCCATGATCGCGGCAACGGCCCGGGTGCGCAGGCTGACCGTGGTGACTCGCAACGTCAGCGACTTCAAGCACTTCGGTGTGGAAGTTCTCAATCCATTCGTCACCGCACGGAAGTAGTCATGCGCTATCGCGCCGCGTCATGGCGCGCGACATCGTTCATGGCTTGCATTCCTTGGATGGGCTCAGGTCCAGCCGGGCATCAAAGCCGGCCGTTGCCAGCGCGCGCGTGCGGCGCAGGTAGTCGTGCGGCTGGCCGAGCGGAATGGCGCTCAGTGCATCCAGCCGCGCCAGCGCCCCGGCTTCGAGCTTGAATTCCAGGCAGGCCAGGTTGTCCTGCAGCTGCGCGTCGGTGCGCACACCCAGCAGCGGCAGCACGCCGGCTTGCGCACGCACCCAGTTCAGCGCCACCTGGGCCGGCGGCCGGCCCAGCTCGGCCGCCAGCGCCGCGACACCGTGTGCAATGGCCAGGCTGCGTTCATCCAGCGCATGCATCGGCGCCTTCTGCAGCCGCGTGCCATCGCCGGCCGCGGGGGCGGTGTACTTGCCGCTGAGGATGCCGCTGGCCAGCGGCGCCCAGGCGGCCACGCTCAGGCCCAGCGCGCGGGCCATCGGCAGCAGTTCGCGCTCTGCCGTGCGCTCGATCAGGCTGTACTCCAGCTGCAGGCCGGCAAAGGCCGTCCAGCCACGCAGCTCGGCCACGGTGTTGCCACGCGCCACCACCCAGGCTGGGGTGTTGCACACGCCGATGTGCAGCACCTTGCCCTGGCGCACCAGGTCGTCCAGCGCGCGCATCACTTCGTCGACCGGCGTCACGCCGTCCCAGCAATGTGTCCACAGCAGGTCGACGTAGTCGGTGCCCAGCCGGCGCAGGCTGGATTCGATCGATCGCTTCAGGCTCTTGCGCTGGTTGCCGGCGGCGTTGGGGTTGTTGCTGCCCGGCATCTGCAGGCCGTACTTGGTGGCGATGACCACCTGGTCGCGTTCGCCGGCGACCAGGCGGCCGAGTATTTCTTCCGATAGGCCGCCGGCATAGATCTCGTTGGCGGTATCGAAGAAGTTGCCGCCGGCATCGCGGAAGCGCCTGACCATGGCCGCGGCCTCAGGCTCCGGCGTGCCCCAGCCGGCGGCGCCGAAGGTCATCGTGCCCAGGCACAGTTCGGAGATTCGCAGGCCCGATCGGCCCAGCAGTTGGTAGCGCATTGCGGCGGCCTCCTGAGTCAATGTGGCTCTGCCACTTTATTCAAGCCCCTCGGGGGGCGGACGACGTATGTCGTCGGCCTGGGGGGCGCTCTGTCGGCTAATCGTCCAACCGGCGCTGCGGCGGCTGCCCATTGCGCGCGGGGTCGAGGTAGCGGCCGAGCTTGTAGTCGCCGACGATGGTGGTGCGCTGCGCCAGGCGATCGACATCGAAAGGCACGCCGGTCGCGCTGTGGAGGCTGCGCCAGTTGTCCCAGACGATCGCGTCGTCGGCCTGCCAGGTGTGGAAGTAGGCGTGGCGCGCATCGACCAGGTGCTCGGCCAGTTCATGCAGCAAGGCGTCGCTGGCGGACGCCTCCATGCCGAGGATGGCCCGCGCATGCATCGGCGACAGCTTCAGCACCTTGCGGCCGGTCTCGTGCTGCGTGATCACCAGCGGGTGCACCACCGGCGGAAACTCGCCCCGGTACCGCTGCAGCGCAGCGTCGGCCTGGGGGTTGCGCTCGACCACACGCAGGCTGCTCGGAAAGCCGAAGCGGTTCTGCTCCTGCGCGCCAGTGAAGTGGTAGACCACCTCCAGGCCTTCGATGCGCTGTTGCATCGCCGGGCTCAAGCGACTATGGGCGGCAGCCGCATCGATGAAGCCGGTGCGGCCATCCACCCTCGCCGGCGTGATCATGCGCAACAGCGCGCCACGCACGATCTCGGCCGTGAAGGCCTGGTCCCAGTGCCAGCCGAGCCAGCCGGTGCGGCGCTGGCCATCCACCTCGAACAGCGTGAAGGTCTCGCCGCTGGCGTCGCCGGCGCGCTGCGTCAGGTTCATCAGGTAGGGGTTGTTGGCATCGTTGATGCGCTTGACGGCCGCCGGCTGCGGCTCGCCGAACACCCGGCTCAGGCGCAGGTGCGCGGCTTCCGAATGCAGCGCGTTGCGGAACAGCAGGATGCCGTGCTCGACCCAGGCCGCACGCAGCGCCTGCTGGGTGCTGACATCGAGCGCCTGCTCGTCGTCGAGGTCGAGGCCGATGACTTCGGCGCCGAAGGGGCTCAGGGGGCGGATGATGAGAGACATGCGTCTAGCCTTCGTCGTTGATCCAGCGCACGAAGCGGTGGAGCGGCATGAAACCGTCGTGCGGCAAACCGAGCTCGACGCCTGCTGTGCCGCCCAGGTTCACGATGCGCTGCACGCCGCGCGAGGCCAGCGCATCGCGCAATGCGGGCTTGCGCGCCGGTGGCCAGATGCCGACGGTCTGCGTCGCGACGTTGGCATGCATCACCGCATCGGCCAGGTCGACCACCGGCACCACGTTGACGATCTTGCCGTCGGGATGAAAGTCCACCGGCGTGTCGGAGCGGATCACCACGCCCTCGCCGCCGTAGCCGCCCCACACGCGCACTTCCGGCGCCAGCATGCGCAGCCCGTCGATCTCGTCGCGCAGCGCGGGTGGCACGGCCGGCCCGATGGCCGATGCAGTGGGCCGGTCGACATTCATGCGCTGCTGCAGCAACGCGCAGTAGCGATCGGCCTCCTCGACGCTGGCTTCGACAAACTGGAAGCGGCTGGACGCGCAGGCCTGCTGGTTCATCAGCGTTGCGTCGAAGGCGGCCCGCTCGGCCACTGCGGCCAGCGACTCGGCCGACTTGAAGGCCTCGCGGCCGATCAACGAGATCGAAGTCTTGGGGTCGAAGCTGACCAGCTCCAGCCCGGGGCCGAGGTACTTGATGGCGCTGCGGATCGACGCTTCGCCGCCCCAGGCGACGATCTTGTCGAAGAACTGCGGGCGAAACAGCACGCCCTCCACCGCCGCATCGCCGCCGCGCCAATAGACGGCCGAGAACGAACGTGTCAGCGGATGGCCAGGCGCCACCGCCGCCAGGCCGCGCAGGATGGCTGGCGCGGTGAACAAATCGTTGGACGGCAGCTTCAGCAGGTGCACGCCCTTGGTGATGGCGCCGCGCAGCACCGTCTGCGCCGAGACGCCCGGCGCATTGCCGGCGACGATGTGGATCAGCCGTGGCGGAAAGGCGCGGATGCGCGCCGGGCGGCTGCTGGGCGCGTCCGGGATCTCGCGCCAGCCGTCCAGCACATCGGCACCGCCGAGTTCGCGCTGCACCTGGAATTCAATGCTGCGGCGATCGAAGGGCTTGCCGATGTTGGCGTAGGCGAACGCCATCAGCGGCCGCGGCAGGCTGCCTGCGCGCACCGCGTGTTCCAGCGCCTGGGCGACGACGCCCTGCGGGTCGGCCGCCAGCCAGGCGCCCAGCTGCACCAGCACATCGATGATCTCGGCCAGCGGCGTGTTGAAGGCCGGTCCGGGTGCGCTGCGCGGCCAGACCAGCCGGTCGAGGTCGAGCTTGGGTGTCGCGAAGCGGCCGTACACCTGCTCGCCACCGCACACCCGCTCACCTTGCACGATATGGGCCACGGCCATGATGTCGGTGCTCATTGGACGCCCCTCCGCACTGCGTGCTCCGGGATTCGCGTTTGGGAGCGGCCCGGCACACTCACTGGAGTACCCTCGTGCTGCGCACTCCGGAATTCGCCCTTGGGGCGGCCCGGCGTGCTCATGCGCCCACCGCCCCGCGGATGTAGGCGTCGATGGTGCCGGCGCAGCCGATGTTGTCGTCGCCACCGCCCGTGGTGTAGCGGCTGATGCTGTCCAGCAGCGTCGGCCCGTGGCGGCCGCAGGGGCAGCGCTCGTTGAAGTCGATGGTCACCTTGTCGCCGGTGATCAGCCCGCCCCAGCGGCCTTCGTGCAGCAGGTCCAGGAAGGCGAAGCGGCCGGTGGCCTGGCCATTGGCGTCGGCATCGTGTTCGGCGCTCAGCAGGCGTTCGCCTTGCTCATCGCTGACCAGCCAGACAAGGCCCGGCGCACGGTGGTAGCGGCCGGCTTCGCAGCGCGGCATCATCTGCGCCAATTCGGTCATGCCGTAGGCGCCGGGGCGGATCACGTCGCCGTAGAAGCGGTCGACCTGGGTCTGGTAGTCCGGCGGCAGCGCGATGCCCTTGACGCCGCCGCCGGCCATCACGATGGCCTGGCGGTGAAAGTCGCCATCGGGGATGCCGCGTTCGCCGGCGCGCTGCAGGATCACCATGTGCTGCGCCCACAGGCCGGACAGCATGATCGGCTCGTGCCGGTGATCGAGGATGTGGTCGGCCAAGGCCAGCAACTCGGCGCGGCCTTGTTCGGCCTTCGCAGCGGCATCGGCCTCGGCGGCGGCGATCTCGCCCGGGGTTGCGCTGCCCTCGGCCATGCGCTTGCGCAGCGCGATCCCCCGGTTGACTTCGCCGATGCGCAGCGGCGTGCCCAGTGCATGCATGGCTCCCGGCCGGCCCCAGTTGACGCGGTTGATCTGCGCCGATTCGACCGCGCTGTTGAAGCCCTTGATCGGCCCCAGCCAGAACAGCGCACGGTCGGGCGCCGAACGGGCCAGCGGCCAGGCCGTGGTGTGCTTGAAGTGGCGCGCCTTCAATTCGCGGTCGCCCGGGGTGTGGTTCAGGAACGAGCATTTGCCGCCCGAACCGCTGCTGGCCAACACACCATGGCCGGCCGCCCACAGACGTTCAAGAAAGTCATCGACATCGGTGACGCCGCGCACATCGACCTGGCTTACATCGGCCACCGAGAGCGTCTGCATCCATTGCAGCAAGCGGTCCCAGCGGCCCTGGTCGACAAAGCTCTGCGGATAGCTCTTGTAGACGGTGTGCGCAAACAGCAGTGGCAGCAGGTCCTCGGGACTGCGGATCTGGCTGATGCCGGCATCCGCGGCGCGCTGGCGCAGCAAGGGGATCTGCGTGATGCGCTGCGCGAACAGCTCCTGCGCCGCGGCCATCTGCAGCGGCAGCAGTTCGGCAGCGGGCGTGTCGTAGGCGCGGTCCGGGTCGGTGATGCGGTCCAGCAGCGCCTGGCGGGTCGGGGTCATCATGCCTGTCTGCCGGGTCAGCTCCACTTGGCGCCGCCGCTCGCGAAGTCCGCGTAGTACGGCATGTGCGACTGCAGGCCGCCGTCCACATTGATGGCCTGGCCGGTGATGAAGGCACCGTCGTCGCTGCACAGAAAGGCGACCATGCCGCCGATGTCCTCGGGCAGGCCCAGCCGCGGCACCAGGGTATTGCGCAACATGATCTCGACCACCGGCGCCGGCATGTTCTTGCGCGCCTCGACCTGGATCAGCCCCGGGTTGATGGCGTTGCAGCGGATGCCCTGCTTGCCGTACTGCGTGGCCACCGTGCGGGCCATGCTCATGATCGCCGCCTTGGAGGCGGCGTAGGCAATGTTGCTCAGGTCGCCCAGCAGGCCCGAGCCCGAGGCCGTCATCACGATGGCGCCGCCGCTGCCGGTCTTCAGCATGTGCGGAATGGCGTATTTGCAGCCGGCCAGGTAGCCGCGCGCGTTGACGGCCATCGTGCGGTCCCAGATCGCGAAATCGATGTCGACCGGGTTGCTGTCCTGGCCGATCACTTCACGCGATACCAGCGCAGCGTTGTTGAACAGGAAGTCGAGCCGGCCGAAGTGCGCCACCGTGCTGTCGACCAGCGCCTTGATCGAATCGGTGTCTTCGGCATCGAAGGCCAGTGCCAATGCATCGGTACCCAGTTCGGCCGCCAGCGCCTGCGCCTTGTCGTGGTCGATGTCGCCGATGGCGACGCGCGCGCCTTCGGCCACCAGGCGCCGGCACGCTGCCGCGCCAATGCCGGCCGCACCACCGGTGACCAGGGCCACCTTGCCTGCAATGCCTCTCATGTCATCGCTCCTTGTGCTGCACGCATGGGTTTGGCGCCCGGCCGTGGCAGCGCCCAGGCGGCCAGCAAGGCCAGCCCTGCCAGCCCGCTGATCACAAGCAGTGTCAGCTCGAACGCCGTTGCCGACGGAAAGCGCCCCGGGCCCAGCGCCGCGTCGCTGACGGTGGAAGATGCCAGCATCAGCGCCACCAGTTGCGAGCCGACGGCATTGAACAGGTAGCGCAGCACCGACGAGACGCCAGTCGATTCACTGGTGCGGTCGGGCGGCGCGGCTTCAACGATCAACATCGGCGCCGCCGCATAGGCCAGCGCCAGGCCGGTGCCGCACAGTGCGGCCATCATGCCCACCCAGGGAACAGTGCCCTGCCACAGCGCCACGCCGCTCCAGCCGACCAAGAGCACCGCGCAGGCCCACATGGCCGGCGCCCGGGCGCCACTGCGCTGTGCCAGCCAGCCGGCCAGGGGCCCGATGAACACCGCCAGCACCATCGGCAGCGCCTGCACCGCGCCGGCCGTGGTGGCGCTTAAGCCCAGGCCGATGCCGGTGGCCGCCGGTTGCTGCAGCAGCGACGACAGCACGAAGCCCGATTGCATCGGCCCCAGCGCCAGCAGCACCATCGCCGCGTTCGCCAGCGCCAGCTGCCGGCGGCCGAGCAGGCGCACATCGATCAAGGGCGCAGCGCAACGCCATTCATGCCGGCCCCACAGCGCCAGCAGGGCCGCACCGGCCACGGCCAGCGCCAGCGTGCGTGCATCCACCCAGCCCCAGCTCTTGGCCTGCGTGGGCACCAGCAGCAGCGCGGTGAGCGCCGGCAGCAGCAGCAGTGCGCCAGGCCAGTCGATCGCCTGCCGCGTTTGTTGCACGTTATCTCTCGGCACCCACAGCCAGACGGCCGGCCAGGCCAGCAGCGCGGTGCCGGCGCCGACGACGAAGATCCAGTGCCAGTGCAGATGGTCGATGACCACGCCGCCGGCCACGATGGCCAGCCCGCCGGAGACAAAGGCCGCCGCGGCGACGATGCCCACGCCCAGCTGCACCTGCGGCGCAGGCAAGTGCTGGCGCACCAGGCCGAAGCACAGTGGCAGCACGGCGCCGGCCAGGCCCTGCACCGCACGGCCGGCAATCACGCCTGCGGCGCCGGTGGACATGGCGCTGATCACCGAGCCCAGCCCGGCCAGCGCAATCGACCACAGCAGCAGTTTGCGGCGGCCGTACATGTCGCCCAGCCGCGCACACACCGCCGCCGAGCCGGCCGCCACCAGCAGGAACGCGGTGATGGTCCAGCCCACCGCCACCGGATTGCCGAATTCGCGGTTGAAGACCCGCAGGGCGGCAAAGATCATCGTCGACTCGACGGCGCTGACGATTTCGGCCAGCACCAACGCCAACATCAACAAGACACGCTGACTCATCTTCGAAACTCCGTTGGGCAGGCGCTTGCGCTCGCTGTGGCAGCCATCGCGTGGCTTGCCTTGCCGCCTGTGCCTGGCGCCGATACCGATGTTGACGCAAGCGCTGCAGGCGGTGTGATCAGCGCTGAAGGCCGATGAAATACCGCGCCGCGCGCGGCGTGCTGGCGCAGCGCGGCGCCGGGCTCGAAACAGCTGCCCAGATGGCGCGCCAACGCGTCGCAGTTGGCCACGAAAGCCCGCGCACCCAGCGTGTCGATGTGGGTCAGCGCGCCACCGGTCCAGGCCGGGTAACCGGCGCCCAGCACCGAGGCCAGGTCGGCATCGGCCGCGCTGCCGATCGCGCCTTCGGCCAGGGCCTGCGCGGCTTCCAGCGCGGTACCGAGGCGCTGCTGGTTGGCGCGGGCGGCATCGGTGGCTTCTGCCGCGTGCGTGCTTTCGGCCTGCCAGCGCAGACGCAGCCGCTGCACGAAGGAGGCTTGCCCGGCCGGCAGCAGCACGGGAGTCAGGCGTCGCCTCGCAGCCTGCGCCAGCGCCGCTTGCACTGCAGCCGGGCTGGCCGCAGCGGGCTGCAGGATCTCGGCCAGCTGCGCATGGGCAGCGCTGGGCCACAGCAGCAGCTGCGCACCGCGCTGGCCGGGCGCGGCGCAGGTCGGCCCATCGAGCTCGGGCCAGGCGGCCTCGGGCGATGGCGCCTCGTCGCCCAGTTTGCGCAAGGCCACGCGCGCCAGCTTGTCGGCCTGCGCCTTGAAGACGAAGCCGGTGCGCATCAGATTGCGCGCCACCACGCCAGGCAGCAGCGGCGCAAAACAGCGCGACTCGAGCGCCAGCGCTTCGTCCAGCGGCAGCAGCGCACCGTCGAACACCGCGCGCAGCAGTGCCGGCGGCGCCGGATAGTGGCCTTCGAAGCGGCGCTGAATCTCCGCTTCCCAGGCCTGGCGCAGCGGATGCAGGCACTGCGATGTGGGCGCCAGCCGGCCGGCCCAGGGCTGGCGCGCGACGACAGGCCGCTGCGCCGCGTCGTGCACCCATTCGATGGCCGCCTCGATCAGGCGATGGGCAGGCACCACGGCATCCACCAGGCCGGCGGCCAGCGCTTCGTGCGGGCTCCAGCGCCGTGCGTCGATCATGGCCCGCAGCGCCGCGTCGATGCCGATCAGCCGCGGCAGGCGCTGGCTGCCGCCGCCCGCGGGCAGCAGGCCGATGCCCACTTCCACCAGGCCGACCACGGCTTTCGGGTCGTCCACCAGCACGCGGTGCTGGCAGCACAGCGCCAGCTCGTAGCCGCCACCCAGCGCCGGGCCATTGATCGCCGCGGCAAACGGCTTGCCGCAACGCTCGATGCGCCGCATGTCGACATTCCAGCGGTGGCTGATGTCGTGCGCCTCGGCGTTGCTCATGCCGCGCTCGTGCGCACCGACGAAGTCCAGGATGTCGCCGCCGGCGATGAAGCGCCCCGGCTTGCCCGACGCGATCACCGCACCGCGGATGGCGGGATCGCTGGCCACCCGGTCTATCGCGGCCAGCAGCTCGGCCGTCAGCTCCGGCGAGGTGACGTTGCTCGAACGTGCCGGGTCATCCAGCAACAGCAGCGCCACGCCATGGTCGTCTACCTGGATCGTGACAATCGTTGTGGTAACGGGCATGGCGTCTCCGAGGGTTCGTTCAGGCGCTCAGCCGTTGAAGTCCAGCGGCGCATCGGGCAGGAACAGCGCCTCGGCCGCGTCGGCCAGGTCACGCGCCGTCAGCCCCGGGCGGTTGGGCAGCGCCGGGCCGGACACCATCTTCAGCTCCATCACCTTGCTGCCGGAGGCGAACAGGGTCTTGTTGGTCAGTGTGCCCGACAGCGCGCTGACCATGTACAGCAGCACCGGCGCCACGCGCTCGGGCGACCAGTTGGCCACCATCTCGGGTGTCATCAGGCCTTGCGTCATCGGCGTCGCGGCGGCCGGGCACAAGGTCCAGACGCGGATGCCGTACTTCTGCCCTTCGAGGGCCAGGCAGTTCGAGAAGCCCCACACGCCGGCCTTGGCCGCGCCGTAGTTGGTCTGGCCAAAGGCGCCGCCCAGCCCGGACGACGACGCGGTGTTGACGATCACGCCGCCGCGCCCTTGCGCCTTCATTGCGCGGAACACCGCTTGCGTGACGCAGAAGGCGCCTTTCAGATGCACGCGCAGCACGGCATCCCAGTGCTCTTCGGCCAGATTGGCGAAGCTTTTGTCGCGCAGGATGCCGGCGTTGTTGACCAGGATGTCGACGCCGCCAAAGGCCTGCTGGGCCGCTTGCAGGATGGCCTCACCGGCTTCGGGCGTGGTCACGTCGCTGATGCAGGCCGCGGCGCGGCCGCCGGCGGCCAGCACCTCGGCCACCACGCGCTGCGCGGCCTCGGCATTCATGTCGTTGACCAGCACCGCCGCACCCTCGCTGGCCAATAACAGTGAATAGGCGCGGCCCAGGCCGCCACCCGCACCGGTGATGATGGCCACCTGGCCGTCGAGCAATCCCATGGAGCGTGTTCCTTTCAATCGAAGGTCAATCGAACTCGGCGTAGCCGTTGTTGAGGATCAGCCGGTCGCGCCCGGTCACCCGCGCGCGGAACGACGCCCGGCCCGGCCCTTCGCGCCAGATCTCGGTGAGCAGGGTCTCGCCCGGCAGCATCGGGCTCGCAAAGCGCACATCCAGCCGCTTCAGCCGTGCTGGTTCATCGTCGCAGAGCGCGGCAATCACGGCGCAGCCGGCCATGCCGTAGCTGGCCATGCCATGCAGGATGGGCGCGTCGAAACCGGCGGCGCGCGCGACGTCGGGGTCGACATGCAGCGGGTTCCAGTCGCCGCTCAAGCGGTACAGCAGCGCCTGCTCGGGGCGCGTGGCATGTTCGTGCTGCAGGTCGGGCGCGCGTCCCTCGGGCAGTGCATGCGCCAGCGGGGCACCGCTGCTTGGCCCACCGAAGCCACCGTTGCCGCGCAGGAACACCGTGCTGCCGATGGTGGCCAGCAGTTCGCCGCTGTCCGCATCGTGCAGCTGGCGCTCCAGCAGCATCAGCGCGCCTTTGCCGGCGCCCTTGTCGATCAGCGCCTGCACGCGCTGGGTGGAAGTGACGCTGGCTGCGGCCGGCAGCGGCTTGTGCAGCTGCAGGCGCTGTTCGCCGTGCAGCAGGCGCTGCCAGTCGATGCCGGTGGCCGGGTCCTGCATCCAGAACGGCCCGGTGGCCAGTACCGCGGCCAGCGTCGGCAGCACCGCCAGCCCGCCCGCCGCGCCTTCGTAGACCAGCCGCCGGCGCGGCTCGGGCACCGGATTGCCGCTGGCCGCGCCGAGGCCCAGCGCGTAGAGGATGACATCGCGCTCGGTATAGCGCTGGCTCACCGGCGGCAAGGGCCAGTGCAGCAGTTGTTCGGGATCGAGGGGTTTCACCGGATGGCTTCAACGTCGCTAACCTAGTTAACTATACTGACGAACAGCCAAACTGAAATCCGTGGAGACCCGATGACAGAAAAACCCCAGATTGCCGGCGTCGGCATGGTCCGCTTCACGAAGGCCGGCCGCAGCGCCGCTTATGACGCCATGGCCGCCGAAGCCGCGCGTGCCGCACTGGCCGATGCCGGCATAGCCTACGCCGAGGTGCAGCAGGCCTACGTCGGCTTTGTGATCGGCGACACCACCTCGGGCCAGCAGTCGCTGTACCCGCTGGGCTTGAGCGGCATCCCGATCATCAATGTCAACAACGCCTGCGCCACCGGCTCCAGCGCGCTGTTCCTGGCACGCCAGGCGGTGGCCAGCGGCGTGGTGGATGTCGCGCTGGCCCTGGGCTTCGAGCAGATGCTCTCGGGCCCGCTGGCCTCGCCCTTCAACGACCGGCCCGGCGTCAATGGCGTGCTCAACAGCATGGTCAGCACGGTGCAGGGCTGGGATGCCAAGGCGCCGATCGCAGCTCAATATTTCGGCGGTGCCGGCCGCGAATACCAACGCAAGTACGGTCCCGCGAAGGACTTGTTCGCGCGCATCTCGGTGAAGTCGCGCGCGCACGCAGCGCGCAACCCGCTGGCGGTTTTCCGCGAACCGACCACAGTGGAAGAGGTGCTGGCGTCGCCGCCGGTATTTGCCGACCTGACACGGCTGCAGTGTTGCCCGCCCACCTGCGGTGCCGCCGCGGCGGTGGTGGTCTCGGCCGACTATGCGCGGCGCAAGGGCCTGCTGGGCCGCTGCGTGGCCATTGCCGGCCAGGCGCTGACGACAGACGGCCAGCGCAGCTTCGACGCAGGCAGCATGATCGCCGGCGTGGGCGCCGACATGACCCGCCGCGCCGCGCAGCAAGCCTATGCGCAGGCCGGCATCGGGCCCGACGAGTTGCAGGTGGTGGAACTGCACGACTGCTTCACGCCCAACGAGATCATCAGCTACGAGGCGCTGGGCCTGTGCCCCGAAGGCGGCGCCGAAAAGTTCGTGCGCGATGGCGATAACACCTATGGTGGGCGGGTGGTGACCAACCCGTCGGGCGGGCTGCTGTCCAAGGGCCATCCGCTGGGCGCCACCGGCCTGGCGCAGACGGCAGAAATCGTCTGGCAGCTGCGTGGCGAGGCCGGCGAGCGCCAGGTGCCCGGCGCCCGCGCGGGGCTGCAACACAACGTCGGCCTGGGCGGCGCCTGTGTCGTGACCGTGCTGGCGCGATAATGTGCAACTTGTCTACCTGAGCTAACCATATGGCCAACACAGAACCGCAAGAACGCTTCGGCCGTTCGCTGGACATGCGGTCGGACGAGCAGCAGTTCCGGGTACCGAAGACCGCTGAACTCGTCGCCCGAGACTTGCGCAGCAAGATCGTGCGCGGCGAGCTGAAGGAAGGCGATACCTTGCCGGCCGAAGGCGAACTGGTCGAGCGCTACTCGGTCTCCCGCCCGACGCTGCGCGAGGCACTGCGCATCTTGGAATCGGAAGCCCTGCTCACCGTCACACGCGGCTCGCGCGGCGGCCCGCGCGTGCACCCGCCTGATCCGCGGCTGGCGGCGCGCCACTTCGGCCTGGTGCTGCAAAACCGAGGCACCACACTGGCCGATATCTTCGGCGCCCGACTGCTGATCGAGCCCTCCTGCGTGCACCTGGTGGCCAGCACGGCCCGCAAGGCGGCCGGCCTGCGCTTGGCCGAGATCGTCGAGCAAGAGCGCGCCACGCTGCAGAGCCAGGACGAGATGGCGTTCTCGCGTGCCTCGGCACGCTTTCACCGCAGCCTGATCGAGTTGACCGGCAACCTGCCGCTGATCCTGCTGATGAACATGCTGACGCACATCTATGAGAGCCACATCGCCACCTCGGCGCTGGCGGCCAACGTCGAACGCTTCGACTCAGCCTCGCGCAGCCGCGGGCTGAAGACCCATGAGAAGCTGCTGGCACTGATCCAGGCCGGCGATGCCGATGGCGCCGAGGCCTTCTGGCGCAAGCACCTGGAGTCGATCGACAAGCTGATCCGCGAGAACTTCGCGGTGGATCGGGCGATCGACTTGCTGGAGTGAAGCCCGATCAGCCCTTGCTGGCGTGAGTTCGGTCATCCATCGTTGGATGGTGTAGGTCATCCATCACTGGATGGTGCAGCCGGCGCCGGCCACAACGCCGGCACATCGCGCGCGGTGTTGCGGATCACGCGCTTGAGCAAGTGCTTCAACAGATGGGCTTCGCTGTAGTCGATCTGCTGCAGCGCGTCTTCTTCGACACCCTTCGCGACCGCCGCCAATTCCACCATCGTGCGCACGCCGGTGTCGCTGAGCCGGAAGCGCGCGCCGGGCAGTGCCAGCACCCAGCCGGCCGCCACCAGCGACTGCAGGCGGCGCGCCTCGACGCGGCGGCCGGCCAGGGCCATCAGCGCATCGAGTTCAGCCACCGTGCGCGCTTCACCCAGGCTCAGCACATTGAGCACGAAGTAGTCGTCGTCGGCCAGCGCCCGCGCCTGCAGCGCCGGGCGCAGCAGCGACAGCAGCATCGCGTGCGCGCTGCCCAGCAGGTAGATCAGCGCATTGCGGCTGAAGCTGCCCTCGGGCGACTCCGGCGTGGCCACAGGCTGGGCACGGCGGGGCTTCTTCACCGCGACCGCATAGCCGCCTTGCTGGAACACCAGCGGTGCCTGATCGAAATGCTCGAAACTCAGCACCTCGCCGACGAAGATCTCGTGGTCGCCGCCTTCATGCCGGTAGGCCGTGCGGCATTCGAAACGCGCCGCGCAGCCCGGCAACAGCGGCACGCCACCCAGGCCGCGGGCGACTTCGACGCCGGCGAACTTTTCGATGCCGCGCTGCGCAAAGCGGTTGGACAACTGCTCCTGCTGCGCGCCGAGGATGTGCACCGCAAAGTACTCGGCCTCGACAAAGGCTTCCAGGCTGGCTGAATTGCGCGCCAGACTCCACAACACCAGCGGCGGCTCCAGCGATACCGAGTTGAAGCTGTTCACCGTGAGCCCCACGTCGCGGCCCTGGGCATCGCGTGTGGTGACGATGGTGACGCCGGTGGTGAACGAGCCCAGCGCGTTGCGGAAGGCGCGGGGGTCGACTGCAGGGCGCGGCGCGGCGAGGATTTCAAGCTCGCTCATGTCACAGGCTCCCGCCGACAAGCCGGCGCGAGACCAGCGAGGCTCTTGAACTGCGCGTACTTTGCATGCTAAGCACCCGGCGCCGTCGGTATGTCCCGAAACGCACCCCGATCGCTTCGCGGCTCGGCCGGCAGCCCCAGCGCACGCTCGGCCAGGATGTTGCGCAGCACTTCATCCGTACCACCCTCGAGGCGATGAATGGCGCCGAAGCAGAACATGCTGTGGAAGCGGCTGACGGCATCGTCGATGCCGGCGCTGCGCCCGCTGGCACCCAGCAGGTCCAGGCCGAAAGCGGCGATGTCCTGCGTGGTGCTGGCGCCCACCAGCTTGCCCACCGCCACCTCGGCGCCGGGCTGGCCGCCCTGCTCCAGCGTCGACAGGATGCGGTAGACGCCGTAGCGCATGCCGCAGACCTTGGTGTACCAGTCGGCCAGCCGCTCGCGCACCGCGTCGCTTTCGATCGGCGCGTGGCCATCGGCCCCCGGCTGGCGCGCCAGCTCGAAGATTTCGTCGAAGCCCACCGGCGTGCTGGCGCCCAGCGTCATGCGCTCGTTCGACAAGGTGGTCAGCGCCACCTGCCAGCCGCCACCCACGGTGCCCAGGCGCTGCGCATCGGGCACGAAGACATCGTCGAAAAACACCTCGTTGAAGTGGCTCACGCCCGACAGCTGCCTGATCGGCCGCGTCTGCAGGCCGGGGCTGGCCATGTCGACCCAGAACATCGTCATGCCCTTGTGCTTGGGCACGTCGAGGTCGCTGCGGGTCAGCACGATGCCGTAGGCGCTGTGGTGCGCACCGGAGGTCCAGACCTTCTGGCCATTCAGGCGCCAGCCGCCTTCGCAGGGCGTGGCGCGCAAGCGCACCCCGGCCAGGTCGGAGCCGGCTGCGGGTTCGCTGAACATCTGGCACCAGATGGCTTCGCCGCTGGCCAGCGCGGGCAGGAAGCGGCGCTGGTCGGCCGCGCTGGCGTAGGCCATCAGCGTGGGCGCGACAAAGCCCTGGCCGATCATGAAGGGGCCGAAGAGTTCGGCGAACACGCCCTCTTCTTCCTGGAAGATCACGTTCTCGCTCGGCCCCATGCCGCGGCCGCCGAACTCACGCGGCCAGACCAGACAGGCCCAGCCGGCTTCGTACTTGCGGCGCTGCCAGTCGCGCGCCACGGCCAGCCATTCATGTTCGCTGTCGAAGGGTTGGCCGGCAAAGCGCATGCCGCGTATCTTGGGCAATAGCGGCCAGGGTGCGTTGCGTTGGATCCAGTCGCGCGCTTCCATGCGGAAGGCGTGCTGTGCGGGCAGATCGGTGGGCAGCATGGGCAGGCGCGGACGAAAAGGTTCAGGCCGCCGCGGCGCGCTGCTGCAGCAGGCCGACCAGGCGGTGTTTCCAGCTCGCCAGCGAGCCGGGGGTGCCGGCCAGCGCCTGGGCGCGCCGGTAGAACAGGTGGCAATCGGCCTCCCAGGTGACGCCGATGGCGCCATGCACCTGGGTGCTGCCGATGGCACAGCTGCGGAAGGCTTCAGTCGCTGAGATGCGGGCCACGGCAGCGGCCTCGCTCAACTCATCGCTGCGCGAGGCCAGCACCGCGGCACCGTACAGGCAGTTGGAGCGGGCCAGCTCCACGGCCACCAGCATGTCGGCCATCAGGTGCTTCAAGGCCTGGAACGAGCCGATCGGGCGGCCGAAGGCATAGCGCTGCAGGCTGTAGGCACGTGCCGCCTGCAGCGCGGCCTCGGCGCCGCCCAGCTGCTCGAAGGCGACGAACACCGCCTGCGCATCGCAGGCCGCCTGCCAGCGCGCCAGGGCTTGGGCGCCGCGGGCCAGCACCTGCGCGGCATGCGATGCAAAGTGCAGGTCACCACTGGGATGCAGCAGGTCCAGCGCGGCGCCGGGTGCTGCCAGTTGGTCGAACTGCAACTGCAGCAGCAGCAGGCGAGCGCCCTCGCCTTCGCCGACGCAGGCCAGGGCATGCGTGGCCGAAGCGGCATCGGGCACCTGGCGCGCGCAGCCGCTCAATTCAAGGGATAGGACGCCGGCGCCGGACAACTGCGGCGGCTGCGGCCAGCAGTCGTCGGTCAGCAGCACACCACGAGCCGACCCATCGGCCAGCGCGGCGCCCAGCGCATCGGGCGCCATGCCCTCCCCATCGGCCAGCTGCAGCCCATGCACGAAGGCGCAGGCGCTGGCGACAAAGGGCACGGCACTCAAGGCGCGGCCGGCTTCTTCGGCCAGCACACACAGCGTGGGTGCGTCCAGGCCGCTGCCGCCGCGTGACTCAGGCCAGGCCGCCGCCAGCCAGCCGCCTTCTGCCAACGCACGCCACAGTGCCGCATCGGCCGGGCCGGTGTTGCCGGCAGCGACACCGGTATCGGCCAGTGCGGCGCGCCGATCGCCGCGGGCCAGCAGCCTGGCGAAGTCGGCGCGTAGCGCTTCCTGTTCCGGCGTAAAACCCAGTTTCATCGCTCAGTTCGCCTTCAGGCCCATCGCGCGCGCATCGTCGTCGCGGTTCTTGCGGTCGCCCATGCCGTCCAGTGCCACCGGACGCGCAGCGCTGTCGCGGCGCAGCTCGGGCACGTAGGGCGTCTTGCGGTTGGTGTTCTGGAACGCATCGGGCGTGGCGGCCTCGATGCGGCCGCTGGGTTCGGCGCAAAAGCCCAGCAGCTTCAGCTCGTCGGCGCTGAGGCCGGCATGCACCTCGCGCTGCAGGTTCAGCGCAATGTTGTCCATGGGCTTGACCCAGTGCTGCTGCCACAGCGTGGTCAGCGACAGGCGGGTCTTGTCCGAGGTGGAGATGCCGGACTGGTGCCAGGTGCGGCTTTCGAAGAAGATCACCGAGCCGGCCGGTGCCTCGACCGCCACGGTGCCAATCGGCTCGGGGTTGTGCGCGCCGCGCTCGGCGCTGTAGGCCTGCTTCGGATAGCCGCCGAGGTGGCTCTTGGGCACCACGCGCGTGGCGCCCATCACCTCTTCGAACTCGGTCAGGCACAGCATGCAGTTCAGATAGGTCGGGACCTCCGTCCAGGGCATGAACTGCTGGTCCACATGCACCACCATCGGCTCGGCGCCGCGGCGCACGATCAGCCCGGTCATCGCCGACAGATGCCACGAGGCGCCGCGGAACAGCTGCTGGTTGTAGGCCGCGAACAGCGGGTGCTTCAGGTAATCGATGAACACCCGGCCCTTGTTGTAGAGCGCCGGAATGCCTTGCCAGCCCGGCATCGCGCCAGGCTCGGGCCGGCCGTACCAGGTGCCCGCGCCGCGGCTCTGGCTGGACAGCAAGCCGACGCCGTATTCGCATTCCAGCTCGGCCTGTTCGACCAGGCGCTCGCGCAGCGCTTTCAGCTGTTCGCCTTCGACAAAGCCTTCGTGCACGCACAGGCCGTATTCGGCGAGATCGCGTTGGCCTTGTTCCACATCGCGCGTCGGCGCGGGGAGCTTGAGTTGGGTGGTCATGTGTGTCTCCGGGATCGGGCAATCAGGCACTCAGGCACTCAGGCAATCCAGCCATCCAGCCATCAGGCACCCAGTTTGTCGGCCAGCCGCCGGGGCACCATGCCGTACAGGCGCGCGGCGGTGCCACCCAGGATATCGGCCTCGATGTCAGGCGCCAGGCCGGCGCCGCCGAAGACCTCGTCGATCACCTGGCGCGAGCGCGGGAAGGTGCCTTCCATGTGCGGATAGTCGGAAGCCCACAGCAGGCATTCGTGGCCCGTCATGGGGATGGTCTGCAGGCAGGCGCGGTCGAACTGGAAGGTGGCCTTGACCTGCCTGTACAGGATCTCGCTGGGCTTGCGGCTGAGCTTGGGCTTGATGTAGTACTGGTGCGCCTCGTTGACCTCGTCGAGCCGTTCGCCCAGCGCCACCATCCACGAGGCGCCTGCCTCGATGACGACCATGGTCAGGCCCGGGTGCCGATCGAGCGCGCCGCCGGCCACCATGTAGGTCACCAACTCCTCGGTGGCAAAGCCCAGCCGCATGTAGTTGATGATCGCCGCACCCGGACCGCGTTCGGTGATTGGCGTCAGGCCCGAGGCCACATGAAAAGCCAGCGGAATGTTCTGCTGCTGCGCATAGGCCCAGACCCGGTCGAAGTCCTTGGTGTTGTAGCGCAGGCCCAACGGCGGCAAGGTCGGCAGCATCACCGCGCGGTAACCCAGGCCCACCACGCGCTGGAACTCTTCCAGCGTCTGGCCGGCATCGCGCATCGGCAGCACGGCGCAGGGCACGAAGGTGTCGGCATGCGCGCCGAACTGCTGCATCAACCAGTCGTTGTAGACCTGCATGCAGGCGAAGCTGAGCTCGGCATCGTCGATGGCGTAGCACATCATGCCGAGGTTGGGAAACAGCAGCTCGGCATCGATGCCGTCGCGCTGCATGTCCTGGAAGCGCAGCGCAGGGTTGGTGCCGCCGATGCGCGGGTTGTCGGAATTGCCGTCGCCCACCTGCATGCGGTGCAGGTCCTGGCCATCGGCCGTCATCACCAGGTAGCCTTCGCGGCGCTCGGCGCGCAAGGCACGGTCGCGCAGCGCCGGCGGCAGGCCTTCCTGCCACAGGCCGCGCGGCTCGACCACGTGTGAATCCATGCTGAAGACAAAACGCGGATCTCGGGACATCGGGCTTCTCCGGGGCGCCAAGATCACCCTCTTGGTCGCTGACTTAGTTAACTATGTTGATCAGCTTATGCGATCACGCTGTGGCTGTAAATAGCCGGCTGGCAGGGGTTTGCCCTGGGCTTACCCGGGGCTGGCCACCATTTCGCACAACTCGGTGACCAGGCGCTCGCGCCAATCCGCCGGGCTGCCGACCAGGCTTTGCAACAGGCGTGCACGGCGGTAGAACAGATGCGGGTCGGCCTCCCAGGTGGCACCGAGGCCGCCATGGGTCTGGATGCATTCCTTGGCCGCGAACTCGAAGGCCTCGCAGGCGGCCAGGCGCGCGGCCGCCGCGGCCGCCGGCAAGGCTTGCGGCGCAGACTCCAGCGCCCAGGCGCCGTAGCAGGCGTGGGCGCGCGCCAGCTGGTTGCGGACATACATGTCGGCCAGCTTGTGCTTGATGCCCTGGAACGAGCCGATGGCGCGGCCGAA
>NZ_DATILJ010000101.1:0-31872 GCF_035476535.1 Aquabacterium sp.
CTGGTGGCGCTGGCCCCCGCGCAGGCGCGCGACTGGCACCGCTCGGCGCTGCAGGCCTGGCGCGAGCGCGGCGATGCGCAGGCCGCGACCGAGCTGCTGATGCGGGCCTTCGCGGCCAACCCACTGGACGCCGAGATCACCGGCGACCTGGCCTGGCTGCGCCTGCGCGGCCAGGCCTTGCAGGCCGATGGCGCACGCCAGCTGGCCCTGCATGCACTGACGCTGCCGCATGCCCGCCATCCATATGGCCGTGTCGACGACTGGACGACGCTGGCCATCGCCAGCGCGCTGACCGGCCGGCAACGCGACGCCGGCAACGCCTGGCTCGTCGCGGCGGCTTTGACCTCGAACTTCGATCAGCTGTGCCGCACCGCCGGCCAGGCCTACGGACGCCACGGCGACCGGCTGCGGCCGTCGATCGACGCGCTTCAGGGCTGCTGGCGCGGCGGCACGCGCGTGTCCAGCGACGCCGGCCGGTAGTCCGGCCGCAGCCGGCAGCTGGACGGAAAGCGCGCCTGCGCCGCCGTGCAGCCCTCCGCCACATCCGCCGGCGTGGGCTTGCGCCCCTCACGCAGCCACGATCTCAACGCCTGCAGCAGCGCCACGTAGGTGGCGTCGCTCAGGTAGCTGTGCTCGCTGTCGTCGCTGAAGGTCTGCACCAGCGTGTCGGCATGGCCGGCGCGCGCCATCGTGCCGGCGAAGCTATGCGCCATCTCGACGAAGGCCGTGGCATCGTGGATGCCATGCACCGTCAGCACCGGCACGGCGATGCGGCCGGTGAGATCGGCGTCCTGCCCGAAGCGGGCCACCGCCGCCGGATCGCGGGCATAGCGCAGCACGCCGGCATTCAGCGCGGCGTCGTCGTCCGAGCCGGTGTAGCGCACGCCGAGGTTGCCGAACACGCTGCCGCCGCCGCTGCGGTGCAGCGCGATGTCCTGGAAGTCGAAGGTGGACCGGCTCAGGTGCTGCTGCAGGCTGGGTTCGCTGACCCGGATCACGTCGACGAGGGTCTTCAGCTTGCGCGCCTGCCCGGCGCTGCGCTGCGCCGCGGGCAGGTCCAGGCCCAGGCACTCGTTGGCGCGGCGCGCCAGCTCGGCCGGCGTCAGCCGGCTGCCGGCCGGCAGGCCCATCCACAGCGGGTAGGCCGGCTCGTCCGGCCGCGGATGGTTGCCGCACAGGAACTGGTAGACCACGCGCAGGTCCAGTCGGAAATCGTAGGCCCGCGTGCCGCCGGCAAGCACGCCGCTGCTCAGCAGCAGCGCGTCGTAGGGCTTGCCCGCGCCGAACATCTCGGCCCCCTTGGCCGCCACGCTGGCGCCCCAGGACTGGCCGTGCAGCAGCGTCAGCGTCGGCCGGCCCACATGCTGGATGAAGATGCGGCGCAGGCGCTCGGTGTCCTCGGCCGCCGCACGCACCGCCACGCCGCCCTGGCGATAGCTGGAACCGGCCCAGGCAAACCCGGCGCGCGGCACCACCGCCCAGCGCTGCAGGTCGGCTTCCTGGCGCTTCATCGTCGGCGCGCCGAGGAACGGTCCGCCATGCGTGTGCAGTACCAGCTCGCCTTGCCACTGGGCGGGCAGCGCAATCAGGTAGAACGCGCCGGCACTGTCCTGGCCGCCCAGGCAGCGCGTGTCGGCCGGCAGGCCGGCCGGGCAGGGGCGGGGCTGCGGCGCGGGCTCGGCTTGCGCGGCGGCAGCTTGTTCGTGCGAGGTCTGTGGCGGCTGCTGGGCGCAGGCGGACAGCAGCATGAGTGTGAGGACGATGAAATGCTGATGCAGGTTCAAGCGCCGTCTCCTAGGCTGGGGTGGCTCGTGCGGCAGTGCGTAGCCGCCGCGGGCTGGACCATAGAGCGCGGGGCAGGTCACGTCAAACGGGGCGGTTCCGCGGCGACGGCTACGGGGTTCTGGAGTCGTGCCACTGCCTCGCAATTTCGATCCGTACTTCACGACCAAGCCCGTGGGCAAAGGGAAACGGCCAGCTTTGTCGATCGGCTTCGGGACTGTCGAACGACACGGTGAGGGCGCTGACAGCAGGGAATGCCGCAGGAAGCGTACTGGGTCGAGCCAGTTGATGGCAGCGTGTCGAGCGGGGCTCGGATTTGGTCTCGCCAATGACGCCACGGGTGCACTGACGTTTCCACCGGCATCCATATGAGAGACCGCGACGGAGAATGGCAAGCGAATTATTCCCATTGCCATCAATGACAAGTCGCCACCGTGTAGGCGAAGATGATGCAGTTAAACGCACGTTCGGCCCCATAGCCACCGCCCCGCGCGTTCCTTTCGTCAAAGTAATAACGCTTCACGTTATGCACGCGGCGCGTTAAGCTTTGCACATGCCGATCAAGAGCTTCAAGGACACGGAGGCCCTTTTCCAACGCAAGCGTGTACGTCGATGGGTCAACATCGAGAGACCGGCACTTCGCAAGCTTGCACAGCTTGATTGGTCGGTTGTCCTGGAAGACCTGCGCGCACCCCCAGGGAATCATCTCGAGGCACTGAAAGACGATCGCAAGGGGCAGCACAGCATACGGATCAATGAGCAATGGCGCGTGTGCTTCATCTGGACGACAGATGGTCCAACTGAAATTGAGATCGTGGACTACCACTAAACGAGGCTAATGATGCGTACTATTCCTCCCGTCTCCCCTGGCGAAATGCTTGAAGAAGAATTCTTGAAGCCACTTGGCCTGACAAAGTATCGCCTCGCAAAAGACATTGGTGTCCCCCCTCAGCGCATCGGGGATATCGTTGCCGGAAAACGCTCGATCACGGCAGACACGGACCTACGGTTGTGTCGCTACTTCGGGCTGAGCGACGGATGGTGGCTCCGCGGACAAGCCAGCTTTGACATTGCGCTCGCGCGGGAGTCCATGAAGGACGAGCTCTCTCGCATTCAGCGCTGTCAGGCACTGCCCGCTTGATCATCCACGCCAATGAATGTGGCCGAATCCTTCGGTCAACGCGACAGCCAACAGCGTAGCGCCTGGCCCGCAGGGCTGTCAGGCATATCATCATCCCGCAGGCCAGGCGCTACCCTGTCGTCTGCGCGTTGCCTCAAACGTCAGGCGTCAAGGAAACGCTGTGTGCCACTCCCGCCACCGAATTCAGCAATAGCAGCATGCCATCGAAGACGACATCCGCAGAATCGATCACTTCTCAACTGAAGGATCGCCAGGTCTCGCATGTCGAAGCCGACGGGTTGTATCGGCTGCGAGTCCACTTCACGGACGGAAAGGTTCTTCTCCTGGAAGCCGCATCCGATCGACTTGTAGCCACAATCGAACGCGCCGATTCTCAGATTCCAGATGATGAACAGCCCACAAAGCGACAGCACGAGTACCTTGTGTTCATCGCCAAGTACATCGCACGCTTCGGGCGGCCGCCGGCTGAATCCGACATCCAGCGCCACTTTCTCGTCTCTGCTCCGTCTGTGAATCAGATGATGCAAATGCTTGAACGCAGAAAGTTCATAACCAGGCAGTCCGGCGTACCGCGTTCGGTGCGAGTGTGCATTGAACTATCGCCGTCAATGGTCAGGCGGGGTTCACGCGATGACGCCTAACCCTTCGTTAGAGCGGACATGCACCGGTGTGTCACTCAACTCAAACGTTAGGCGTCATACCCCCTTCACGGCAGAAAGCGTGCAACACATGAACTCGGTCAACCTTTCGGCAGTTTTGTCAACTGTTTCAGAACCATGGCAACCCGCAACGGTTGCGCGCTTCAATGGCAACGAAGTCATGGTTGCCAAAGCCATGGGGTCGTACGCCTGGCACAGGCATGAAGACACAGACGACTTCTTCTTGGTACTCAAGGGCAACATCACGATTGAAATGCGCGATCGCAGTGTTCGTCTCGGCGCGGGAGAAATGTTTGTCGTTCCACGAGGTGTTGAGCATCGTCCAGTAGCCACTGAGGAGGCTCACTTCATACTCATCGAACCGCCGGGTACGGCGAAGGATGGAACTACGCTTGTCTGAGGTTTCATTGCCACGCCGCAATGCCACGCCGCTGTCCGCCGTTCAGATCAAGCATTTGTCATCAGAAGGGACCCAATGATTCAAATCCTCCCGTTCTCGCCCGCACACGCCGATGGCGTCGTGTCTGTGATCCTGCCGATTCAACAGTCCGAGTTCGAGATTCCGATCACGCTGGAAGCGCAACCAGATCTGCAGGACATTGCTGGCTTCTATCAGCATGGCATCGGCAACTTCTGGGTCGCTCTGGAGGCAGGTACCGTTGTCGGCACACTTGCGCTGCTCGACATCGGAAACCGTCAGGCAGCCCTACGCAAGATGTTCGTGGCCAGCGCGCGTCGCGGGCCGGAGCATGGCGTCGCCAACGAGCTGCTTCAAACACTGCTCAACTGGTGTCGTGCTCAAGGTGTACGAGAGGTCTTGTTGGGCACAACCGCCAAGTTCCTTGCCGCCCACAGGTTCTACGAGAAGAACGGCTTCCACCAGATGCCCAAAGAAGGTCTGCCAGAGAGCTTTCCCGTCATGGCCGTTGACACGAAGTTCTATGGGTTGTCACTGCAACGCGCCGACGCCTACCCTCTACCCGGCTGAGCGCTTGCAGAGAATCAGATCCGACCACGAACAGGCCTTCGGGCAGAAGCCATACAAAGATGCTCTACATCGGTTTCACCAACACACTTGGCAAGCTCAACATCGCGCTTGTTCAAATGGAGCTCAAGTTCCTTGAGGAGTATCTGAAGCTGAACCCGGCTGACGCCTCCGCAAGGCAGCGGCTCGAGCATCGCAAAGATGACTTGGCAAGCTTTGCCAGGCACGCCGGCCATGCTGACTGAGCGGCCGACCCCTTCGTATTCGTTCGAACGGATCCGTTACGGCGAGCGCCGTAAACCCAGTCTGAAGCACATGGTGCACTATCTCAGCCCTGGCTTACGGCGCCTGCCCCCGTGGGCCGGATAGCTTGAACCTTCGGCCGCTCACAATCCACTCTATGAAACTACGCACCTTGTTCATCGCCACAGTGACATCGAGCCTTGTCGCCTCGTGCGGCGGTAGTTCGTCTTCGCCAGACGCCACCGCTGGCCCGTGCGTGCAGATCGCGTCGGAGCCAGTTCTGACGATCGTCTCCGCCAAGGATGGCGTTTCGGGAGTTGCGATTGACGAAGTCTCGATAGGCGATATCAAAGTGGACGGGTATCCCGTCTTGGTTGAACTCATGCCTCACTTGTCGCCAACAGCGAAGGTCGTCGATGGCCGCATTCAATGCAGATTGACCTGCGCCTTCGGCGAGACGACCGGGCAGTACACCGCAACAGTCACCGCGAATGGCTATCGCCCGCTATCGCTTTCGATCACGGCGAACTACTCGTCCTCTGTGGGAAACTGCCCCAACACCGTGTCCGGCGGAACGCGCGCGTCCATCGCGCTCCAACCCGCATGAGTCACAAGCTCGGATTCTTCGCCCCAACCCATGCCCTCTACCGCCGCCTTCCTCCTCTTCATCGGCGCCGCGCTGCTGATGGCGCTCACGCCCGGCCCGAACATGGTCTACCTGATCTCACGCGCCCTTTGCCAGGGGCGCGCGGCGGGTGTCATGTCCTGGTTCGGCGTCGTGCTCGGTTTCACGGTGCACATGTGCTGCGCGTCCATGGGTCTCACCGCGCTGTTCATGGCCGTGCCTCTCGGCTACGAGGCCCTCAAGCTTGCCGGTGCCGCCTATCTGCTGTGGCTGGCCTGGCAAGCGCTTCGTCCTGGCGCACGTTCGCCGTTCGAGGCCCGAGAACTGCCGCCGGAGTCAGGTCGAAAGCTGTTCACCATGGGGCTGCTGACCAGCATCCTCAATCCGAAGGTCGCGATCTTCTATCTGTCGGTGCTCCCGCAGTTCATCACGCCGGAGGCCGGTTCGGTGCTGGCCCAAAGCCTTCTCCTCGGCGCGACGCAAGTCTGCATCGGCTCATCCGTCAACCTGGTGGTCACGCTTTCGGCAGCGGGCATTGCGTCCTGGTTCGCGCGGAACCGGCGCTGGCTCGCGGTTCAGCGGTATGTCATGGGCATCGTTCTGGGCGCCTTGGCCATGCGGCTTCTGAGCCAACAGCGCAGCGCTGCGTGACCTGTCCCGGGCTCCCGAACGGGTCTAGTGGCCTGCGGAAGTACGCGCCCAGTGCCGATGTGTAGCGCCGCGCCGCGGCGGCCAAACGCAGGCGACGACCCAGTGCTTGACGATATGCATTGCATATGCATAATCGCATGGCGGACATAGAGTTCGACCCCTCCAAGGCCCAATCGAACCTGCGCAAACACCGCGTGAGCTTCGCCCATGCGGAGCAAGCGCTTCGTGATCCTCTCGCGGTCACCATCGAAGACCCCGATTCAGAGACTGAGCAACGGTTCATCACGCTGGGCATGGATGCCCTGGGCCGGATCCTGGTTGTAGTCCACACCCCGCGCGGAGACCGGACGAGGTTGATTTCCGCGCGCAAGGCCAGTCGTGGCGAAGCGGAGCAATACGATGCGTAAGGAATACGACTTCAGCAAGGGCAAACGCGGAGCGGTCATCCCGTCTCCGGGCAAGACCAGAATCACGATCATGCTGGATGACGATGTCATCGAGTTCTTTCGTGCCCGCGCGGAGGAGCAAGGCGTTGGCTACCAGACCATGATCAACACCGCGCTCCGTTCCGCCGTCGCGCAAACGAAGGGACAAGAGGCCGAAGACAAGCCCGTCACGGTGGCTGCGCTTCGCAGGATTCTTCGCGAAGAACTGCACACCGCATAACGGCGTTTTGCGACAGGGCGCGCGGCACTCGCTCGGAGGTGTGGCCCGTTCCGGACGCTGCAAACCCTGACCACCGCCCTGCATAACAGCCATCGTCATCGGATTCAGCCACACCCATGCGCTGCGTGACGCCCTGAAGCGTTCCACGCAGGACGGCGCTCAGGCGGTCCAGGTCATCCACATGCTGAACGCGGTGCCTGACAAGCGCTTCGTCGACGAGACGGGCGATCGGATGCAACTGCATCCGGCGCTGCGATCGCGGCGGCTGCTTTCGCCGGCCGATACGACCGTGTTCTCGCCAACGACAACCCTCCGCCGGCAACGCCGGGGCGCCGAGTCCTTGTTGCGCCGTGCTCCGTTGACGCCGACACTTCGACCATGAGCAAACTCCTCGCCGCCTTTCGCTACACCACCAACAACTGGCGCCAGATCCAGGGCAGCAAGCTGTGCGGCTGCTGCAACTGCGTGCAGACCTTCTCGCCGGACGAGATCGTCGGCTGGACCGGCCTGGACATGAACAACATGGACGATCCGGCGGCCGTGGATCAACAGACCGCGATGTGTCCCCGATGCGGCGGCGAAGCCGTGCTCGCCGACACCTCGGGCTACCCGATCACGGCCGACTTCCTGGGCCGCATGAACGAGGCCTGGTTTCAGCAGACCCTGATCCGCCCGCCCCGGCCCAAGGTCTAGCGGGACCCGCAGGAACTGATCACCGCGCCCATCACCTGCGCCGACGGGCGCAACAACACCCAAGGACCTGCAGGACTCCCCCATGCGATTTGCGCACCGCGATGCCGTTCCCGCCGACCTGCCGCGCATCGTCGAGATCTACAACTTCGCGGTGGCCACGCGGGAGAGCAGCTGCGACCTGGAACCGGCCACCGTCGACTCGCGGCGGGCATCGTTCGCGCAGCACAGCCCGGACCACCGGCCGCTCTGGGTGGCCGAAGACGCCGACGCGCCGGACCAGGGCGTGATCGGCTACCTGGGCTTCTTCCACTTCATGAACGAGCGCCCGGGCTACTTCATCACGGCCGACCTGGCAATCTACCTGCACCCGGGGTACCAGAACAAGCGGCTTGGCAGCTACCTGCTGGTCGAGGCCGTCCGCCACGCGCCTTCACTGGGCATCGAGGTGCTGGCCGTCACGATCTTCGTGTCCAACGAGCCCAGTATCCAGCTGTTCAGCCGGCATGGCTTCGAACGCTGGGGCTACATGCCGCGGGTGGCGCGCCTCGAAACCATCGAGCGGGACCTGGTGATGATGGGCCGCAGGGTCGATTGAGCTCTGACGCCCCAAGCGTCGGGACGCATTAGCATCCACTGCCATGCGATTCGACGGCCACCTCAAGTCCTGGAACGATGAGCGAGGGTTCGGCTTCATCGAGCCCGTGCAGGGCGGGCAGGAGATCTTCATTCACATCAAGGCTTTCCCGGCCGGCACGGGGCGGCCTGCCGTAGGCCAGGCGCTCAGCTTCGAAGTTGAACTCAATGCCCAGGGCAAAAAGCGCGCGAAGGCTGTGCAGTACCCCGTGACAGCCCGCAAGACCAAGGCACAGCGGCCGGAGGCACCGGCACCCTGGACCTTGCCGCGGGTGGCAGCGATTCCGCTGTTCGTCCTGGTCTACGCCTACGTCTCGCGGCAGTGGCCGGTCAGTCCTGTTGTGCCCGTGCTCTACCTGCTGGCCAGCCTCGTGGCCTTCATGGCGTATGCGCTGGACAAGTCGGCGGCCCTGGCAGGCCGCTGGCGCGTGTCCGAGCGCATGCTTCACGCGCTTGGCCTGGCCTGCGGCTGGCCCGGCGCACTGCTCGCGCAGCAGATGCTGCGCCACAAGTCATCCAAGCCGAGCTTCCTGGCCGTCTACTGGACCACCGTGGGCGTCAACATCGCCGGTTTCGTTGTCTATCACGCCCAGCTCCTTGCCGCGCTGCGCCCGTGAGCACAAGGCCGGCTGATGCCCCCTGCGGCTACCCCTCCACCGCGGCAGCAACGGGCTGGTCGCCCCCAAACGCCCCCCTATCAGGCCATGCACATCCCGACACTCTCCTCGAAGCGGCTGCTGCTGCTGCCGCCCAGCGCCGCCTGCGAAGCGCTGTACGACAGGTTCTATACCGACGCCGACGCGTCCATCGCCTATGGCGGGCCGCTGACACCGGGCGGCGCCTGGTCCCGGTTGGCGTCGGACCTGGGCACGTGGTTTCTGCAGGGCTTTGGGGTCTGGGTGATTCAGCGGCGCGAGCAGGGTGACCTGGTCGGCACCTGCGGCTTCTGGCAGGGCAAGGGCTGGCCGCGGGAGCTGACCTGGTGGCTGCTGCCCGAGGCCCGCGGTGCCGGCCTGGCGCAGGAAGCCTCGCTCGCGGCGGTGGCCCATGCGTATGGGGCCTTCGGCTGGCCGTCCGTCGACACCTACATGAACGACGCCAATCTGCCGGCACGCGCGCTGGTGCAACGGCTGGGTGGTGTGCGCACGGGCCGACAAGCCTTTCCCGATGGGCTGGAGCGCGATGTCTTCCACATCCCGCCGCCGGATCTTGATCGGCCCGCCTTGTCGCCGACTCGCGCGAGGTCCTCACGTCAGGAAGCGCCACGCATTCACCCATGACACCCGATCCCCTCAAGCCACCGAACACCGACCTTGCCAATCCGGCGGATGCGGCATCGCTTCCGCCAGCATCGGTTCGCAACGCCTGCCGGCTGATCATCGCCTCGCTGGCACTCGGCGTGTTCACGCTGTTGACCGGCATCCGCCCGGACGCCCCCGGCGAGGAACCGGTGCCGGCCTGGGTCACGGCCGGCATCGTCATGGTGTTCGGCGGGCTCACGATCTGGCTCGCCGCGAAGACCCATCAAGGCCGGAACTGGGCCCGCTGGGCACTGCTCGGCTACCTGATGCTGGGCTGGTGGCTGTCGTCGTCGGAACTGACCGAACAGTTCATGCGTTCCCCGCTGGTGGGTTTCATCGACGTGCTGTGCATCGGCATGGAACTCGCTGCCTGCGGCTTGCTCTTTGGCGGCCAAAGCGCGGCCTGGTTCACCGACCTCGCCCGGACCCGTGAGCCGCCCGGGCGCTGAGCGCAGATCCGGCAGATGCCGTGCCCGGCAAACTCCTCCAACACCATGAAACTGCTGCGCCTGTCAGACCTCAGCAGCGCCGATGTGCGCGCCATCTGGAAGCTGGTTCACAGCCCCGCCGGGCCGATGACCGGCACCGTCGCCTGGTCGTTCGAGGGCAACGGCATCCGCACCCGCACGAGCTTCATCCAGGCCTTCCGAAACCTCGGCCTGGCGTTCACCGAACTGCCGAACCTGCTGAAAACAGCCGAGCGTCCGTGCGACCTGGCCGGCTACCTGGATCCGTTCTACACGATGTACGTCATCCGCGAATCGAACCACAGCCGTCTGGCCGAGTTTGCCGCCGCCTCGCGGCGACCGGTGATCAACGCGATGTCGAACGAAGGGCACCCGTGCGAGGTGCTGGCCGACGCCTACTTCATCGACACGGCGCTGCTGCCGCTGCAGCATGCACGCATCTGCCTCTGGGGCCCGCCCACCAACGTGCTGCGCTCCTGGCACGAACTGGCCGCCGTGCTGGACATCCCGCTGGTCCATGTCTGTGCGGCGCGGTTTCATGAACCGCAGCCCAAGCTGCGCTTCGTCGAGACCCCGCCCGCGGCGGCCGACATCGTCATCACCGACAGCTGGCCGTCCGGCATCGAAGACCCGTCGGGGTCCCTGACCGAGCAGCACCTGGCCCGGATGGGCCATCCCAGGCTCTTGCCGACGCCGCCGTTTTCCATCGGCCGCGAACTGTCGTTCGACCCGCTGGCCTACGCTGGTTTTGTGGGTTATCAGCAGAAAGAACTGCTGCTGCCCGTGCAGACAGCGATCGTGCGCCATGTTGCGCTGGCGCCGACCCACTGACAGACCACCGACATGCCGACACTTGCCTTTCCGACCATCGAAACCCCACGGCTGCTGCTGCGCGAGATCGTGGCCGATGACGCGCCTGCCCTCTTCGCCATCCACGGCGATCCGGATCTGATGCGCTGGTTTGGCTCCGACCCCCTGCCCGACCTCGCCGCCGCGCAGGGGCTGGTCACGCTCTTCGCGGGTTGGCGCGCGCTGCCCAATCCTGGCGTTCGCTGGGGCATCCAGATCAAGGGCTCGGCCGAGATCGTTGGCTCGCTGGGTCTATTTGCATGGCACCGGGCCTGGCGGAAATGCACGCTGGGCTATGAACTCTCGCGCGCTGCCCAGGGCCAGGGCTACATGCGGGAGTCGCTGCTCGCTTGCCTGAACTGGGGCTTCGCGAACATGGACCTCAACCGCATCGAGGCCCAGGTCCATCCCGACAACGCGGCATCGCTGAAGTCAGTCCAGCGCATGGGATTCGTCGAGGAAGGTCGCCTGCGGCAAGTCGGCTACTGGAACGGCGCGTTTCACGACATGCTGCAGCACGCGTTGCTGCGCAGCGAGTGGACGCCCGCTGAACCGGCCTGAGGCTTCAACGCGGGCCACGGCGCGGGCTGCGGCCCGGGTCACGCGTTGTCGCCCAGGACGCATGCAAGTGAACTAGTGCCTCTCGGCAAGACTGGCAAGTCGGGCGCCGGTGGACGAAGATGTCGAACGGGCTCCTCCACCACTGCCACGACAGGTGCAACCATGCCTTCCAAGACGCTTCCCGAGCAAACGGGGAATTCCTGCGCCGCACACTGCACCGTCATCGCGGTTGCGGAACTGCTGGACGTGGAATACCTGATGTCCAAGGACTATGCCGAGTCGACCCTGTGGCCTTCGCTCAAGTTCAAGGCAGAGGGAAATTTGCTGATCGACAGCCTGGCCAAGGCGGAGAACAGCGATCCGCGGCGCATCGTCAGCGAAGCGGACACACGCTGGAATGCCATCAAGGCCAGCTTGCGATGCGACGCAACGCAGAAGGCCGCGGCCCTGAAATATGTCAAGAGCACGGACATGCAGATGGGCCTGGGCGCCTTGTTCAACATGTTGACGGGGTTCGGCACGGTCGGGACGATCACGATTGAGCCTGGCATCTACTACAACGCCAGTTACCTGATGCTCAAGGGCGGGACCGCCACGGCCGCGGTCTACGAAGGCATGCACAACATCCTGGTGACGAACCATGCCGGGCAGATCTACTACTACAACCCGAACGAGAGCAAACCGACCTGGAGCGTGACGCCCGACTGGACGATCCTCGAGAAGCAGAACAAGAGCAGCTACAGCTACGTTTTCACCGGCGTCTGCGTTGAAATGAAGAAGAAGTAAGGCGGCGGGGCGCTGGCTTACCATGCGGCCTTCACCGGTGCGGCCTATCGAGTTGCCTGCCGTGCCGGCCTGCAAACCGCTGCGTCCGCACACTCCGCCATGCCTGAATCAGCCGCGCCGCCCACCCTTCCCCGTCACCACCAGCTCCAGCTGCGGCCAGCCGCGACCGGCGATGTGCCGGCGCTCGTCGCCTTGGCCAAGGACACCTTCCGCGACACCTACCGCCATCTGGACACCGCCGAGGACATTGAAGACCATGTGACGCGAAACTTCACGCCGGCCGCCTTCTTGGCCCTGCTTGAAGACAGCCGCACCAGCCTGCTGCTGGCCGCGCTGGACGTGCGCCTCGTGGGTTATGCGCAGGTCGCGCAGTCGCCAGCCCCGCCCTGCGTCAGTGGCCCGGCGCCGATCGAGCTCTGCCGCCTGTACCTGCGCCAGGACGTCATCGGCCAGGGCCTGGGTGCCGCGCTGATGGAAGCCGTGCACGCCGAAGCGCGGCGCCGCGAAGGCCAAACGCTCTGGCTCGGCGTCTACGACCGCAACGAGCGCGCGCGCGATTTCTACCGGCGCTGGGGCTTTGTCGACGTGGGGACCAAGGATTTCTACTTCGGCGGGCGCACCTACGCCGACCCGGTGATGAGCGCGCCGGTTCGGCCATGCGGGAAAATGCCAGCTCTCCCCCCATCATTCCCCCAAGGCACCCCATGAGCTTGAAGAAGACCGACATGGTCAAGAACCTGGCCAAAAAGCTCGACGGCAAGATGAAGACCGCTGGGATCCCGCAGCGTTTTGCGCAAGGATCGGCCGAAGCGGCCGCCAAGCGCGAACTGCGCGCCAGCCCGGCCGCGCCGAAGCTGGTGCCGGTGGCCTGCCGGCTGCCGGCCGATCTGGTGAACCGGCTGCGCGACCGGGCCGCGGGCCAGGAAGGCGGCCTCAATGCGGTGATGGCGCAGGCCGTGGCGCAATGGCTGGACAAGGCGACGGCCTGAGCAGCGGCCTCAGCGATGTTCTGCTTCCGTGGCCGCTGACATGCAAGACCCGATCGAGTTCAGCACCGCGCGCCTGACGCTGCGCTGCTGGCGCGACGCCGATCGCGCGCCCTTCGCGGCGATGAATGCCGACCCCGAGGTGATGCGCTACTTCCCGGCGCTGTGGCCGCCGGAGATGTCGAACACCGCCATCGACATCTGGTGCGCGCAGTTCGCGCAGCAGGGCTGGAGCAACTGGGCGGTCGAGCTCAGCGGCTCGGGCGAGTTCATCGGCTTTATCGGTCTCAGCGTGCCGCGGCGGCCGCTGCCGTTTTCGCCCTGCGTGGAAATCGGCTGGCGCCTGGCCCGCGCCCATTGGCACCAGGGCTATGCCACCGAAGGCGCCCGCGCGGCGCTGGGCATCGGCTTCGAGCGGCTGGGCCTGGCCGAGATCGTCTCCTTCACGACGCTGACGAACCGGCCCTCCCGCGCGGTGATGGAACGCATCGGCATGCACAACGCGAATGCCGACTTCGAGCATCCCGGTGTGCCCGAGGGCCATGCCCTGCGCCCGCATTGCCTGTACCGGATGAGCCGCCCGATCGGCCAAGAAGAAGCGGGCTAGCACCTCACTTCGGGCCTTCGGCTCGGCCGCCATTGAGCGAAAGTTCCCTACAAGGGAAGTCAAGATCACCTGACAGGTGGCGGTCTGGCTGTCCGCGCGTTTGCCGATCTCGTCGCTGCCGTGGACACCATCAATGACGGCGACTGGAAGCATCGTGATGAACTTCAAGACCTTGAGTGTGAAAGCAAAGTTGACGGCTGCCTTCGGGCTGCTGGTCGTCATCGTGCTGCTGGTGTCGGGCCTGGCGCTGCGCTCGCTGGGCGCGGCCCACAACGACCTCGTCGAGTACGTCAACGAAACCGCCGCCCGCGGCACGCTGGCAACCGCCGTGCGAGGGGCCGCCTTTGCACGCGCGGTGGCCGCCCGCAACCTGGTGCTGGTCACGGCGCCCGCCGACACCGAGCTCGAGAAGGCGACCGTGGCCCGGGCGCACGACAACGTCCGCCAGAGCCTGGCGAAACTGAAGTCGGCGGTCGCCGGCTCGGCGGCCAACGCACAGGAGCGCAAGCTGCTGGCCGAGCTCGACAGCATCGAGTCGCGCTACGGGCCGCTGGCGCTGAACATCGTCGAGCTGGCCCTGGCCGGCAAGCGCGACGAGGCGATCGGCAAGATGAATGCCGAGTGCCGGCCGCTGCTGGCCTCGCTGGTCAAGACCGCCACGGCTTATGTCGACGCCGTGCAGGCCGAGGCCACCGAAGAACTGAAGCTGGCCGATGCCTCCTACAACGCCAACCGCCTGATGCTGATCGTGGCCTGCGCCACGGCCATCGCGCTGGCGGCTGTGTTGTCGCTGCTGATCACGCGGGGCTTGAGCCGCGCGCTGGGCGCCGAGCCGGCGCAGCTGGGCGAAGCGGCCCAGCGTGTGGCTGCGGGCGACCTGGGGCCGGTGCCGGGTGCGCAGCATGCGCCGGCCGGCAGCGTGCTGGCTTCGCTGGGCGAAATGCAGGCCAGCCTGGCCCGCGTGGTCGGCCAGGTGCGCAACGCATCGGATTCGATCGCCACCGGTTCGGCGCAGATCGCCACCGGCAATGCGGACCTGTCGCAGCGCACCGAACAGCAGGCCTCCAGCCTGCAGGAGACCGCCGCTTCGATGGAACAAATGAACGCGACCGTGCGGAACAATGCCGACACGGCGCGCCAGGCCACCCAGCTGGCCACCGCAGCCAGTGCCGTGGCGGAAAAAGGCGGTCAGATGGTCAACCAGGTGGTGTCGACGATGGAAGACATCACCGCCAGCTCGCGCAAGATCTCGGACATCATCGGCACGATCGACGGCATTGCCTTCCAGACCAACATCCTGGCGCTCAATGCGGCGGTGGAAGCTGCGCGGGCCGGCGAGCAGGGCCGCGGCTTCGCGGTGGTCGCGGGGGAGGTGCGCAGCCTCGCTCAGCGCAGCGCCGAGGCAGCTCGCGAGATCAAGAGCTTGATCGGCAGCAGCGTCGAGAAGGTGGAGGCCGGCTCCCGGCTGGTGGGCGATGCCGGTGCGACGATGGACGACATCGTGGGCCAGGTCAAGCGCGTGGCCGACCTGATCGGCGAGATCAGCGCCGCCACGTCGGAACAGACCACCGGCATCGGCCAGGTCAGCACCGCCGTTGCGCAGCTGGATCAGGTGACGCAGCAGAACGCCGCGCTGGTGGAAGAGAGCGCCGCGGCCGCTGACAGCCTGCAGCAGCAGGCCCAGCGCCTGACGGAAGTGGTGCGGGTGTTCAAGCTGGACCACGCTGCCGCGTAGCGCGCAGCATTACATCTGCCTGCCGCGTAGCGCGCGGCCTCTCTTCAGCCGGCCGCGGCGATCAGGCGGCCGCGTCGCCGCCGCCGCCGCTCACCTGACGGTATAGCGCATTGGCCCGCGTCAGGTGTTCACGCACGGCCCGCTCGGCCGCCTGCGGGTCGCCACCGGCAATCGCCTCGATGATGCGTTCGTGTTCACGCAACGTCAGGTCTTCGACACCGGGCGCGCGCACCAGCGGCTGGTAGTACTCGCTGGCCCAGCTGAACAGCGCTTCGACGATGGCCGGGAACACCGGGTTGCCGCCGATGCTGGCGATCTCGCGGTGGAAGGCCATGTCGCGTTCCAGGAACTGGTTCAGGTCGACCAGCGACGCACGGTGTTCGGCCAGGCGGCTGCGCAGGCGTTCGACGTCGGCGGCGCTGGCGCGCTCGGCCGCCATGCGGGCCAGCCCCACTTCCAGGAACACGCGCGCGTCCTTCAGGTGTTCCAGCGTGTTCGGCTGCGTGCGCAGCAGGTGGCGCGCGCCACCTGCGAGTTGCTCGATCAGCCGCTCGGCGCTGGGCACCACCACGCGCGCGCGCTCGCCGTGCGTGATCTCGACGATGCCTGAACGCTCCAGCGCCTGCAGCGCCTCACGCACCGCCGGCCGGCCGACGGCATAGAACTCCATCAGTTCACGTTCGGACGGCAGTTGCGCGCCGGGCGGAATCTCGCCAAGGCGGATGCGCTCCATCAGCCGGTCCAGCACTTCCTGGTACAGCTTGCGGCGCTGGATGGGTTCGGTGGATGACATGGTGATCACCTTAGCATGCAGGCCTGGGGCAGCGGCACCGGGCCGACACGGCTGTCGACATCACGCCGACAGCGCCGTCGACACCAGGCCGACATGGCCCTCGGATCCTGCCGGCACGGCGATCAAGCTCACGCCTGCATGCCGTCACGCACATCGCCGAAGAACGAGGCCGCGCCCATCTGCCCGCCCTTCAGCACGATCTCCAGCCGGTCGCGCGAAGCTTGCGTGGACCAGGCGCGGCACAGCGGCGCACCGGGCGCGAGGCCACCGATGACGGTGAGCGCGGCGATGTCCAGCGCGCCCATCACCTCGCCGGAGCTGTCGCCGCCGGCCACCACCACGCGCTGCAGCGGCTGGCGCGCCAGCAGGCGGCGCATCACTTCGGCCAGGCCGCGGCCGATGCGCCGTGCGGCTTCGTCGCGGTCCAGACCGGCGTCGGCGGCGATGGCCTTGAAGCCCCGCACCGCCGGGTCGTCCGGGCCGGCAGCCGAATACACCAGCGGGCTCTGGCCGCGCGCCAGCGCCTGCACCGCCGCACTGACGGCCGCGTCGATCTCGGCTTCGCCGTGCTGCGCATGCAGCAGGCGCGGCAGCGCCAGGCGATGCAGCGCGAAGCCGTGCGACGCCGCCCAGGCGATCTGCGCCGCGGTGCCCGGCGAGCAACTGCCGCTGACCACGGCAATCGCCGGCACCGCCGGCACCGCCGGCAATCCGGGCTGCGCCGGCAGCAGGCCTTCGCCGCGCCAATGGGCTGTTAGGGCGTACTGCAGGCCGGATGACGAAGCGCTGAACAGGCCCGCGCCGCGCTGCTGCCAGACCAGCCGGCCAGCGGCTTGCAGGCTGTCGTCATCCATCACGTCGATCGACAGCACCGGCACCTGCGGGCCGGCCAGCGCCTGCACGCGATCGGCCGCGGCGCCGCTGCGCAGCTGCAGCAGGTCCACCAGCTCGCTGCGGCGCGCGGTCTGCGCGCTCAGGTGGCGGCGCAGGTCGGCTTCGGCCATGGGCGTGACGGGATGGCGCGACATCGTCGGATGACGGTCCAGCCGGTACGGCACACCCTCCACCGCGGCGAACAGGTGGCCGAAAGCCTGGTAGCGCTGCAGCCGCGGCACGCCGACGATCATCGGCGACCACGCGCCCGGCATCAGCGGCACGCCGATGTCGATGGCGCGGCCGATCGAGCCGGTGGTGGGCGATGAATCGAAGGTCGAGCAGACCTTGTACTGCAGGATCGCCGGCCGCAGCGCCGCCAGGCTGCTGAAGGCTTGCGGCAGGTGCGCGTCCATCCACGCCGGGCTGCGCCCGCGCGAGGTGCCGGCCAGGCCGACGCAGCGCACGCCCGGAAAGTGCGCCAGCATCGCGGCATTCGGCGTTTCCAGGAACAGCACCGTCGGCACACCGGCGGCGGTGAAGGCTTCCATCACATCGGTGGAGCCGGTGAAGTCGTCGCCGTAGTAGGCCAGCAGCAGGCCGTCCGGCCCCTCCAGCGTGGGTGCAGCGTCCATCACCAGAAGCCCAATCCGGCCTGCAGCTCGGCATGCGTGCGGGCATGCTCGGCCAGCGGCACGCCGGCCATGGCCGCGTCCCAGGCCTGGCGGAAGGCCGACACGCCGGCGGCGATGCCGCCCGGGTGGCCGAAGATGCCGCCGCCGGCCGCATGGATCAGGTCGGCATTGCCCAGCGCGGCGAAGGTGCCCGGCGCCTGCAGGCCGGTCTGGCCCGAGCTGAACACCGGCATCGCCGCCATCGGCGCGTGCGCGAACAGCGGCTGCTGCACGGCGCGCGCCGCGGCGATCACGCTGTCGTCACTTTCGCTGAACTTGTTGCGCAGGCCGTTGACATGCAGGTGGTCGGCCCCGGCCAGGCGCCAGATCTGCTGCCACGGCGCATAGTCCCAGCCCAGCGCCGGGCAGCGCGAGAGGTAGCCCCAGCCGCAGCGGTGGGCATGGATGGGCAGGCTGGCGTGGCGCCGCAACTCCAGCAGGCCGACCAGGCCGATGGCGTTCAGGCTCACCATCACGCAGCTGCCGCCGAGCGAGGCCACCAGGTCATGGCGCCGGCGCATCTGGTCCAGGTCACCGGTGAGGTTGAAGGCCATCATCGCCTGCCGGCCGTGGCGCTGCGCGCCGTCATGGATCACGCGCATCGATGCACGCACGCGCTCGTCGAACGGGCAATGCGGGCCATCGGCCTGCAGCTCATCGTCCTTGATGAAGTCGATGCCGCCGTCGACCAGCTGCCGCACCTGCTCGGCTGTCTGCTGCGGATCCAGCCCGACGCTGGGCTTGATGATGGTGCCGATCAGCGGGCCGCTTGCCACACCGGCCAGCCGGCGCGTGCCGGCCACGCCGAAGGCCGGGCCGGGATAGGCCGCGGCAAAGGCCGCCGGCAGGCGCAGCCCGGTGAGCCGCAGGCCGCTGACCTGGCGCAGCTCGAACAGGTTGCCGGCGACCGTGGCCATCAGATTGGTCAGCGACGGGCCCAGGTTCTCGATCGGCCAGGACAGCTCTAACGTGCAACGCGTGTAGACCTTGCTCCGCAGCCCGCCGGGCAGGCTGGGCTCGGGCACCTGCTCCAGCACGTCCAGCCGCTCGATGCGCGCGCCGGATCGCGCCTTCAGTTCCGGCGTCTCGTTCGGCAGCGTGAGGAAGGTGCCGCTGGACTGTTCGCCGGCAATGACCTCGGCCGCGCGCCGCGGGTCGTCGCCGGTTTCCAGCCAGTAGCGGGCGTGGATGCGTTCGCTCATGGCGTCTGGTGCGATTCAGATGCAGCGGCCGCCGTCGACTTCGAGCGCGACGCCGGTGATGAACTCGGCCTCGTCGCTGGCCAGGAAGGCTGCGGCCTTGGCGATGTCCAGCGGCCGGCTGAGGCGGCCCAGCGGAATCGTCGCGATGATCTTGGCGCGCACGGCCTCGCTGTCCTCGCCGGGCAGGAAGTCGGCCAGCAGGCCGGTCTCACCCATCACCGGATTGATGGCGTTGACGCGGATGTGTTCGGGCGCCAGTTCCGCCGCCATGCCCTTGGTCAGCGTGATCGCCGCGCCCTTGGTGCCGGCGTACCACACCAGCCCCGGCCGCGGACGCGGTCCTGCCGTGGAGGCGATGTTGATGATCACGCCGCCGCCCTGCCGGCGGAACACCGGCACCGCATGCCGTGCGCCGAGGAAGATACTCTTGACGTTGGTGGCGTAGACGCGGTCGAAGCTCGCTTCGTCGGTGTCCAGCAGCGGCTGGTTCTTGTGCGTGGTACCAGCGTTGTTGACCAGGATGTCCAGCCGGCCATAACGCTTGACCGTGGCGGCCACCATCGCTTCGACCGAGGCGTTCAGCGTCACGTCCACCTGCACCGGCATCGCCTGGCCGCCAGCAGCTTCGATCGCCGAGGCCACCTGCTGCGCGGCGTCGGCGCGCAGGTCGGCCACCACCACCTGGGCGCCGAGTTCGGCGAAGTGCAGCGCCATGCCTTCGCCGAAGCCGCCACCGGCGCCGGTGATCAGTGCCACGCGGTCTTGCAACTTGTTCATCGGGATTCCCTTGAAGCTCATCCGTGCTGGATGGCAATGGTTTTGATGGTCGTGAAGCTGCGCAGGCCTTCGAAGGCTTTCTCGCGGCCATGGCCGGAATGCTTCATGCCGCCGAAGGGCAGCTCGATGCCGCCGCCCGCGCCGTAGTTGTTGATGAACACCTGGCCGGCGTCGATCTGCTGCGCCACGCGCAACTGGCGTGCGCCGTCGCGGGTCCACACCGCGGCGGTCAGGCCGAAGGGCGTGCCGTTGGCCAGGTCAACCGCCTGGTCTTCGCCGTCGAAGGCGAAAGCCGCGAGCACCGGGCCGAAGACTTCCGATTGCGCGATGGTGTGTTCGGGCGGCACCTCGTCCAGCAACTGCGGCGGGAAGTAGAAGCCACCGGCCGGCGCGTTCTTCACCAGCTGCGCGCGGGCGACGCTGCGGATGCCATCCGCACGCGCCGCATCGACCATCGCGGACACGCGGTCCAGCTGCTTGCGGCTGATCAGCGGGCCGCAGTCCAGCCCTTGCGAACCCGGCCCGGTGATCAGCGCCTCGAAGCGCTGCGTCAGCGCCGCCATCACGTCGGCGTAAATGCGCTTCTCGATCAGCACACGGCTGCCCGCCGCGCAGGTCTGTCCGGCGTTCTGCACGATGGCGTTGACCAGCACCGGCAGCGCCTGCACCAGGTCGGCATCGGCGAACAGGATCTGCGGCGATTTGCCGCCGAGCTCCAGCGTCACCGGCACGTGGTTGACCGCGGCGGCCTGCGTGACGGCCGTGCCGGTCTGCGGCGAACCGGTGAACGACAGGTGGTTGATGCCCGGGTGGCCGGCCAGCGCCGCGCCGGCTTCCACGCCCAGCCCGCAGACGATGTTCAGCGCGCCCGCCGGCAACCCGGCCTGCAACGCCAGCGCGGCGATGCGCAGCGGCGTCAGGCAGGCATCCTCGGCCGGCTTGACGACGCAGGCGTTGCCGGCGGCCAGCGCACCGCCGGCCGAGCGGCCGAAGATCTGCGCCGGGTAGTTCCACGGAATGATGTGGCCGGTGACGCCGAAGGGCACACGCAGCGCCAGCACCGTGCTGCCCTGCGCATACGGAATCGTCTCGCCATGCAGCTTGTCGGCCGCGCCGCCGTAGTACTCGAAGTAGCGGGCGCAGGCCGCGATGTCGGCGCGCGCCTGCTGGATCGGCTTGCCGGTGTCGCGGCATTCCAGCGCCGACAACTCATCCTGCTGCTGCAGGATCAGTGCGGACAAGCGGCTCAGCACGCGCCCGCGCTCGGTCGCCGTCGCGCGGCCCCAGGGCCCGCGGAACGCCGCGCGCGCGGCCGCCACCGCGGCAGCTATGTCGCGCGCATCGCTGCGCGGCAGCGTGGCGAAGACCTGGCCGTCGGCGGGGTCCAGCACGTCCAGCGTGCGGCCCGACAGCGCGGCGCAGGATTCGCCGGCGATCAGGTTGTGATGAGTGGCCAACGCGGTCATGACGAAGCTTCTCCTAGCGGTTGAATGGCGCGGCCAAGGTTCACTTGAAACCCATCGCACGCGGCAGCCAGGTGCTGAGCGCCGGCACGAAGGTCAGCAGCAGCAGGATCGCGCCATGGGCCCAGAGGAAGGGCCGCAGCTCGCGCACCAGCGCCGCCAGGGGCACGCGCGAGACGTTGGACGTGACGAACAGCAGCCCACCCACCGGCGGCGTGATCATGCCCAGCGTCAGGTTGTAGATCACGATCATCGCGAAGTGCACCGGATCGACGCCCAGCTTCATCGCCACCGGCGCGAGGATGGGCACCAGCACCATCACGCCCGGCAGCGGCTCGATGAAGATGCCGAGCAGCAGCAGGAAGACATTGACGACGATCAGGAACATCACCGGCGTGAAGTGCTGGGCGATCAGCCACTCGGCCAGTGCCTGCGGCAGGCCTTCGATCGTCAGCACCCAGGCGAACGAGGCCGACAGGCCGATGATGATCAGCACCGAAGCGGTCAGCAGGGCCGAACGGGCCAGGATGTCCGGCAGCGCCCGCCATTCCAGCGTGCGGTAGATCCACTTGCCGCACAGCAGCGCGTAGAACACCGCCACCACCGAGGCTTCGGTCGGCGTGAACCAGCCGGCGCGCATGCCGCCGAGGATCAGCACCGGCAGCAGCAGCGCCGGCAAGGCCTTGATCGACGTGGCGGCGATCTCGCGCCACGGCGGCTGTTCGCCGTCGCCGCGGTAGTTGCGCCGGGTCGAGACGCGCCAGTTCACCAGCGCCATGCCGACCGCGATCAGCAAACCGGGCAGCAGGCCGGCGATGAACAGCGCGCCCACGGACACCTGTTCGTCCTGCAGCGCGTAGATGATCATGATGATCGACGGCGGGATGATGGGGCCGACGATGGCGGTGGCAGCCGTCAGGGCCGCGGCATAGGCGCGGTCGTAGCCGGCCTTGTCCATCATGCGGATCATCATCGAGCCCGGGCCAGCGGCATCGGCCAGCGCCGAACCGGAGATGCCCGAAAAGAAGGTCAGGCCCACGACATTGGTGTAGCCCAGCCCGCCGCGCTTGTGGCCGACGAACTGGCTGGCGAACTTCAGCAGCACTTCGGTGAGCGAGCCGCCGCTCATCAACTCCGCCGCCAGGATGAAGAAGGGCACGGCCATCAGCGGAAAGCTGTCGATGCCGGAGAAGGTTTCCTTCAGCAGCACCAGCAGCGGGTAGTCGGTGCCCATGCTCAGTGCGGCCAGCGTGGCCAGGCCGAGCGAAAAGGCCACCGGCACGCCGATGGCCAGCAGGCCACAGGCGGCGAGCAGCAGGATCAGGCTGGCGCTCACGGTGCTTCGCTCACAGTGACGCGCTGGCGTTGGCGTCGAAGTGCGCGTCGGCGGCGAACAGGCGCTCCCGCAGGTAGCCGCGCACGATCAGCAGCCAATGCACGATCAGCACCACGCCGCCGACCGGCATCGCCGCATAGACATAGGCGAACGAGATCTGCGTCGCCGCGGTGGTCTGGCCCTGCGCACGCAGCATGTAGTGCCCGCCGAACCAGACCATGAAGCCGAAGAAGCCCAGCAGCAGCAGCGCGATCAGCCAGCGCAGCATGACGGCAGCGGCCTGCGGAACGCCGTCCTGCAGGTTGTCCACCGCAATGTGGCCGCCATAGCGCAGCACCGGGCCCGCGCCGAGAAAGGTCAGCCAGATCATCAGGTGCCGCGCCACCTCTTCGGCCCATTCGATGGACTCGTTGGTCAGGTAGCGCAGCGCGACGTTGGCGAAGACGATCACTGCCATCGCCGCCAGCAGGCCGATCAGCGCCCAGCGGTTGGCGGCCAGGAAATGGCGCTCGAAGCTCTTCATCGCGGCGGCCGGCACGGGGTCAATGCACGTCCTGGATCTTCTTGATGTTCTCGGCGCCGAACTCGCGGCCGAAGTTCAGGTAGACCGGCTTCAGCGCGTTCTGGAAGGCCTGCTTGTCGACATTGCGCACGACCTTCATGCCTTCTTTCTCGAGGATGGCGACGCCGTTGGCATCGTCTTCGTCGACCTTCTTGCGCTGTGCCACGGCGCTTTTCTGCGCGGCGGCCAGGAACAGCTTCTTGTCAGCCTCGGTGACCTTGCCCCACACCTTGGGCGATAGCAGCAGCAGCGCCGGCGAGTAGACATGGCCGGTCAGCGAGATGTGCTTCTGCACCTGCCAGAACTTGGACGACAGGATCACCGGGATCGGGTTCTCCTGCCCGTCCACCGCGCCCTGCTGCAGCGCGCCGAAGACTTCCGGAAAGGCCATGGGCGTGGGCAGCATGCCGAAGGCGCGGTAGCCCTCCATGTGCACCTTGTTCTCCATCGTGCGCACCTTCAGGCCCTTGGTGTCCTCGGGCTTGACGATGGCCAGCTTGTTGTTGGTGATGTGGCGGAAGCCGTTCTCGGTCCACACCAGCGCCACCAGGCCCTTGCTGGGGAACTTGGTCAGCAGGTCCTGGCCGATGGGCCCGTCGAAGACCTTGCGCGCATGCTCGTAGTCGCGGAACAGGAAGGGGATGTCAACGATCTTCACCTCGGGCACGAAGTTGCCGACCGGGCCGGTGGAGGTGATCACCGCGTCCTGCGTGCCCAGTTGCACCGATTCGATCATCTCGCGCTCGCCGCCGAGCGCCGAGCTGGGGAACTGCTGGCACTTGTAGCGCGCCTGCGTGGCCTTCTCGATCTCGTCGCAGAAGGCCGTTGCACCGACGCCGTAATGCGATTCCTTGGACGGCGTATAGCCGATCTTCAACACGGTTTGCGCTTGCGTGCCGCTAGCGGCCAAGGTCAGCAGCAGCGCGGCCGAACTGACAACGGAACGGGCAAGCACGCGGTGCAGGAAGGGCTGGGACATGGTGTCTCCTCGATCGAGGGGTGGAGGGAAACAGCGCTCCGCCGCGCCGTGTCTGCGCAGGCGTCGATGACGGAGGCCGGGACTTGCTGTTCGCTGCCGGTGGCGGGCGGCGTCAGGTGATGCGGCGAATGCTCTCGGCGATTTCTTCGCGCTCGAACACCTGCTTCCAGTCGTCGCGCATCAGCCGGGGTTTGCCGAAGGCGATGGCCTTGTTGCAGGCATCGGAGAACTGGCCCGGGATCTCCTTGAAGATCACCGCGCCGAGGATGGTCATGTGGCCCAGCAGGAAGTCGCGCGCCGCATCGGCCGGCACGCCGCGTGCCACGACCTCGTCCATCGCTTCACGCATCACGTCCAGCAAGGTGGCGCAGACCGTCTCCGACAGCCCCGGCTCCAGCAGCGCCATCTGCTCGACGCTGAGCCGGTAGGAACGCAGGATGGGCTGGTAGATCACTTTCGCGATGGCTTCGCCGACGGCAAAATCTTCGTCCGTGCCCTGCATCAGCGCGCTGACGATGGACTGCTTGGCATACGCGCCGCCGAAGAAGTCGCGCCGCGCCTCTGGGTTGGTTTCGTCGTTGAAGATCGGCGGATGGCAGGGGTGTGCGACGAAGTACACCAGGTCCGGCCGCTCGGGCAGGTGGCCGGCAAACGGCGCCGCGGCGTCCAGCGTCATCACCATCGTGCCAGGCAGCAGCTTCGGCGCGATCTCGGCGGCCAGACGGCCAATCAGCGTGTCCGGCACCGCGAGGATCACGACGTTCGCGCCGTCCAGCGCCGCGTCGACGCTGACGCAGTGGATGCCCAACTCGTCCTGCAGCCGCTGCTGGCCGGCGGCGCCGACTTCGACATGGCGCACCGCATAGGGCGAAGCTTGCAGGTTCTTCGCCAGCCGCACGCCCATTTTTCCGCCGGCGCCGAACAGCGCAATCGTGGCAGCAGCCGCCATGGTCCAGCCCCGTCTTTTGTGTCGATGGGCAATGGTATGATGAGTATGTCAGCACATCAACACATGAGAAACCCTAGGGCTGCCGGCAAGCGCTTGCCTTTATGCCGGCAGCGACAAGAAAGCCGCATGCCCTTGCAACGATGCGACGCCGCCGGCGTCGCTGCGCGGCGAACTGCATGCGAGGCCGATCGCCGAGGTAGTGGCCGATCTGTTCGAGCGCAGCGATGACGACGACAGCAGCAGCATCACGCTGTCCGAACTGCTGGCCCTGGCGGACACCGGCAGCACGGCGATCGACTTCACCGCGCTGGCCACGGAGCTGTTCACGCAGATCGACGGGGACGCCGACGGCCTGCTGAGCAACGACGAAGTCACCGCCGCGGTGACGCTGCTCGACACCAACCAGGACGGCAGCGTGGGCGAGGGCGACCTGCTGCAGGAGCAGTTCGACCAGCAGTCGGTCGAACTGATCGGCCTGCTGGTGCAGGGCCTGGGCGGCCACGACGGCGGCGGACACGACAGCGGCCATTGAACGCCGTTCGGTGCCGGCCCACCCGGCCAGCACCGAACGCGGCGTTCAGGCCGGCTGCGGCGCGAGCATCAGGCCGTCGCGCGGATCGCTGCCGCCGGCGAGCAGTGCGCGGTAGGCCTGCTCGACCGCATCGGCGCCGCGGCTTTGGCGCACCGTCAGCCACGGCGGCTCGGCTTGCGTCAGCGCGGCGATGAAGGCCAACCACGCGTCCGCGATGCGGCTCTCCAACCCACGCCCACCCCAGCCTTGCGGCGGCGGCGCGGCGCGCAATTGCGCCTGGGCCGGTGCGAAGAAGAGCTGCGGTGCCGGCCCGGGCAGCTCACGCGCACCGCGCAGTTGCTCCCAGTGGCTGCCGCCGACCGCGCAGCTGTAGGCCAGCGTGGCGGCCAGATGCTCGTGGACCGAACGCCGCAACGGGGCGCTGCCGGCGAAGTCGACATAGACGCTGGGCACGGCCGGGTCCAGCGTGACGATGTCGTCATAGGCCAGCACCTCGTCGTAGCAGCCCAGTGAACGCACGAAGTCCCGATTGCCCTGCGAGGTCAGGCCCACCAGCTTGGGGCCCTGGCTGCGCCGCTGGATGCAGAAGGCCGTGCCGAAAGCCGTCTTGCTCGAGGCGCTCGACAACAGCAGACGGCTGGCGCCGAAGTCGCCGTTGCTGGCGAGAAAATCGTCGAGCAGGAACGAGGTGGTGAACAGCGGCCGCAGCAGCGCCTGCAGCCCTTCGTGCTCGGCGCGGTACAGCGGGTCGGTGGCACAGGTTTCATAACGGTTGTAAGCAGCGGCCAGATCGGTGCGGTGCGGCGCCGCGTCGGTGAAGCCGCGTGGCCCCGCGCGCCCCGGCTGCACGACCAGGTGCGTGCCCATGGGCAGGTAGCCGTAGACACGCTGCCCGGGCTCGACACCATCGCAGCGCGATTCGGTCACCGTGGCAAAGCCCCACACCGGGATGCAGCCGAAGCCGGCCTCCGCCGTCGGGAAGAACTGCCAGTATTTCATCGCCTCGCCGAAGGCCGCGTAAGTGATGTTGTTGGCGGTCAGCGCGAACTGCTCGATCTGCAGCCGTGCTTCGCCCTCGGCCAGCGGCCGGGCTGCGGGCGCGTCCGGGTCCGGTGCCCAGCGGGTCTGGTGCAGGTCGCCGCGGGCGACGAGAAAGCGCATGGCGTCGGTCGTCATGGCCAGATCACTCAGCACGCAGCAGCACCTTGCCGCTGCGCCCTACCCGTTCAGCGGCGGCCATGGCCTGCGCGGCCTGCGCCAGATCGAACACCGCATCCACCGGCAGCTTCAGCGTGCCGGTGGCGACCAGCCGCGCCAGCTCGCCGATCATGCGGGCCAGCTCGGCCGGCGGTGTGGCCGCCAGCCGCTTGCTGGCCCAGTAGCCCTTGACGACGGTCTGCTTGAAGATCAGATGCTCGGCGCCGATCAGCAGCGGCTTGAAGGTCAGCGAGCCGAAGGAGATCAGCTCGCCGTTCTCGGCCAGCAGGCCCATCAGCTGCTGCGCGGCGTCGCCGCCGATCGATTCGACCGCGCGCACCAGCGGCGCGCCGCCGGTGAGTGCAGCGACACGCTGCTGCCAGCCCTCGTGCTCGGTGGAGATGCCGCCGGCGATGCCGGCGGCTTCGAGATCGGCCAGTGCGGCGTCGCGGCGCACGAGGTTGACGACCTGCACGCCGCGCGTCTGGGCCAGCGTGGCCAGCGTCTTGCCAACGGCGCCGTTGGCGGCGTTCTGCACGATCCACTGGCCGGGCTGCAGCTTCATGTCCTCCAGCAGCATCAGCGCACTCAAGGGCATGGCCAGCAGTTGGCAGGCGGCTTCGTCAGACAGCGCATCCGGCAGCGGCACCAGCTTGGCGGCGGGGGCAATGAAGCATTCGGCCCAGACGCCGTTGCTCGACGCCGTGGCCACGCGCTGGCCGAGCTTCAGCGCTGTTACGCCGTCGCCCAGCGCATCGACGCGGCCCAGCGCCTCGGTGCCCGGCACCGCCGGCAGCGGCGGGCGGTAGCCGTACACACCGCGCAGGATGGCCAGGTCGTGGTTGTGGATCGGCGACAGCGCCAAACGCACACGCACCTCGCCCGGACCGGGTTCGGGCAGCGGGCGCTCACCGAGGGAGACGATCTCGGCCGGGTTGCCGAAGCGTTCGATGCTGACGACGCGCATGGTGGTTTCCTTGATCAAGAGGATGAGGCGGCGGCACGCGGCCGCCAGCCGGATTCTGGCTGCGCCAGCCGCTCGGCGACCAGGCGCAGCACCAGCGGGTTCATGCCCATGCCGGTGTGGCTGGCCGGCACGGCGATGTTCTCGGCCAACGCGCCCGGGGGCTGCAGGCTGGCGCGCCAATGCACCACACCGTCGCTGCGGCTGTAGACGGAGGTGCAGGGCACGGGGGCCGGCTCCTCCAGCCGCGCCATCAGCTCGGGCGCGTAGGCGCGTTGGCCGCTGACGAATTCATAGATAGGACGAGCGTTCGATGCATGCCGGCCGGCGCCGACCGGGCTACCGAGCGTGATGACCTGGCGCACCGCCTGCGGCAACACCTTCGACAGCTCGCGCGCGAAGACGCCGCCCAGGCTCCAGCCGACCAGGCTGACCTTGCGGCCGGAGCGCTGGTGCAGCGTGCGGATGCGCTCGACACAGGCTTCGATCACGCCTTCTCGCGGGCCCAGGTTGAAGCCCTGGCGCCAGCCGTGCGTGCGCCAGCCCTGGCGGCGCAGGAAGCCGCGCAGCATCACGGTGGACGCATCCGGTGCCACCAGGCCGGGTAGCACCAGCACGCTGTGGCCGTCGCCTCGCGCTGCGCTGCCAGCAAGCCAGGGCCACAGCAGCAGGCTGGCCATCGCTTCGGCCGGCGCACGGCATTCGAGTGCCATCAGGTGCAGGCCGGGCGGGCGCAGTGGCTTTTTCCCTCCTCGACTCATGCCGCGGCCGCCTGCCGCGCACCCACGGGGCTCTTGCTTCTGCCCTTGCTTCCGCTCTTGCGCGGTGCAGTGGCCACCGGTGGCGCTGGCAGCTCGGCCAGCACCACCGCTGGCGCCGCGGCCGGGCGCTGGGCCAGCCGTCGGCCGAGATCCTGCGCCGCTTCCATCAGGTAGTCGGCGAGGTCGGCGATGTCGGGCAGCGCGCGTCGGCAGGCCGTCAGGCCGAACTCCAGCGTGCCGTTGTAGCTCTGCACCGTGATGTTCAGCGCCATGCCGTGCGACGGGATCGACACAGGGGCATAGGTGGCGATGCGCGCGCCCGCCAGGTACAGCGGGAACTGCGGCCCGGGCACGTTGGAGACGATCACGTTGGCGATCGGCGGCACCCTGTCGGCCAGCCTCGAGCGGCCGTACAGCGAGGCCAGGCCCGACATCAGCCAGGGCGCGCCGAACGAAGGAAAGTCGGTTGGGATCGCGCCCTTCACTTCGCCGCTGACCTTCTTGCCGGCCGACGCCGACGCATGGATGGCCATCAGCCGCTCCACCGGGTCGCTGATCTCGGTGGCCAGGCCGACCAGGATGAACGACACCTGGTTGTTGAGATCGGTGTTGTCCTTCTCGCGCAGCGACACCGGCACACCGGCCACCAGCGGCTTGGTGGGCTTGCAGTTGTACTCGGCCAGGTAGCGGCGCAGCGCGCCGGCGCAGATCGCCAGCACCACGTCGTTCAGGCTGGTATCACTGGCCTTGGCCATCTGCTTCAGCTCGTCCAGCGGCAGGCTGCGCGTGGCAAACGAGCGCTGGTTGGTGATGGCCACGTTGATCGGCGTCCTGGGCGCGAGCCGCAGGCTGCGCGGCAGCGTGAACTTGCGCTTGCCGGTCTCTTCATTCAGCGGCAGCAGCACGGTGCGCGCGGCACGCGCCACCGAGGGCAAGGTCTTCACCAGCTTGACGTACTGGCGCACGGTGTTGCTCAGCGCCGCGCCGGCCAATTCGGCCACGCCGAGCTGGTAGCGGTTGGTGCGCCGCCGCGGCCGCGGTGGCTTGATGATGCGCGGCGTCGCAGCGGTGTCCAGCAGCGCAGTGGCCAGCGCCACACCAGCCTGGCCGTCGATCGCTGCGTGGTGCACCTTGGCGTACACCGCCACCTGGCCGCTGGCCAGGCCTTCGATCACCACCAGCTCCCACAGCGGCCGGCTGCGGTCCAGCAGCGGCGAATGCAGGCGCGCCACCAGCCGCTCCAGCTGGTCGGGCGTACCCGGGCGCGGCATGATGATGTGGCGGATGTGGTGGTCGATGTCCAGGTCTTCGTCATCCACCCACACCGGATTGGCCAGCTCGAAGGGCATCAGCGCCAGCTTGCGCTGGAACACCGAGGCCAGGTGCAGGCGCTGCGAGACATGGTGCTTCACGTCTTCATAGAAGTCGCCGCCATGGCCCGCGGGCAGGTCCAGCACCATCAGGCTACCGACATGCATCGGCATCTCGGGGGTTTCCATGTGCAGGAACGAAGCGTCCATGCCGCTCAAGTGATCCATCAGTGTCTCCGGTGTCTACGTGCGCTGTCTTTGCGCGTTATTTCAAGCCTGGGCTCGGCGCGCGGCTTCTTCGTCGACCAGGTCCTTCTTCGACAACTTGCCGACCGGCGTCTTCGGCAGCGAGGCGCGGATCTCCAGCGCCTGCACCATCTCGTGCTTGCCGAGCCGAGGCGCAAGGAAGGCCTTCAGCTCGTCGATCGTGAACGGCGCGGCACCCGGCTTCAGCGCGACGAAGGCCTTGGGCGACTGGCCGCGGTACTCGTCCGGAATGCCGATGACGCAGACCTCCAGCACCGCCGGGTGCTCGTAGATCGCCTCTTCGAGGATGCGCGGGTAGACGTTGTAGCCGCCGCACAGCAGCATGTCCTTGGTGCGGTCGACGATGTAGAAGCAGCCGTCCTCGTCCATGCGTGCCACGTCGCCGCTGCGGAACAGGCCGTCGGCGGTGAAGGCCGACGCGTTCGCCTCGGGCGCATTCCAGTAGCCCTTCATGACGTTGGGGCCGCTGATGCACAGCTCGCCCGGTTCACCGACCGCCACCTCACGCGCGGCATCGTCCAGCGCGCGCAGGCTGATTGTGACGCCGGGCACCGGCAGGCCGCAGGAGCCGGGCTTGCGCAGCCCATGCACGGGTGTGAAGGTGCCGGTGGGCGAGGTCTCGGTCATGCCCCAGCCTTCGTTGAGCGTGCAGCCGGTGAGCTCGAAGAAGCGCTGCGCCACTTCGGCCGGCAGCGGCGCACCGCCGGAGCCGCAGTGCTTCAGCGAACGCAGGTCCATCTGCGCGGCCTGGGGATGCTGGGCGATGGCCGTGTACATCGTGGGCACGCCGGGGAACATGCTGATGCGCTTGGCCTGCAGGTCCTTGATCACCGCATCGAGGTCGAAGCGCGAGTGCAGCACCAGGTGCGCGCCCAGCCGCACGCCGAGCAGCAGGCAGACCGAGAGGGCGTAGATGTGGAACAGCGGCAGCACGACGAGCATGCGCTCTTGCCCTTCAGCCAGCAGCGGCGGCGTGCCCTGCGTGGTGATGAAGAACTGCGCCGCCGCGGCCGAGAGGTTGGCATGCGTCAGCATCGCGCCCTTGGGCAGGCCGGTGGTGCCGCCGGTGTACTGCAGGACCGCGAGGGTTTCGTTCAGGTCGGCGATGGTGTGGCGCTGCAGCGGCGCGGCGTTGTCCAGCACCTGCTGGAAGCTGACGTGGCGCTCGTCAGCTGGCACCTCGGCAAGTTGTCCGGCCTGGCGCAGATGCGCCAGCGTCGCCTCGGGCGCGGCACCGAAGTCGCCCATGCTGCCAACCACCAGCTTCTTCAGTCGCGTCGAACCGAGCAGCCGGCCCATCTGCGGGTACAGCGCCGCGAGGTCCAGTGTGAAAAGAATGTCGGTGCGGCTGTCCTCGACCTTGTGCGCCAGCACGCGTTCGGCATCCAGCGGCGAGTAGTTCACCACCGTGCCGCCGGCTTCGAGCACGGCGAAGAAGGCGATCGCATAGTGCGGCGTGTTCGGCAGGTACAGCCCGACATGCACGCCAGGCCCCACACCTTGCTGCTGCAGCCCGGCCGCCAACCGCTCGACCCGGTGGCCAAACTCTCGGTAGCTGATCACCTGGCCCATGAACTCCAGCGCCGGCTTGTCGGGCCAGCGCGCCACGGCCTCGTGCAGCAGCGCCGGCACCGGCATCAGCGGCAGCTCGGCGTCCCAGGCCATGCCGGCCGGGTAGTTGCGAATCCAGGGGGTGTTCACCGTGCTCATCTCTGTTTCCTGCTCAACGCTTCTTGAACGACAGCGCAAACAGCGCCGCCAGGAACATCATCACGCCCAGTGCCAGCACCGACGGCGCCAGCCCCTGGTGCTGCTTGATCGGCCCCAGCAGTGCGGGCCCGATGGCACCACCCATGCTGCCGA
>NZ_DATILJ010000102.1:0-14419 GCF_035476535.1 Aquabacterium sp.
CGCTTCAGGTACTGCTCGACATCCTTGTAGCTGCCATCGTCGCCGGCGTACTTGACGACATTGCGCACGGTGCGCAGCCAGTCCAGCGTCGACGGCTGCATCTGGCGCAGCGCGTCGTCGAAGTCGGCGGCGCTCAAGCCGCGCTCGGTGCCGCTGAGGCTGTCGGCCAGCGCCGACTCCTTGGCCAGGTCGATCAGCCCGTCGATGTCGGCGCCAGAGTAGTGTTCGGCCCGTGCGGCGATGCCGTCGAGCTTCAGGTCGGGCTCGGCCGGCACGCCGGTGAGCTTGATGCGCAGCATCTCGGCACGCGCCGCGGCGTCGGGCGGCGGCACGAAGATCTGGCGCGTGAAGCGGCCGGGCCGTTTCATTGCGCCATCCACATCCCAGGGCATGTTGGTGGCGGCCAGCACCAGCACGCCGCGGTTCTCGCGGCCGATGCCGTCCAGCTGCGACAGGAACTCGTTGACCACCGTGCGCGTGCTGCTGCTCTGCGCCTTCGATCGCGCATAGGCCAGCGCATCGAGCTCGTCGAAGAACAGTACGCAGGGCGCCTGGCTGCGCGCCTTGTCGAACATCGCGGCGAGGTTGCGCTCGCTCTCGCCCAGGTACATGTTCAGCACATCGGAGATGCCCACCGAGACGAAGCCGGCATTGCACTCGTTGGCCACCGCGCGCGCCAGCATGGTCTTGCCGCAGCCCGGCGCGCCGTACAGCAGCAGCCCGCCGCCCGAACCCATGCGGAAGCGCGCAAACAACCCCGGGTTCAGGTAGGGCTCGATGATCTTCAGCCGGATGGTCTTCTTCAGGTCCTCCATGCCGACGATGCTGGAGAAGCGCACCTTCTCTTCCGGCACCTGCTGGATCGCCCGCACTTCGGCGGCGGCCGGCGCACCCACCAGTTGCAGCCGCGCACCGCCGGCCTTGGGCGACGGTGCGTCCGTGGCGGTTTGTGCCTGGGCGACCAGCGCCTCCAGCGCATCGACCGGCGCGAAGCCCTCCAGCGCGCGGGCCTGGGTGTAGCGCAGCAGCGCCGCTTCACGCTCGCCACGGCCCAGCAACGCGCGGGCCGCCAGCAAACCACCGGCGGCGCGGCCGGCGAACTGCTGTGCCAGCAACTGCGCCTGCGTCAGCGCCGGATCCCAGTCACACGCCGCCAGCAAGGCTTCGGCATAACGCTCACGAAGCGCGGCATTGAAGGGGTCGCGCAGCAGTTGCTGCTCGAGCGTGGCACGGTCGTCAGCGTCACTCATCGTTGTCTCGCGGCGCGTCTTTGCACCGGCCTCAATCGCGCTGCACCCAGCGCCGGAACAGCGGCGGCCAGACCCAGCTGTAGATGACATAGGCCAGCAGCAGCAGCGTGGCCGGGCCGGACCACGCCGGGGCCATGCGGTCCAGCACGCGCAGGCCCACCAGCATCAGCAGCCACAGGCCGATCGAGCCGGCCCAGCCCCAGCGTTGCAGCGGCCACAGCGGCAGCATGCTCCAGTGGGTGGTGGTGCGCAGGGCCTGCACCATCTGCAGCAGGCTGGCATCCGTCGGATCGGCGCGCAGCAATGTCTGCGCCAGTTGGTGGGCCTCGCGCGCACGGCCGGCCTGCAACAGCGCAATCACCACCAGCCGCAGCGTATGCAGGTCGTGCGGATCGCCGGCCACCAGGCGGCCGAGCGCCGTGCTGTCGATGTTCTGGCCCTGCACCACCAGATCGCACAGCGCGCGGGCGCGCAGACAGATGTCCAGGTTCGGCGCGAAGCGCAGGCCCTCGTCGGCCAGGCGGCTGGCCTTGTCGAAGTTCAGGCCCCGCAGCATCAGGCGGGCGTAATGCGCATACAACTCGCCCTGCTGCGGCGCTTCACGCAGCAGGCCGAGGATCAACATCTCCGCTTCGGGCAGCCGGCCGGTCTCCATCTCGACGACGAACATCAGCAGCCGCGCGCCGATGTGCGAGGGCGCCAGCTGCAGCATCTGCGACAGCGTGTCGCGGGCAGCGTCGTTGCGGTCTTCCAGCACGTCGGCACGGGCCAGCTCGAACAGCAGGTCCAGGTGCTGCGGCTCGTCGCGCAGCGCGTCGGCCAGCAGTGCACGCGCCTGGGCGAATCGCCGGCGGTCGAGCAGTTCGCTGGCCTGGGCTGCGGCCATCGCGGGGTTCGACGCGGCCGGTGATTCGTCGAACCGGTCGTTCATGCCAGCCCCCGCAACAGCAGGTAGCTGGCCAGGTTGCCGACGACGATCACCGCCAGGCCGGGGCCCCAGCCACTGGGCCGGTCCAGCCCCATCAGGTCGGCCATGCGGTGCTCACGCCGGTGCAGCAGCAGCGCGGTGGCGGCAAAGCAGGCCAGCGCCAGCGCGCGGCGCATCAGCTCTGGCGCACGAGGCCCCAGCCAGGCGGCCACCGCATCCACCGCCACGGCGCCGCTGGCACTGCGCAGCAGCCAGAACTCGAAGCCCAGCCACAGCAATGTCGCCGGCAGCAGCCAGCGCAGGTCCTGCGGCCAGCGGCCGAGGCGGTAGGCGTTCAGGCCCGCCATCAGCAAGGCCGCCGGCGGCCCGCCGAAAAACGCACACATGAAGCCGGCCGACTGGCTGTAGGGCGCACGGACCAGCCCCTGGCGTTGCAGGCTGGGTTGCAGCAGATCGTGGTTGATGGACATCAGGTCGAAGGCGCAGTCCACGGCAGCGGCGCGCGGCCATGGCGCGGCGCCGCAATGTAGCACGCAGCCTGCCGGCAACGGCGGTGCGAAGCGTCCGCTCCTAACGCAATTTCTGCACGGCCAAGTCTCATGGCCGCATCAGCGCCTTGGCGTCTTCAGCCCAGCCCTTGAGCTTGTCCACCGCATGCTGGCGCTGCGCCGAGCGTGTGCTGTTGTGCAGCTGCGCAGTCAAGGCGCAATTGGCCTCGATCAGGCGCAGTTGGTAGTGGCGGTACTCGGCGCGCGGCGAGCGCGCGGCCTGGGCCGCGAAGGCCCGCAGCGCAGCCTGCGCGGTGCCGGCGTCGGCATGCTCGGCCAGCAACTGGCGCAGCGTGCGCAGGATGTCCTGCTGCCGCGCACGACGCTCGGCCAGCCACCGCTGCGGATCGAAGGGCGAGACCTCGAGCCCGGCCGCCAGCAGCGCGCGCTGGCCTTCGTCCAGCGCGCCATAGATCGTCTCGGCGCGCTCGACGGTGCGCTTGAGCGTCGCCTCCCGCCGTTCGGCCAGGTCGGCCTGCAGGAAGTCGCGCTGCGTCTCCTCGTTGTTGCGGGCATAGCGCTTGGCCAGGTGATCGATCTGCGCCGGGCCGAAACTGCGCACGATCTCGGCCATCGCCGGCACGGCCTGCTCGTAGGCCACTTCCAGCCGGCGCTGCAGATCGTCGGCCACTGCGCAGACCTGCTGCGCCGTCACCTTGTCCTGCGCCAGCGGCTGCAAGCGCTGCAGCAGCTGGGCATAGTCCGGCAGCTGGGTGCTGCGGTGCCAGGCGACATACTCCTCCAGCGCCTGCCGCACCCGCGGCGCCTGCTCGGCGCTGAAGTCGACGTAACCGTCCAGCCACCAGTAAGCCAGCAACGGCGCCTGGTTGTAGCTCAAGCGAATGGCACTGCAGCCCGATAACAGCAGCAACAGCGTCGCGATAATCCAGCTTCCTACGCGCAAAGAACACCACCTCATGGCACTCGACATCGTGATCATGGCAGCGGGCAAGGGTACCCGGATGAAGTCCCGCCTGCCCAAAGTGTTGCATCGGCTGGCCGGCCGGCCTTTGCTGCAGCATGTGCTGGATATGACGGCAGAACTCGGCCGCGCGCACACCATCGTGATCACCGGCCACGGCGCCGAAGCGGTGGAGCAGGCGATTGCCGGCAGCGACGCCGTCAGCGTGCGCCAGATGCCGCAGCTGGGCACCGGCCATGCGGTGCAGCAGGCGCTGCCGCAGCTGTCGACGGAACAGGGCGATGGCGGCACCACGCTGATCCTGAACGGCGACGTGCCGCTGATCGAAGCCGGCACCGCGCGCGCGCTGATCGAGGCCTGCGGCGGCAAACAACTGGCGCTGCTGACCATCGTGCTGGATGACGCCACGGGCTACGGTCGCATCCTGCGTTCAGGCGACGCGCTCGGTGGGCGCGTGCTGGGCATCGTCGAGCACAAGGACGCCACACCGGCACAGCGCGAGATCCGCGAGATCTACACCGGCATGATGGCCGCGCCCACCGCGCTGCTGAAGCGCTGGGTGACGGCCCTGGGCAACAACAACACTCAGGGCGAGTACTACCTGACCGACATCGTCGCGATGGCGGTGGACCAGGGCGTGCCGGTGGTGGCCACCCACGCGCGCGACGAAACCGAGGTGCTGGGCGTCAACAGCCCGCTGCAGCTGGCCGACCTGGAGCGCCGGCTGCAGCGCCGCCAGGCCGAAGCGCTGATGGAAGCCGGCGTGCGGCTGGCCGACCCGGCACGCTTCGACCTGCGCGGCGAACTGCTGCCGGGGCAGGACTGCGAGATCGACATCGGCTGCGTCTTCGAGGGCCAGGTGGTGCTGGGCGACAGCGTGCGCATCGGCGCGCACTGCGTGATCCGCGATGCCGAAATCGGCGACGGTGCGGTGATCCACCCCTTCACCCACATCGAAGGCGCCAAGGTCGGCGCCGGCGCGCTGGTCGGCCCCTATGCGCGGCTGCGGCCCGGCGCCGAGCTCGGCGACGAGGTGCACATCGGCAACTTCGTCGAGGTCAAGAACTCCACGCTGGCCAAGGGCGCCAAGGCCAACCACCTGGCCTACCTGGGCGATGCCACGGTGGGTGAGCGGGTGAACTACGGCGCCGGCAGCATCACCGCCAACTACGACGGCGCCAACAAACACCGCACCGTCATCGGCGACGATGTGCATGTGGGCTCGAACTGCGTGCTGATCGCGCCGGTGACGATCGGCGAAGGCGGCACCATCGGCGGTGGCAGCACGATCAGCAGCGACACGCCGCCGAAGCAGCTGACGGTGGCACGCGCTCGCCAGGCCAGCCTGGCCGGCTGGACGCGGCCGGTCAAGGCGCCCAAGGCTTGACCCGGCCTAACCCAGGAAACAAGCGGCCTTTTCAGGAAGCAAGCGGCCTGCCGTCCGCCGGCACAGCGGCCACTTGGTCGATCGGACGATCCAGGGCCGTCGCGTAGAAGGTCACCGCGTCGCGCCCGGCCGCCTTGCCGGCGTACAGCGCGACATCAGCACGGCGCAGCAGCGCGTCGGCATCGCGGCCGTCGTCGGGCGCCAGTGCGATGCCGATGGTCGGCGTCACGGCCAGGCTGCGACCCTCGAAGGGCACCGGCTCGGCGATCAGGCGCCGCAGGCGCTGCGCGAACTCAAAGACCGCGCTGCGTTCGGCCACGCCGGACAGCAACAGCACAAATTCGTCGCCACCGAAGCGCCCGGCCACGCCCTGCGGCGGCAGCGCCTCGGCGATGCGCGCACCCAGCGCGCGCAACAGCGCATCACCGGCCAGGTGGCCGAGGGAATCGTTGATCTGCTTGAAGCGGTCGAGGTCGATGAACAGTAGCGCCAGGCCACCGGCGCCGGTCGCGGCATCGATGGGCGGATGAGCCAGCGCGGCTTCCAGCAGCTCGACGAACGCACCGCGGTTGTACAGCCCGGTCAGCGTGTCATGGTGCGCCAGCTGGCGGATGCGGGCCTGCGCGGCGTGGCGGTCGCGGATGTCGCGCACCACCGTCATGCGCAGTTTCTGGTCGCCCCGTTGCAGGCTGCGCACGATGAATTCGACCGGGATGGTCCGGCCCTGCAGATCGACGATCTCGGTCTCGTAGGCCAGCTCGGCGCCCTGCGCCATCACCTGCTGCACGCGCGCCTGCTGCTGCAGCGGGATGAAGTCGAAGACATGGCGGCCGATCAGCGCCTCGGGCGTGCTGCCGACCAGCGCGGCCATCGGCGCATTGACATCGGTGATCACGCCGTCGATGTGAAAGGCGATGCCCTCGACGCTGGCGGCCATGAACTTGGCCAGGCGCTCTTCACTGTCGCGCACCGCGGCCTCGGCCTCGCGGTGGCGCGTGATGTCGCTGATCAGCACGAAGCAGCCGACCGTCGTGCCCTCACCCGCCAGGTGCGGCACCAGACTGACCTCGATCCAGCGCGGGCGGCCGGGACGGGCGGCCATCTCGCGCACATAGGACACGGTGCGGCGGGACTTCAGCATCAGGTCGACCTTGGGCTGGATCTCGCGCGCCGCGTCGGCGCCGATGACCTCGGCGAAGGTACGGCCGATCACCGCGTCAGCACTCAGCCCGAAGGTCGCGGCGTACTGGCGGTTGGCGTAAACACAGCGAAAGGTGTCGCTGTCGTAGTAGGCGATCAGCACCGGCACGTTGTCGGCCAGCAGGTTGAAGCGCGCGGCCACGGCCTGCGCGTCCTGCACCGCCAGCTGCAGCGCGCTGCGGTCCTGCAGCAAACACAGGAAGCTGCCGCTCTGCGGCAACCAGCGCGCGCTGAGATCGACCCAGGCTTTCACGCCGTCGTGGCGCAGCAGGCGGATCTCGAGCGCGAAATCACGCTGCGCCGACAGCGCCGAGAACAGCGCCGCGCGTCGGTCCGGCGACAGCGCGGCGAACCAGCCGGTGCCCAGCAGCGCCGCAGGTGCCAGGCCGGTGAGTTCGCTCATCGCGCCATTGGCCTGCAGGGCCTGCGCGTCCGAGCTCAGTTCGATGGCGGGCAGTGGCAGCACGTCCCAGCCTTGCGGGGCGGCAGCCAGTGCGCGGGCGGGGCCGTCTGCGGGTTGCACGATGCGGTGGGGGGCTGAAGCAGTGGACGCGGGATCATAGCCGCCGGGTCATGGCGGCACGTGATGCCGATCACACGGTGCATGGATCCGTGACCGCATGCCCATGGGCGGGCTGGCCGGCCCTTACGCCGACGGTGGCCGCACCGGCTCCGCCGCCTGGTCCGCAGTTTGCGCGGCCAGGCACAGGTCGGCCCAGGCGCGCGCCTTGTCGGCCGGGTTGCGCAGCAGGTAGGCCGGGTGGTAGGTGACGATCAGCGGCCGGCCGCGCCACTGGTGCACCCGCCCCCGCAGCCGCCCCACCGGTTCGGTGCTGGCCAGCAGCGATTGCACGGCGAAGCGGCCCATCGCCAGGATGACCTTGGGCTGCACCAGTTCCACCTGGCGCTCCAGGAAGGGCTGGCAGCGCTGCAGTTCTTCAGGCTCCGGGTTGCGGTTGCGCGGCGGCCGGCACTTCAGCGTATTGGCGATGTAGACCTGCTGCGCCGCTTCGCCTGGCCCGCGCGTGAGCCCCAGCGCCAGCAGCATGCGGTCGAGCAGCCGGCCGGCCGCACCGACGAAGGGCTCGCCGCGCAGGTCTTCCTGCTCGCCCGGGGCCTCGCCGACGATCATCCAGTGCGCCCGCTCGTGGCCGACGCCGAACACGGTTTGCGTGCGGCTTTCGCAGAGGCTGCAGGCACGGCAGCCGGCGACGGCTTCGCGCAATGCGGGCCAGTCCAGCGTGGCGACCGGGCTCGCGCCGGGCGGACTCATGCCCACTGGACTCATCTCTGCCGGACTCGTGGCGACCGGACCGCGAACCACCGCGGCGGACGGCGCTGCCGGGCTCTGCCGGGGTTCTGCGGCCGGTGCCGCACCCGTCACCGCTGCGCTCGCCGGCTCGACCCCGGCCGCGACTGCTGGCCCCATGGTCGCGAATGCCATCCCTGTGGTAGCGGATGCCGGTCCTGCGGCCTCGCCGGCCGGTGCCCACAGGCGCAGGCCCATCTCCCGCAGCATCGCCTGCTGGCGCTCAGACCAGCGCATCGTCCGCTCCGGTCAAGGCCAGGCTCATCACCACGGCGTCCTCACGCCGACCCAGCGGCGCCGGGTAGTAGCTCTTGCGGCCACCCACCTCGTCGAAGCCGAACTGCCGGTACAGCCGGCGCGCCGTGTCATTGCTCTGCCGCACCTCCAGCCACAGCTTGTGGTCGCCGCGCGCGCGGGCGCGTTCGCACAGCTGCACCAGCATTGCGCGGCCATGGCCCTGGCGCTGGAACGGCGGCGCCACGGTCAGGTTCAGCAGGTGCATTTCTTCGAAACCGGGCATCGCCACGCTGTAGCCCAGGCACTCGCCCTGCGCGTCCAGCCGCAACTCGACCAGATAACCAGCGGCCAATGAGTCGATGAAGTTGCCGCGGGTCCACGGAAAGCTGTAGCTCACCACTTCGATCGCCAGCACCTCGTCGAGGTCCTTCACCGTCATCGGCCGCTGCCAGGGCAGGCCGGGGCGCAGCAAGGCATTCATGCGCTACCCGCAGCAGCGGCGCGCTGCGCCTGGCGCTCGGCCGTCGTCAGCGCCACCTTGTCGCGCAGGTACTGTGGCAGCGCCTGTGCGGGGTCGATCATGCGGCCCGCCAACCAGCCCTGGCGCGCCAGCCGGGCCAGCGCGGCGGCACGGTTCTGTTCCTGCGCGATGGTGCTTGCGCCGCCGAGCGGCAAGCGTGCACCGAAGGCCGCGATCGCCGAGCCGGCAACGCGCACCGGCGGTTCGGCCGCCCAGCAGGCGGCCAGCGCGGGCAGCGTGTAGAGCGCCGCCGCATGATGTTCGGACCAAGCGCCGCGCTGGTACCGATAGGCCCCGGCGTAGATCTCGTCCATGCGGGCATCCATCGCCACCCACAGCAGCGACGCCTCGTCCGGCGTCGGCAGCTGGGCCTGGGCATCGTCGGCCACCAGCAGCAGGCTGTCGATCGCCAGCACCGGCTTGCCGATGCCGAAGGCCAGGCCCTGGGCCACCGAGCACGCAGTGCGCAAACCGGTGAACGCACCCGGCCCCTGGCCAAAGGCGATGCCGTCCAGCTGCTGCAAGGCGATGCCGGCCTCCGCCAGCAGCGCCAGCACCGCCGGCAACAGCTGGGCCGACGCGGCCGCCCCCCCGGGCGCGTTGCGCAGCCAGGTGCCGGCCGGCGACAGCACGGCCAGCGCCATCGCTTCGGTCGAGGTATCGAGGGCGAGCAGGGTGGGATCCATCGGGGTCGGTCAGTGTAGCCGTGCCATCATGCCGGCATGCCTGTTGGACCCCGCTTGTTCCGCTGTGCGGCCGCCATGTTGATCTGCTGCCGCGCGCTGCCCACCGCCGCGATGGACCCAGGCCTGCCGCCCGAGGTGCGCGCCGCCTTGAGCCGCGCGCAGATGCCGGCCGGCGCCCTCAGCGCGGTGGTGCAGGACGTGGACGCCGGCACCGCGCTGCTGAGCTGGCAGGCGCAGCGCCCGGTGAACCCGGCCTCGCTGTTCAAGCTGGCCACCACCTATGCGGCGCTGGACCTGCTGGGGCCGGCCTATGCCTGGAGCACGCCCGTGTGGCTGACCGGTGCGCTGCACGACGGCGTGCTCGAAGGCAACCTGGTGATCAAGGGCCAGGGCGACCCGAAACTGGTGATCGAGCGGCTGTGGCTGCTGTTGCGCCGGGTGCAGCAGATGGGCGTGCGCGAGATCCGCGGCGACATCGTGCTCGACCGCAGCGCCTTCGTCATCGCCGACGGCTCGCCGGCCGAGTTCGACGGCGAGCCGCTGCGCCCCTACAACGTGCGGCCGGATGCGCTGCTGCTGTCCTACAAGGCCGTGGTCTACACCTTCACGCCCGATGCGGCGCGCGGCGTGGCCCGTGTCGGCACCGAACCGGCGCTGCAAGGTCTGCAGGTCGATGCGCACGTGCCGCTGCTGCCCGGTCCCTGCGACGATTGGCGGGCCGCGCTGAAAGCCACGCCGGGCGATGCCGAACGCATGCGCTTCGCCGGCGGCTACCCCGGCAGTTGCGGCGAGCGCAGCTGGCCGCTGGCCTATGCCGACCCGGCCAGCTACAACGCACGCCTGCTGCAGGCGCTGTGGCGCGAACTCGGCGGCACGCTGGCCGGCAGCGTTCGCGATGGCCCGGCGCCGGCCACGCCACCCAGTTTCGAAGTCAGCTCGCCGGCGCTGGCCGAGGTGGTGCGCGACATCAACAAATACAGCAACAACCCGATGGCCCAGCAGCTGTTCCTGACGCTGGGCCTGGTGCGGCGCGGCAGCGGCACCGTCGACAACGCCCGCGCGGTGCTGCGCGACTGGCTGCAGCTGCAGCTGGGCGAGCGTGCCGAGGGCCTGGTGGTAGACAACGGTTCGGGCCTGTCGCGCGAGACCCGCCTCAGTGCCGAAGGCCTGGCGCAGTTGTTGCATTCCGCTTGGCGCAGCCCGGTGATGCCGGAGTTGCTGGCCTCGCTGCCGGTGGCCGGCGTCGACGGCACGGCGCGGCGCAGCCGCGGCGGCGTTGGACGGGCGCACCTGAAGACCGGCTCGCTGAAGGACGTGGCCGCGGTCGCCGGCCTGGTGCTGGGACCCGGCGGACGCCGCCGCATCGTCGTCGGCATCATCAATCACCCGCAGGCCGAATTGGCCCGCCCTGCCCTGGACGCCCTGGTGCAGTGGGCGATCAAACAATCCTCATGACGATCTGGCGATGAAGCTGGTCATCGAGCGCCGCCAGCGGCGCTCGAAGGATCAACCGCTGTGATGGCTCGCCAGCTCAGAAACGATAGGAAGCGCCCATCGAATAGACGATGGGCTTGAAGTCGATCGTCGTCGTCAGCACCGTGCTGCCAGAAGCCACCAGGTCGCTCTTGACCTTCAGCGCCGAGACGCTGGCGAACAGGCCCCACTGCTTGTTCAGCGCGTAGTCGATGCCGGCATGCACCGCCAGGCCGACCGAATCGCTCATCTGCACATCGCTGGCCAGCGAGGACTTGATGTCGACGAAGCGGGTGTAGTTGATGCCGGCGCCGAGGTACGGGCGCAGCGTATCGCCCGGCTGGCCGAAGTGGTAGTTGAACAGCAGCGTCGGCGCCACGTTGCGCGCCGACAGCACTTCACCCAGGAAAGCCACGGTGCCCGAGGCGCGTGACGTGATCTTCGGCGGCACACCCAGCACCAGCTCGATGCCGAAGTTGGGCGACACCAGCCGTTCGTAGACAAAGATCGCCGTCGTCGCATCACCCACCTCGGCATCGGCGCCCGCGGGCACGCCGATGCCGCTGATGCCGCTGGTCTTGGCATGCGTGTCGTAGCGCGTCACGCCGATCTTGATGGTGTTCTCCTGCGCCTGCGCCATCGTGCAGAGCAGCGCCAGACCGACCGCAGCCGCGAGCCCTTGAACCTTGTTTCTCATGATGTTCTCCTCGTTGCGGTGCGGATCACAGCCAGCCGAAACTCTTGAGCTGGGCATGGAACGCGTCGCTCAAGGCCTTGTGTCCGCCGGTGCTCGGGTGCACACCATCGGCAAAGGCCCAGGTGGTGACGTCGGCGCCGGTGCGCAGCGCATTGAAGGGAACACCCGCCGTCGTGTTGCAGAACAGCGAACTGCCGTCGGTGACCCTGCCGCCGGTGAGGGCAGCGATCTTCGTGCCGTCGCAGGCCGGCACGGTGTTGTTGACGAAGCCGTACTTGGCCGGGTTCTGGTAGGACTCCTTCAGGATCGCGAAGCTGTCGACGATCTGCACCGGCTGGTTGGTCAGGCCGTCGCGCAGCCACAGGTTGAAGATCAGCGACAGGTCGGTCAGCACCGGGCGCACCGAGGCCGGCAGGGTGCTGCCGAAGGGCGTGTCGACGATGTCGGCGAGGTTCATCACCGCCACGTACTTGCCGCCCTTGGCGAGGATCTGCTCGCGCACATAACGCGCAAGGTCCTGTGCCGCATTCTTCATCTCGGTCTGCGCCGCGGTCTGCGCGTTGAACAGCGCCAGCTGCGCCTGGTCGGCCGTGAGCTTGCCGGCAAGGGCATCGGCCTGGATCTGCGCGGCCTTGGCGGTGAAGGCGCCGAACTGGGCGAAGACGTCGTTGCTGCCGGCCCAGATGAGGATCAGGTCGCTGTCCTTGAAGCTGGAGAAGCGCGCCAGATGGTTGGCGATCTGCGTGACCACCGGCACCGTCAGCGCGCCGCCGGCATGGCCAATGCCGTTGGGGTCGGTGACGCGGGAGCCACCCTGGCCATAACCGGTGCAGGTGCTGGCCAGCGTGCTGCTCACCGCGGCGGCCGGGCACTTCACCGATTGCCCGGCAAAGCCCACTTCGGCGGGCGTGACCGCCACGCCCACTTGAGCCGCCAGGTTCTCGACCCACACCGTGCCGGTGGCGCTGTTGGTGGTGAACTTGCCGCCCAGGTAGGGCGCGCTGCCGTTGCCGGCGATCGAAGTGGCGGGGGCATAGGCGCCGACGTCGCTCAGGCTGTCGCCGAAGGACACCAGGGTCGTGAAGCTGCCCTTGGTGGTCGGCGCGCCGGTGGTGGTGCCGCTGCCCGGAACGGTGGGGTCACCGCCACCGCAAGCGGCCAGCAAGGCCGCCGTGATCAGCGACAGGCCCAGTATCCTGAATGTCTTCATCTCACCCCTCCAAGCGGGCCGCCTCGCCCGCTGCTGTCGTCAAGAAACGAACGACCGTTCGTTTTTCCGACAGGCACTATACGGGCGGTCCATCCGGCGCTGCAGCGGGCTTTCCCGCAACTTGCTTAGGGGTGCCGCCCAAAGTAGGCGGCGTGGTCTAGAACGGGTTATTCAGCGCGCGCGTCAGCGCCTGCGAGCCGATGCGCGAATGCAGCGAGGGGCTCAGTTGCCGGTCGGTGGACCACATGTAGCTGTCCAGCGTCGCGCCGCTCACCAGGTCGGCCGCGGCCGTCGTGCAGTTGGGCGCAGCCACCAGGCACACCGCGTCCACCACGTTGGTGTAGCCGTAGGAGCCGGGGAACTTGGCGATCGACTGCACCGTGTCGTCCGCCAATACCAGCCCATAGTTGCGGCCATCGAAGCGGGTCTGGTCGATCTCCGTGCGCAGCGCGGCATTGAAGTCGTAGCTGAGGCTGGACAACAGCGCAGCGGCACCCGGCGAGGTCTTGTTCAGCGTGATCGCATAGGGGCTCAGGCCCATGTCGGGCACCGTCACGACCAGGCCCTTGGCGCCGAAGCCGAGGATGGTGTTGACGCGCTGCGCCAGTTGCGTGCCGCGGCGCTTGGCCTCGCCGGACGCATCGGCGGCCGTCATGCTGCCGGCCTGCACCCGTTCGGACAATTCGATCAAGTCGTTCTGTCCGATCAGGATCGTGACCAGGTCATTCGACTTGAAGCCATCGCCGCTGGCGATCTGCTCGGCGATCTGCTGTGCCATGCCCAGCGTCGGGTCGTCGACCTTGGCGCCGACCTTGGCTCGCATGAAGGCTCTCGGTGCGGCCGCGTCCTTGTTGCACTCGGCGAAGACGAAACCGTAGTGGTCGGACACCGACTGCACCCAGTTCGGCAGCAGCCTGCAATCGCGGACGGCGCTGGTGTCCAGCCCGTTCACGATGTACTTGCGGCCATTGTTGGCACCGTCGTTGACGATCACGCTGCTCTCGTCGCCCAGCGCAATCACGCGGCCGGGCTTGAACGGATCCACTTGCGAAGTGCCCCCACCACAGGCGGCCAACAGCCCGGCCACGGCCAGCGCCATCGAGAGTCCGGCGAGCCAGCCGCGGCGGCGGCGCACATCATTCAACACAGTCATGTCGTTTCCACTCAAAACTTGGGTTCAGGCCGGGTTCAGGCTGCTGCGGCGCGCCGCAGGCGGTCACGCACGCCTTCCCATTCGGCGGCATCCGGCGGCTGCTCGATCCAGATTTCCCGCACGCCGGCGGCATCCCATTCGCGCAGCAGCGCAAACAACTCGCGCGCTGCCGTTGCGGGCTCATCGGGCAGTTGGCGCCAGCGTGCGCTGCCGGCGCCTGCGCTGCCTTCGGGGCAGGTGCGGGAATATACCGCCAGCCCGCCGGCGGATGTTTCTGCCGCGTGAAGTGCCGCCCGCAGCGATGCGGCGTCGAACAGGCGCACGCGGGCCCGCGGGGCGTAGTGCGAGGCCATGTCGCCGGAGGCCCGGGGCGCCGCGGCGTCACGGTCCTGCAGCGGCTCGCCGAGGGTGGCTTCGATCTGCGCGCGCGTCAGCACACCGGGCCGCAGCAGCACCGGCAGCTCGCGCGAACAATCGATGATGCTCGACTCGATACCCAGCGCACAGTCGCCGCCGTCGAGCACCGGCATCGCTTCGCCGAACTCGGCCAGCACATGCGCGGCCTGGGTCGGGCTGACACGGCCGAAGCGGTTGGCGCTGGGCGCTGCGATGCCGGGCACGCCCAGCGCGGCGGCACGCTGCAGCAGCGCCTGCGCGACCGGATGCGCCGGGCAGCGCAGCCCGATGGTCGGCTGGCCCCCGGCAGCGGCCGTGGCGATGCCCGGCTTGCGCGGCACGATCAAGGTCACCGGGCCCGGCCAGAAGCTCGCGATCAGGCGTTGGGCATGGATGTTCAGGTCGATCGCGAAGCGCTGCGCGGCGATCCAGTCCACCACATGCACGATCAGCGGATGGTCCGGCGGCCGGCCCTTGGCGGCGAAGATACCGGCCACGGCCGC
>NZ_DATILJ010000103.1:0-1865 GCF_035476535.1 Aquabacterium sp.
GCGCCAGCGCCAGGCCATGGGCCCGGGCACTGGCCGGCACGATGCGCTGGCCGCCTGGTACCTGCCGCTGCGCGGCCGCGACAGCTGCCATGGCGCCGCGCTGCTGCGCCTGCCGCAGCACGGCCAGGGCGACCCCGCGCAGCGCCGCCATGCGCAGGCGCTGTGCGACCAGATGGGCCAGGCCCTGCAGCGTGTGCGCACCAGCGCCGCCGAGGCCCGGGCGCGTGAGCAGGCGCAGCTGCAGGCCGTGCGCAATGCGCTGCTGGCCGCCATCTCGCATGATTTCCGCACGCCGCTGGCGACCATCCTCGGCGCCGCATCGTCGCTGCAGGAGCAGGGCGATCGGCTGGCGCCCGAGCAGCGCCAGCACCTGGCCAGCCGCATCGTCGACGAGACCCGCCAGCTCAGCCGGCTGGCCGACAACACGCTGCAGCTCGCCCGCCTGGACGCCCCTGGCCTGCAGCTGCAGCGCGACTGGGAATCGGCCGAGGAGATCGTCGGCGACGTGCTGCGCCGCGCGCGTCGCCGCGACCCGCAGCGCCGGGTGCGAGCCCGGCTCGAGCCCGCGCTGCCGCTGCTGCGCTGCGACGCTCTGCTGATGGCGCAGCTGCTGGACAACCTGGTCGACAACGCGCTGAAGTACAGCCCGGCCGACGCGCCGGTGGAGATCCTCGTGCGGCAACAGCAGGACCTGGCGCAGGATCGGCTGCTGATCGCCGTGCGTGACCGCGGCCCCGGCGTGCCGCCGGCCTGGCGCGAACGCATCTTCGATGTCTTCCAGCGCGGCGAGCGGGCCGACCCGCCGCTGGACTGCACGCGCCCGGGTGCCGGCGTCGGCCTCGCCGTGTGCCGCGCCATCGCCCGCGCCCATGGCGGCGAACTGCGGCTGCGCGCCCGCGGCCACGGCGGCTGCAGCTTCGAGTTCACGCTGCCGGTGGAGGTGCAACCTCAATGAGCTTGGAAGTGCTGCTGGTCGAGGACGATCGTGAACTGCGCAGCACGCTGCGCGATGCGCTGGTGGTCGAAGGTTATGGCGTGCACACGGCGGCCAGCCTGTCCGAGGCGCAGGCGCTGGCCGCGCATGCCGCGCCGGACCTGGTGATCCTGGACCTCGGCCTGCCCGATGGCGACGGCCAGGCGCTGCTGGCCACGCTGCGGCGGCAACGCAACATCCCCGTGCTGGTGATCTCGGCCCGCCAGGCCGACGGCCAGAAGATCGCGCTGCTCGATGCCGGCGCGGACGATTACCTGGTCAAGCCCTTCAGCATCGGCGAATTGCTGGCCCGCATGCGGGTGGCGCTGCGGCACCGCGGTACGCAGCTGCAGGCGTCGATAACGCATTATGAGAACGGCCAACTGACCGTCGACCTGGCCTCCCACCGCGTGCAGCGGGCCGGCGAACCGCAGCACCTGACGCCCACCGAATTCAAGCTGCTGGCCCGCCTGGTGCGCCAGGCCGGCCAGGTGGTGACACACCGCCAGCTGCTGGCCGATGTGTGGGGGCCGGAGTTCACCGAACACACCCATTACCTGCGCCTGTACATGGGCCAGCTGCGGGCCAAGCTCGAAGCGGAGCCGGGCGAACCGCAACTGCTGCTGACCGAGCCGGGCGTGGGCTACCGGCTTGCCGAGCCGGGCGCCTGAGCCGGCCGCCTCACGCTCGCGTCACTTATGCGTTCCTGATGCCCGGCACGGCACGCTGCGGGGCATGAACTCACCCACCATCGCTGCGGCCGGCGCCGCCACGCCGTCCACGCACGCCAAACAAGGCCTGGCCGCGCTGACGCTGGGCGCGCTCGGCGTCGTCTACGGCGACATCGGCACCAGCCCGCTGTACACGCTGGCCACCATCTTCAGCCCGGCCA
>NZ_DATILJ010000104.1:0-3086 GCF_035476535.1 Aquabacterium sp.
GCCCGCACCACCCCCAACGTCTGGCTGGTCCCATCGGGCAAGCTGCGCACCGCGATGAACGCCATCTCGCGTGCGTAGTCGATTTGCGCCAGGCGGGCCAACTCGCTTCTGGGCAGTTCCCGGCGGACGCTGAAGAAGCGAAGCCGCAGGTCCTCCGGCTGCAATGCCTCGATGAAAGACCTGTGCTGCGGCTCGTCTTCCGGGCGGATCGGCCGGATCAGGATCGCCTCCTCGTTCCATTGCACGGTTTGCGCCAGTTCCGCTGGATAGGGCGTGATCGCGAAGTGCGCTGCGCCTGCGTCCTGCCTGCGGCTCACGCGCAGGCGGGCGTCCAGCGCGATGACTCCTTCATGGTCGGCGAGCAATGGGTTGATGTCCAGCTCAGCCAGCTGCGGCAGATCAGCCAGCATCTGCGACAGCGCGATCAGCACGTCGCAGATCGCGTCCAACTTGGCTGGCGGATGATCGCGGTAGCCGGCCAGCAGCCTGGCCACGCGCGTGCGCGAGATGAGCTCACGGGCGAGCACTCGGTTCAGCGGCGGCAATCCGATCGCGCGATCGGCCAGCACTTCCACGGCCGTGCCGCCCTGTCCGAACAACAGCACGGGACCGAATAGCGGATCGATGCTCGCACCGAGGATCAGTTCCTGTGCGAGCGGGCGTGTCACCATGGCCTGCACGGTCAGGCCGGTGATCCGGGCCTGCGGTTTCATCTCGCGCACACGCGCCAGCATGTCTTCAACCGCTTTGCGCAACTCGGCCTCGCCCTGCAGATGCAGGCGAACACCGCCGACATCGGATTTGTGGCTGATGTCGGGCGACAGGATCTTGATCGCCACCGGATACCCGATCTCGCGCGCCGCCTTCACGGCGGCATCGGCTGCAGGATCCACCGCGACGGTGGGGACGACCGGTATTCCGTAGGCCGCCAGCACAGCCTTGGCTTCGAGTTCATCGAGCATCTCGCGGCCCGCCGCGAGCACGCCTTCGATCGTGGCGCGCGCGGCGGCAATATCGGCCTGGCCGTTCTCGCTGGCGGTCGGCGCCTCCAGCAGCAAGGCCTGGTTTCGGCGATAGGTGGCGAGCATGCCGAAGGCGCGCACGGCCTCCTCCGGGGTGGCGTAGTCGGGGACCCCGGCATCCTCGAAGATTCGACGCGCATCGGCCACGGCGTCGTCGCCAAGCCAGCAGGCCAGCACGCGGCCGGGCGCCTGCTTCACGATGGGCGCACAGGCGCGAGCGATGTCGTCGCTGCGCACGATGGCCGTGGGTGCATGCATGAAAAGCACGGCGCCGCTGCTGGAATCGGCCAGCAATGTCTGCAGCGTCTGGGTGTAGCGCGACACCGGCGCATCGCCGATGATGTCGACGGGGTTGCCGCGCGACCATGTCGGTGGCAGCACGGCGTCGAGGTTCGCCCGGACCTCTTCGCTCAACTCCCTGAGCGGGATGCCGGCCAGCGCGGCGGCATCGGCCGCCATCACACCGGCGCCGCCCCCGTTCGTCATCAGCGTCAGCGCTTCGTCGCGGCTTGCGCCGAAGCGCGCCAGTGTCTCGGTGGCCATGAAGAGGTCCTGGAGCGTCTCGACACGAAGCATGCCGGCGCGCCTGATCGCGGCGTCGAAGACGATGTCGGAACCCGCCAGCGCACCGGTGTGCGAGGCCGCTGCCTTCAGCCCGTTGCCGGCGCGGCCGGCCTTCACGACGATCACCGGTTTGTTGCGTGCCGCTGCCCGGGCGGCCGACATAAACTTGCGCGGCGCCTCGATCGATTCGATATAGAGCAGGATCGATCGAGTGCGGGCGTCGCTTGCCAGGTAGTCGAGCAGGTCGCCGAAGTCCACGTCAGCGCGTTCGCCGAGTGAAACCATGTGGGAAAAGCCGATGCGCCTGGACCTGGCCCAATCCAGGACCGCCGTGACGAGGGCGCCTGATTGCGAGACAAACGCTACCTCGCCCGGCAATGCATCGGCGTGCGCGAAGCTCGCGTTCAAACCAACGTGCGGACTCAGCAGCCCCAGGCAGTTCGGCCCCAGGACCCGGAGCAGATGCGGACGGGCGGCATCAAGGATGGCCTGCTTCTGTTCGGCGGTCAGTCCGGCGGTCATCACGATCGCAGCGCGCGTGCCGAGGCGGCCGAGCTCTTCGATCAGGCCTGGGACGGTAGCGGGCGGAGTACATAGCACGGCAAGGTCGGGGACCTGCGGCAGATCCGCCGGGCGCATGTACACCTCGACGCCGTCCAGTTTTGCAGGCCTGAGGTTGACGGCATGGATCGGCCCCGCGAAGCGCCCGGCGCGCAGGTTGCGCCACACGGTCGCGCCGACGCTGCCGACCCGGTCCGAAGCCCCGATCAGGACAATCGATTCCGGTGCCAGCAACCGTTCCAGATGGCGGATGCTCACGGCGTCGCCCGCCGCGAAGCCATGCCCACCCGATCAGCGGTCTGAGGGAAGTGGTAGATCGTGTCGTTGAGGTGGCGGGCAACTTCGGCGATGTCGGCTTCGCTCCACTGCAGGCTCGCATTGCCTTGCCAGCGGCGCACCTGCATCTTGAGGCTGTCCCAATCGTGGGCGAGCCTGTCGTTGCGCCAGTGCATCTGCGTCGTGTGGCAGCTGATGCAGTGCGTGGTGTACAGCAGCTGCCCTCGTGTTGCGACGGGTGTCGCCTGGGAATGCACCTGGCCACTGACCCCTGCCAGGGCCGTGACAACCAGCAGCCGCTTCAGCAAATTCATGATGCATCTCCTTCGGAGTATGGGGTCTGGCTACGTCGCCTCTTAGCAGAACGACAACGGCGCGCCGGCCGGATCGAGCGCGAGAAAGCCGCCGAAGCTGCCGGTGCGGACACTTTCGACCATGGCGTCCAGGGCGCTGTCGATCATTTCCGGGGTTGGCGGTTGGCCGTCCACGCCCGGCAGGCCGGCAATGAAGACCACCTGCCACGGGGGGCTGGCCTGGCGCGACTCCAGCACCAGGTCCTCGAAACTGCCGAGATCCTCGACACGCTTGTCCACGCAGGCCAGCGGCTCCAGGGCACCGCCCCGGCCGGCCTCGAAGCTCTCCCGTTGCGCGGGCGTGGCGTCA
>NZ_DATILJ010000105.1:0-30598 GCF_035476535.1 Aquabacterium sp.
TGCAGCGTGATGCGCATGCGGTTGGCGTCGATCGGCTTGGTCAGGAAATCGTTCATGCCGATCTCGGTGGCGCGTTCGCGCTCCGAGGTCAGCGCCGCGGCGGTCAGCGCGATGATCGGCAGTTCCAGCAGCGTGTAGTGCTGGCGCAGCAGGCGGGTGGCTTCATAGCCGCTCATGCCGGGCATTTGCACGTCCATCAGCACCACGTCGAAAAGCCGGCCGGCCTGCACCGCGTCCGCCACCGCGGCCAGCGCCTGCGGGCCGTCGCCGGCCTGCCAGACCACCGCGCCCCATTGTTCGAGCAGGGCCACGCCGATCATCATGTTGACGGCGTTGTCCTCTACCAGCAGCACGCGGGCGCCGTGCAGCGGGTCGCTCTCCAGCGGGCCGTGGCCGGAGACCGCGGCGATGTCGTGCTCCTGCGGCAGCGGCAGTTCGGCCCAGAAGCAGCTGCCGCGGCCGGGATCGCTGCTGACGCCGACCGCGCCACCCATCAGCCCGGCCAGCTCGCGGCAGATCGACAGGCCCAGGCCGGTGCCGCCGAAGCGTCGGGTGATCGATTCGTCGGCCTGCGTGAAGGGCTTGAACAGCCGGGCCTGTGTCTGTGCGTCGATGCCCAGGCCGGTGTCGTGCACCTCGAAGCGCACGCCGTCGCCCGAAGTCGGCCGCGCCACCAGCCGCACGCTGCCGCGCGGCGTGAACTTCATCGCGTTCTGCAGGAAGTTGGCCAGGATCTGCCGCACGCGCAGCGCATCGCCACGCACCGCCAGCGGCAGCCGGGGGTCGATCTCGACCTGGAAGGCCAGGCCATGGCTGTCGGCCAGCGCGGCGTAGGCCTGTTCCAGCGAATGCAGCAGCTCCAGCAGGTCGAAGGCGGCGGTCTCGACATCCAGCTTGCCGGCTTCGATCTTCGACAGGTCCAGGATGTCGGAGATGATCGCCGACAGCGTTTCGGCGCTGGCGCCGATCTGCTCCAGGTAGTGCTTCAGCCGCACTGTATCGACGTTAGGCTGGCGGGCCAGGCGCGCCAGCCCGACCAGGCCGTTCAGCGGCGTGCGGATCTCGTGGCTGGTGTTGGCCAGGAAGGCGCTCTTGGCCCGGTTGGCGGCTTCGGCATCGTCGCGCGCGCGGGCCAGCGCGGCTTCGGCCTGGCGCTGGGCAGTCACGTCCTCGGCGATCCAGATCGTGCCGTTTTCGTTGGGGTGGTCGGGGTCGATGGCCTTGGCGCGCATGCGCACGAGGAAGGTGCTGCCGTCGCGCCGCGCGGCCAGGCGCTCGAACTCCACCTGCTCGCCGCTGCGCAGCTGGGCGCCGACTTCGCGGCCGAGCGCATCGTAGTCGCTGTCGCTGGACCACACCACGCGTCCGGGCTGGCCGACGAGCCCGCCCGGCGGCCAGCCGTACATGCGCTCGAAGTGCGGGTTGACCATCACGAACCGGCGCTCGCGGGTGAAGGCGATGCTGATCGATGCGTTGTCGAGGATGGCCTCGCGCTCCAGCCGCGTGCGCGAGGATTCGGACATGTCGCGCGCATTGATCACGATGAAGGCGCGGCCGTCGCGTTCGAAGCGCGCGGCCGACACCAGCAGCCGTACGAAGCCGCCGTCGCGGCGCACGAAGTCGACACCCACGTCCTGCGCTGAGCCGTGCTGCACCACCTGCCGCAGCAGCATGTGGCGGTCCTGCTCATGGCGCCAGATGCCGACTTCGGCCGAGGTGCGGCCTTCCACCTCGGCCGCGGCGTAGCCGGTGACGCGGCTGAAGCTCGCGTTGACCATCTCGTAGCGGCCGGTCTGCATGTCGGTCAGCGTGATCACGTCCGGGCTCATCGACACCACCTGCGACAGCAGCGCCTGCGAGCGGCGCAGCGCGCGTTCGGCGGCCTGCCGGGCCAGCTGGTCGGCAGTGACATCGCGGGCCACGCCCCAGTAGCCGACGAAGCGGCCTTCGGCGTCGCGCTGCGGTTCGCCGCTGACCAGGAAGTGGCGGGTCTCGCCGTCGGGCGGGCACCAGCTCACGCTCAGGTCGCGGAAGGCTTCGCGGGCTTCCATGTCGGCACGCATCACGTCCAGCGCATCGTCTTCGAACTGCAGCTCGGGCAGCTCCCAGGGCGGGCGCCGCGGCAGCAGCGCCATCGGCACGAACTGCGGCAAGCTGCCGCGCTGCGACAAGGCGTCGCGCTGCGAGACATGGCGCATGCGCAGCTGCTCGTCGGTTTCCCAGTAGGCCGAGGCGGCGATGCCCAGCAGCCCGTGGAAGCGCTGCTCGCGCTCGGCGGCATCGTGCACATGCGCCGCCAGCAGCCGCGCCAGCAGGCGGCCGGCGCCGGTGCCGATGGCCACGGCCGCCAGGTGCACCAGCGCCCGCGCGCTCAGCGTGGCCTGGGCGGCCGAGGGCGGCGGGGGAATGAGGCCGGTGGCCTCCGCCGCCGCCAGCACCGACACCACCGCCAGCGCCGCGGCGCCGACCATCAGCCCGTGGCGCGCTTCGGCCACCGCGGCGCACATGCAGCACAGCAGCGCGAAAAAGACCAGGCCCGGCGCCTGCAGGCCATAACCATTGACCAGCGCGCTGGAACCCACGGCGGCCAGCACCCCCAGCGCCACCGCCATCATCGCGCGCAAGGCCTGACGCGGCCGCAAGCGGGTGGCCCACAGGCTGCCGGCGCCCAAAGCGGCATAGGCCAGCAGCAGCCCCAGGTTGGCCGGGCTGAAACGCAGCACCGGGTTCAGCACCAGGCTCAGCAGCGCCACCACCGCGGCCAGCGCCCCGGCCGCGAAGAAGGCCCGCAGGATGGCCACCCGCAGCGTGGTGTGCAGGGTGGATTCGGGCGGCGCGGGCCGGCGTGCTCGGGCGGTGGTCAAGGGCACGGCTGTCTGGGAAGGGGGCGCCGCGCTGCCGGGGCCAGGCCTCAGCCGCGGGCTGCGGCCAGTTCGGCGCGCGTGGCCAGCGCCACCGTGCGCGCTGCCTCGGCGAAATCCTCGCCGGCCGAGGCATACAGCACCGCACGCGAAGAGCTGACGATGATGGCACCCTGCGTGCTGCCGGCCGACCCGCGCCAGCCGGCGCGCACCGTGGCCGCAGCGTCGCCGCCCTGAGCGCCGATGCCCGGGATCAGCAGCGGCAGGGTCGGCGCCAGGGCCCGCACCTGTTCGATTTCCGCCGGGTAGGTGGCACCGACCACCAGGCCCAGCTGGCCCGAGCGGTTCCAGTCGCCGGCGGCCAGCTTCGCGATGCGTTCGTAGAGCCGCTCGCCGCTGTCCAGCCGCTGGGCCTGCAGGTCGTCACCCCCCGGGTTGGAGGTGCGGCACAGCAGGATCAGGCCCTTGCCGTCGTAGCGGGCATAGGGCTCGATCGAATCGAAGCCCATGAAGGGCGACAGCGTCACCGCATCGGCCCGGTAGCGCTCGAAGGCTTCCCGCGCGTACTGCTCGGCGGTGGCGCCGATGTCGCCGCGCTTGGCGTCCAGGATCACCGGCACATCGGGCGCCACCTGGTGGATGTGGGCGATCAGCCGTTCCAGTTGGTCTTCGGCGCGGTGCGCGGCGAAGTAGGCGATCTGCGGCTTGAAGGCGATCACCAGGTCCCGCGTGGCGTCGACGATGGCGGCGCAGAAGTCGAAGATGCGGCCGGCATCGCCGCGCCACTCGCCGGGAAAGCGGGCCGGTTCCGGGTCGAGCCCCACGCACAGCAGGGAATCGTTGCGGCGTTCGGCAAGGGCAAGCTGGTCGGTGAAGTTCATGGGGTGGCGCTGGGCGGGTGGCGGCCTGGGTTGGCCGGATATTCTGCAGGGCGGGCGTGGGCCCGATTCTCACGCGGCGCGCGTCACGTGGACTGATCGGGTGAGGGCGCCGGGCGCCAGGTCCAGAACCGATTGGCGCCGAACGACACGATCGGCAGCACGCCGACCAGCAGCGCCACGCTGGCCAGGTAGTGCCAGCCCAGGGCCTGGCCGAGCGCGCTGATCGACAGCGTCAGCGCCAGCCCGGCCAGCGAGACGGTAATGAAGCGGGCATAGCGGCGCAGGTTGCGCCTGCTCTGGAAGGTCCAGCGGCTGTTGGCCCAGAACGAGAACAGGTTGGCGACGACGAAGGCCAAGACATTGGCCGGCACCGGCGTCCAGCCGGCTGCTTCGACCAGGCCGGCCACCAGAGCCACGTGGATGCCGGCGTTCAGCGCACCGATGGCCGCGAAGCTGGCGAACTGGCGCAGCAGCGTGGCGCCGGAAAGGGGCGTCGCCGGTGCAGCGGCCGGGCTCACGGCCTTGCCTTCGGGTTGTCCGGCATGGGCGGCCAGCTCGTTGTGTGCGATCCGCCGGTGGGCAGCGCCAGCAGCGGCGAGCGGATCAGCGCACCATCCTCGGTTTCCAGGGTGACACGCAGCAGCGCCGGGTTGCCCAACGGCACCGAGCTGTCGACACCAAAGGCCAGCGTGCCGGCGCGCGGCAGCGCCAGGCGGCTGACGTGGCGCACGTCGAGGTACACCTGCCCTGGCGGCCCGGCAACGGCCCAGCGGAAGACCTTGTTCCGCCCGCGACCGTCCAGCGACAGCGTGACCGACATCCGCCGTCCCGCCCCTGACGCCAGCCGCCGCAAGAACGCCTGCACGCGGCGGTCGTAGTCATCGCCCAGCGGACGCAGGCAAGCGCAGTCGTCGCGCCACGCCCAGCTCCGGCGCCCTGGGTCGGCCCCCAGCGCGACAAGCTCCTCTTCGTCCTTCACGATGCGCGGGCTGCCGCGGCCGCTCAGGCGTGAACTGGCCTGTGCAATCAGTTCCAGATAGCCCACCATTTCATAGTGATGGGGAACGAGCACTTGCTGCGCGTCGGCCGATGTGAGGAAGCCGTACTCGGCGGGCTTCGCGGTCTGCCGCGAGCTGACGCGGTCGTTGACCTGCCGCTGGTTCACCGCGAGCAGGACGATCAGCGGCACGGCGACTGCCGGCCACCATCGCTGCCCCTGCAGGTGCCAGGCGATCAGCACGGCCAGGGCCCACGCCATCGCAAAGGCCAACCGATCGGGGCCATGCGGAAAGTCCGGCAGCAGCAGCACGGGCAGCACCGGCAGCAGCAAGGCGGCTGCGCTGACAAGCACAAAGTTTGCCGGCGCACGGCGCCTGCGAAACCAGGCCAGGGCCAGGACGAGCAAGGCCAGCGCCAGCGCCACGAAGCCCGGCGCCCCCTGGCCGAAGTTCAGCAACTTCAAGCTGCGCAAGAGGGACGCCGCCGCCGGCAGGCCGCTCGGCAACTGCGGGCCTTCGCTGGCGGACAGCGCGGCGTAGCCGCCCACACCGCCCAGCACCCACAGCCGCAAGACCGTGTAGCCCATGCCAACGCCGAGCACCGGCAAGGCCAGCTTCAGCCGCTGACGCCAATCGCCCGCCGGCATCAGCAGCAGCGCGACCGGCAGCGGCACGTAGACCTCCTTGCACAGGCAGGCCATGGCATACAGCCCGGCGCTGGCCAGGCTCCACGCACCGCTGTTGCGATCGATGGCGCGGCGGAAGCTGCCGATCGCCAGCACCGAGAACAGCAGCCCATAGGCATAGTGTCCGGTCATCAGGGCCTGGCTGATCGCGGCGGTCGGCGGCATCGCGATGAACATCAGCGCGGCGGCCAGGGCCCGGCCAGCGCCCAGCCGGCGCCAGAGCAGGCTGTAGGTGGCGAAGGCCGTCGCCCACAACACGGCCAGCATGTGCAGGTAGTGGCCGCGCGGGTTCAGGCCGAACCACGGCAGGCCGATGTCGTAGAACAGCGCGTTCCAAGGCGTCAGGCTCGCATACGACTGCTGCAGCATGACGTCGCGCGAGCTGAAGTACTGCCATGGCGAATAGAGCGTGGCGAAGTTCAGGATCGCCGGGTCATCGGAATGCCAGCCGTTGCGCAGCGCGCTGCCGTGCAGCAGTCCGCAGGCCAGCGCCAGCAGCAGTGCGGCGCCCACGGCCTGCCAGCCAGACCACCGGACCGAGCCCGTCGCGGTGGGGGGCTCGCACCCTTTGGCACCCAGGATCCCCGGCCCATCGGGCGCCACGCGGCGCATGTCGGCGATCAGCTGCACAGCAAGGAATCGTTGCGGCCTTCGGCCTGGGCGAGCGGGTCGGTGACGTTCATCGGCGGCGGCGCGGGGCGGGTGGTGGTTGCAAGGGGCTCGGATGTTCTGCAGGACGGGCGTGGGCCCGATTTTCACGCGGCGCGCGCCGGCCGGCATGGCCGCTCACAATGGAAGGCCGACCGCAAGAGGACATCCTGTGCTGATCCTGACCACCGCCCGCCTGCGCTTGCGCTGGTTCAGCGAGGCCGATGCCCCGTTCATCCACCGCTTGTTGAACGAGCCGTCGTGGATCCGCAACATCGGCGACCGCCAGATCCGCAGCATGGACGACGCGGCGGCCTACATCCGCACGCGGCTGCTGAACAACTACTGGCGCCATGGCTTCGGCTTCTGGGCGGTGGAGCGCGTGGCCGATGGGGCGCTCATCGGCATGTGCGGGTTGACCCAGCGCGACAGCCTGCCCGAGCCCGATGTCGGTTATGCGCTGCTGCCGGCCTACTGGGGCCAGGGCTATGCGCGCGAAGCCGCCGCGGCCTGCCTGCGCTATGCCCAGCAGGTGCTGGGGCTGCACACCGTGCTGGCCATCACCGCGCCGCACAACCAGGCCTCGATGGCGCTGCTGGCCGCCGTCGGGCTGCAGCCGGGGGTGCCGCCGGTGCTGGCAGGCGACGACGGTGAGAGCCGGCTCTTCGCGTGGCACGCGGTGGCGGAGCCGCCGCTGGGCGGGCTTGTGGCGGAGCCGCCGCTGGGCGGGCTTGTGGCGGAGCCGCCGCTGGGCGGGCTTGTGGCGGAGCCACCGCTGGGCGGGCTTGCGGCGGCAGCCCCGCCGGACGACCTGGCGGCGATCGATGCGCTGGTGCGGCGCTTCTTCGCGGCTTTCAGCGCTGTCGACGGCGCGCTGCCGACGCTGGCCGCGCTGCCGCGCTGGTGCCTGCCCGAGATGCGCATCCACCGCCGCGATGTCGAAGGCGCCGTCGGCATGGACCTGCACGGCTTCATCGCAGCGCGCGCCGAACTGCTGGACAGCGGCCGGCTGCGCGATTTCGAAGAGCAGGAAACGGCACAGCGCACCGACATCGCCGGCGGCCTGGCTCAGCGCTGGTCGCACACGCTCAAGTCCGGCCGGCTCGACGGCGTACCCTTCGAGGTCAAGGGTCACAGGGCCTTCCAACTGCTGCGCACACCCCGCGGATGGAGAATCGCGTCCCTCGTCTGGGAGGACTTCGCGTGACGATGGACAGTGCCGATCCCCCCGGCCTGGCCGACAGCGGCGCGATGGCGCCGCCGAGGCGCCGGCCGCTGTCGCGCGAGGCGGCGGTCGGCCTGGCCTTTTCGCTGGTCATCGGCTTGTTGCTGCTGCTGGCGCTGCTGTTCATCGACCTGCAGTCGGCGGTGCGCGCCTACATCGGTGGCGAGAGCCTGTGGTCCAAGGGCCAGAAGAGCGCGGTGCAGCACCTGCAGTCGTATGCCGAAACCCGTGCGCCGGCCGACTGGCAACGCTACCAGCAAGCGATTGCTGTGCCGCTGGCCGACCGCCGTGCGCGCGAGGCGCTGGACCGGCCAGTGCTGGACATGGCGGTGGTGCGCCAGGGCTTCGTGGCCGGCGGCATCCACCCCGACGATGTGCCCGGCATGGTGCGCCTGTACCGCTGGTTCGGCAGCCTGCCGTTCATGGCCCGTGTCATCGGCATCTGGGCCGAAGGCGACCAGCGCATCGCCGATCTGGGGGCGGTGGCGCAGCAGCTGCGTGAGCAGCTGGCCGCGGGCGCCGCGCCGCCGGCACTGCGTGCCACGCTGGACAGCCTGCGTGCGCTGGATGGCGAACTCACCGCGCTGGAGGTCCGCTTTTCGTACAGCCTGGCCGACGCTGCGCGCACGGCCCAGCTGATCTTCACGCTGAGCCTGGTGTCGCTGGCCGCGGTGCTGGGCGGGCTGGCGCTGGGTTTCACGCGCCGGCAGGCCGGCCTGGGTGCGCGGCATCTGGCGGCACTGCGCGAAAGCGAAACGCGGCTGCGCTCGCTGTGGGAGACCACGCAGGACAGCGTGTTGATCATCGACCGCGACAGCCGCATCCGATTCTGCAACCCGGCGGTCGAAGCCACCTTCGGCTGGCGGCCCGACGAGCTGATCGGCCAGCCGCTGACGATGATCCAGCCGCTGGCCTTGCGCCCGGCCCATGCCGCCGGCATGGCGCGTTATCTGGCCGGTGGCCGGCGCCGGCTGGACTGGAGCGCGGTCGAGATCCCGGCGCTGCACCGCAGCGGCCGCGAGTTCCCGATCGAAGTGGCGTTCTCGCAGATGTGGCTGCAGGGTCAGCCCTGCTTCGTCGGTTTCCTGCGCGACATCAGCCGCCGCAAGCAAGCCGAAGACGCGCTGCGGGCGGCCAACGAGCAACTGGAGCAGCGTGTCGCCGAGCGCACCGCCGAGCTGACCCGGGCCAACGAGCGGCTGCGCGAGCTGGACCGCCTGAAGTCCGAGTTCCTGGCGACGATGAGCCATGAACTGCGCACGCCGCTGAACGCCATCCTCGGCTTCAGCGGCCTGCTGCGCAATGGCCGCAGCGGGCCGCTGAACCCGGAACAGCAGCGCCAGCTCGGCCTGGTGCAGGGCGCCGGCACGCACTTGTTGGCGCTGATCAACGACCTGCTCGACCTGTCGCAGATCGAATCGGGCCGCATGGCGCTGCGGCGCGAGGCCTTCGATCTGGCTGAGGTGCTGGCCGAGGTCTGCCAGACCCTGCAGCCCGCGGCGCAGGCCAAGCAGCTGCTGTTGCACGACGACATCGCGCCGGGTGCGCTGGGCATGCGGGGCGATCGGCGCAAGGTCTACCAGGTGCTGCTGAACCTGGCCCACAACGGCGTGAAGTTCACCGACCACGGCGAGGTGGTGCTGCGTGCCCACCGTGAGGGCGGCGAGATGCGCATCACCGTGGCCGATACCGGCATCGGCATCCCCTTCGAGCAGCAGCCGCTGCTGTTCGAAGCCTTCCGGCAACTCGATGGCAGCCTCAGCCGCCGGCGCGAAGGCACCGGCCTGGGCCTGTACTTCAGCCGCCGGCTGGTCGGCTTGATGGGCGGCAGCATCACGGTTGACAGCACACCGGGCCGTGGCTCGGTGTTCAGCGTCACGCTGCCGCAGTGCCTGCCCGAGCCGCCGGCCGAGGCCGCTGCCGCGGCCGGCGCGCTACACGCGCCGAGCGAGTGAGGCCGCCAGCCCGGTGTAGCTGCCCGGCGTCATCGCCAGCAGCCGCGTCTTTTCGGCGTCAGGCAGCGCCAGCGCGGCGATGAAGCCTTGCATCAACTCACGCGTCATCGGCTGGCCGCGGGTGAACTTCTTCAGCTGCTCGTAGGGCTCGGGCAGGCCGTGGCGGCGCATCACGGTCTGGATCGCCTCGGCCATCACTTCCCAGGCGTCATCCAGGTCGGCGGCCAACGCGGCGGTGTTGAGCTCCAGCTTGCCCAGGCCCTTGGCCAGTGAATCCAGGCCCAGCACCGCATAGCCCAGCGCCACGCCCATGTTGCGCAGCACGGTGGAATCGGTCAGGTCGCGCTGCCAGCGGCTGACCGGCAGCTTCTGGCTCAGGTGCGTCAGCAGCGCATTGGCCAGGCCGAAGTTGCCCTCGGCATTTTCGAAGTCGATCGGGTTGACCTTGTGCGGCATGGTCGACGAACCGACTTCGCCGTCCTTCAGCCGCTGCTTGAAGTAGCCCAGCGAGATGTAGCCCCAGACATCGCGCGACCAGTCGATCAGGATCGTGTCGCAGCGCGTCACCGCATCGAACAGCTCGGCCATGTAGTCGTGCGGCTCGATCTGGATGGTGTACGGGTTGAAGGCCAGGCCCAGCCGCTGCTCGACGACCGTGCGGCTGAAGGCTTCCCAGCCGAAGTCCGGGTAGGCGGCGAGATGGGCATTGAAGTTGCCGACCGCGCCGTTCATCTTGGCCAATAGCGGCACGGCGGCGATGCGCACGCGGGCCTGGGTCAGCCGCGCGACGACATTGGCCACTTCCTTGCCGACGGTGGTCGGGCTGGCGGTCTGGCCATGGGTGCGGCTCAACATCGGCACCTCGGCCATGGCCACGGCCATCTCGCGCAGCTTGGTGATCACGCCGTCCAGCGCCGGCAGCAGCACCTGTTCGCGCGAGGCCTTCAGCATCAGCGCATGGCTGGTGTTGTTGATGTCTTCGCTGGTGCAGGCGAAGTGCACGAACTCGGCGGCCGCTTCGAGGTCGGCATGGCCCTTGAAGCGGGCCTTCAGCCAGTACTCCACCGCCTTGACGTCGTGGTTGGTGGTCTTCTCGATGTCCTTGATGGCCCGTGCATCGGCCTCGGAGAAGCGGTGCACCAGCGAGCGCAGGTAGCCGCGCGAGGCCTCGCACATCGGCTTGAGCTCGGCGAAACCGGCGTCGCTGAGCGCGATGAACCATTCCACCTCGACCTGGATGCGGCGATGCATCAGCCCGAACTCGGACATCAGCGGGCGCAGCGCCGTCATGCGGCCAGCGTAGCGGCCGTCCAGCGGCGAAAGGGCGGAGAGGGTGGAAAGCGTCATGGTGCAAGCAACGGAAGAGGCGGCTGGAGAGGCGGCGGAAGGTGCAGACGAGGCCGCGGCAGCGGCACGGGGCGCGCGCCCGGCATCGGTACCGGGGCGTGGCAGGGAACAGGCGGAAGCGTCGATTTTAGGCGCGCGCCGGTGTCGGACCGATGCTCGGGCCGAGCAGCGCGCCGCGCTTCGTGCCGATCAACGCGGCGTGAGCACCGCCATCGTGATGCGCGACACGCAGGTTGGCCGGCCGGCATCGTCGACCAGGTCGATCTGCCAGACCTGCGTGCTGCGGCCCACGTGCACGGGCCGTGCGGTGCCGGTGACCCAGCCGCTGGTGGTGCTGCGCAGGTGGTTGGCATTGATGTCGAGGCCCACGACCTGGTGGCCCTCCGCCGCGGCCCAGGCCGCGCCGCAGGAGCCCAGGGTCTCGGCCAGCACCACCGAGATGCCGCCGTGCAGGATGCCGGCCGGCTGCTTGGTGCGGCCGTCCACCGGCGCGCGGGCACGGATGAAGTCGTCGCCGACTTCGAGGAACTCGATGCCCAGGTGCGGCACCGTGGTACCGACGTGCAGCTGCGTCAACAGTTCGACCGAAAGAGGGCGTTTCCAAAGGGACATGGGCAGGGCTCCGGGCAGGATGGACGGCTCATTCTGGCGGCAGCGGCATGCGTTACACATTGGTGTTGCCCGACCAGCCCGCGCAGCGGATCATCGTGTGTAACAGGTTCGCAGTTGGGGAGACATGTGAATCGGATCGCAGCGGTGCCGAGCCCTGACACCGGCTTCACGCTGGACGAGGCGCAGCTTGCCCAGCGCAGGCTGGCCAGCGCACGACGGGTGTACACGGTGCAGATCCCTGCCGCGCGGGTGGCGGGCTTTGCCATCCTCAGTGCCGTTGCCGCGCTGCAGGATGTGAGAAGCGGCGCAGGCTTTCCGCAGCCCGAGTTGATCATGCTGGTCGCGTTGAACCTGTCGTTCGCGGCACTGGGCTGGCTCGTGCTGCGTTTCGGATACGGCAAAACCGGTCGCCTGGACCTGAGCCTGCTGCTGTTTCATCTGGACGTCGTGGTGTGGCTGGTCAACCTGCACCACCTGGAACACAGCCACCTGTTCTTCGCCTACTTCCTGCTGATGCGCGTCGTCGACCAGGTGGGTGTCGGCTTCCGGCGCGCGCTGTATTTCGATCACGTGGTGACGGTGGCGTACCTGGGCTACGCCGCTTGGCTGTCGCTCTACGAGCCCAGCCGCAGCTTCTGGCCCGATCGCCTGGGCATCGCCGCCACGATGTACTTGCTGGGCCTGTACCTGGCGCTGGCCGGGCTGATCCCGGAACGGCTGCGCAAGCGCACGCGGCAAGCGATGCGGGCCGCCCATGCGCTGGTCGAGAGCCTCCGGCAAAAGGCCGATGCACTGGAGGTGCAGGCGGCCGCGCTGGAGCAGGCGCGCCGGCAGGCCGAGCAGGCCAACCGTGCCAAGTCGCAATTCCTCGCCGTCACCAGCCACGAGATCCGCACGCCGATGAACGGCATCCTCGGTGCGACGGAGTTGCTGATCTCGACCCCGCTCTCGGCGACGCAGCAGCATTACGTGCACATCGCGCACCGTTCGGCTGCCGTGCTGCTGGCCTTGATCGACGACGTGCTGGACCTGTCGCACATCGAGGCGGGGCGGTTCACGCTGACCGTCACGAATGTCGACCTGCACGCCCTGGTGGCCGAGGCGGCGGACCTGGCCAGCGTGCTGGCCCGCGACAGGGCCCTCGCGGTGAACTGCCATGTCGCGCCCGGCACGCCCGCCTTCGTGCGGGCCGACCCGCTGCGCTTGCGCCAGTTGCTCGTGAACCTGCTGCACAACGCGGTCAAGTTCACCGATCGCGGCGAGGTCCGGCTGGCGGTGCGCGTCGTCGATGACGCGCCGCAGGCGCGGCAGGTGCGGTTCTCGGTGCGCGACACCGGCATCGGCATTGCCCAGGCCGACCTCGACACGGTCTTCCAGCCCTTCGTGCAGGTCGACAGTTCCAGCACCCGCCGGCATGGCGGCAGCGGGCTGGGCCTGACCATCGTGAAGGAACTGGCCAGCCTGATGGGCGGCCAGGTGGGCGTCGACAGCCGCGTGGGCCTGGGCTCCCACTTCTGGGTCGATCTGCCGCTGGAGGTGGCCGCGGAAGTCGTGGCCAAGGCCGAGCCGCCCGCGGCTGAAGACGGCGAGGTCGCGGTGTCGGTGCTGCTCGTCGAGGACGATCCGGTCAATCAGATGGTGGCCGAAGAGATGCTGAAGAAACTGGGCTGCGAGGTCGACGTGGTCGCCGATGGCGACGCGGCCTGGCAGGCCGTGGCCGTTGGCCGTTACGACATCGTGTTCATGGACTGCCACATGCCGGTGATGGATGGCTACGACGCCACGCGCCGCATCCGCGCCGACGAGCAAGGCACCGGTGCCCGCACGACCATCGTCGCACTCACCGCCGATTCCCTGGCCAGCGATCGGGCGCGCTGCATCGCCTCGGGCATGAACGATTTCCTGACCAAGCCGGTGAGCAGCACGCAGCTCTCGGCCACCATCGAGCGCTGGACCGGGCGCCGCACGCATCCGGCCACGCAGTGGTGACGACCCGGCCAGGCATTCCCGAGCCCGCCGGGACGTGACGAGCGCGGCGCGAGCGCGCCTGCCGCGCTGTACCCTGCGGCCATGGACTCCCTGATCGCCGCCGCCGCGCGCGCCCTCGTCGCCGGCGATGCGCTCGGCGCCCTCAAGCGCGTTGCGCTGCGTGACGACCCGTCGGCGCTGGCGCTGCGCGGCATCGCCATGGCCCAGCTGGGCGAGCATGCCCGCGCGCGCGAACTGCTCAAGCGTGCAGGCCGTGGCTTCGGTGCCCACGAAGCGCTGGCGCGTGCCCGCTGCGTCGTCGCCGAGGCCGAGGTGGCGCTGGCGATGCGCGACTTCGGCGGCTCGCCGCGCACGCTGGCCGCGGCGTCGGCCACGCTCGCGGCGCGCGCCGATCACGCCAATGCGCTGCAGGCGCGCCTGATCGCCGTGCGCCGGCTGCTCCTGCTCGGCCGGCTCGACGAGGCCGCCGCCGCGCTGACCGGCCTGGACGCGCGCGGCCTGCCGCCTGCGCTGCTGGCGGTGGCCGAGCTGGCCGCGGCCGAGCTGGCGCTGCGCTCGTTGCGCACGGCACCGGCGCGGGCCGCGCTGGCCCGCGCCCAGGCCGCGGCCGACCGCGCGCGTGTGCCCGCGCTGCTGGCCGAGGTGAGCGAGGCACACGCCGCGCTCGAACGCCCCGCCGCCCGGCGCCTGCACGCCGGCCAGGAGCAGCTGCTGCGGCTGGACGAGGTGGAGGCGCTGCTCGCCTCGGGCGCACTGGTGATCGACGCCTGCCGCCGCGGGCTGCATGCCGGCGCCACCTGGTTGCCGCTGGCGCGCCGCCCGGTGCTGTTCGCGCTGGCGCGTGCGCTGGCCGAGGCCTGGCCGGGCGATGTCGATCGCAACGCGCTGATCGCGCGCGCCTTCAATACGCGCCGCCCCGACGAGACGCACCGGGCCCGCCTGCGCGTCGAGATCGGCCGCTTGCGCGCGCTGGCCGCGCCGCTGGCGCGCATCGAGGCCAGTGCGCGCGGCTTCGTGCTCATGCCGCTGTTGCCACGGGTGCCACCCGTGCCGCAGGGCGAGCCGGCCGTCGTCGTGCTGCTGCCGCCCATCGAGGGTGATAGGGCGTCGCTGCTGGCGCTGCTGGCCGATGGCGCGGCCTGGTCGACCTCGGCGCTGGCGCTGGCGCTCGGGGCCAGCCAGCGCACGGTGCAGCGCGCGCTGGCCGAGCTGCAAGCCGACGGGCGGGTGCGCGCCATCGGCCGCGCGCGGGCGCAGCGCTGGCTGGCGCCGCCCTTGACCGGACTGGCCGGATTCACGACGAACTTGTTACTCCCTGCCGCGCCGCCGCTCACGTAGATTGGCTTCCACGGCGCCGCATTGACGTGCCGAAAGGAAGCAGGCCATGACCCGAACCGCAGCCAGGACGGACCAGACGGAACAGCCAGCACCCGCACGCGCCGCCGAGATCGTGCGCGAATACGGCCCCTTCGCCGGCGCCGAGCGCATCCACGGCGTCACCCACGACGGACAGCGCGTCTGGGCCGCGACGGGGGCCCGGCTGCTCGCCATCGACCCCGACAGCGGCCAGCCCACGCGCACGCTGGACTGCGCCAGCGATGCCGGCACCGCCTTCGACGGCAAGCACCTGTACCAGATCGCCGAAGCGCGCATCGACAAGATCGATCCCGCCAGCGGCGCGATCGTCGCGTCGATCCCGGCACCCGGCCACGGGCGTGACTCGGGCCTGGCCTGGGCCGAAGGCAGCCTGTGGGTGGGGCAGTACCTCGACCGCAAGATCCACCAGATCGACCCGGCCACCGGCGCCATCCTGCGCACCATCGAGTCCAACCGCCACGTCACCGGCGTGACCTGGGTCGACGGCGAGCTCTGGCACGGCACCTGGGAAGGCGACGACAGCGAATTGCGCCGCATCGATCCAGAGAGCGGCGCCGTGCTCGATCTGCTGGCGATGCCGCCCGGCACCGGCGTCAGCGGGCTCGAGTCCGACGGCGCCGACCTGCTGTATTGCGGCGGCGGTGCCAGCGGCAAGGTGCGCGCCGTGCGGCGCCCGAAAGCCGACCGACCCTGACCCCCTCGAACCTTCCCTTTTGAACGGCTCTTCGAGCCAAGGAGCACTTCATGAACACCGTGATCGACGATCCTCGCACCGTGAACCCTGCCATCGTGTCCAGGGACCGCTGGCTGGCCGAGCGCAAGACCCTGTTGGCGCGCGAAAAAGAGCTGACGCGCCTGCACGACCAGATCGCCCACGAGCGCCGTGCGCTGCCGTGGGTGCGCATCGAGAAGCCCTATGTCTTCGACGGGCCCGCAGGCCGGCGCACGCTGGCCGAGTTGTTCGAAGGTCGCCGCCAGTTGGTCGTGCAGCACTTCATGTTCGCCCCGGGGTGGGAGCAGGGTTGCCCGAGCTGCTCCTACATGGCCGACCACATCGACGGCGCGACCGCGCACCTGGCGCAGCGCGAGCTCACGCTGGCCGTCGTCTCGCGTGCGCCGCTGGCCGACATCGAGCGTTTTCGCCAGCGCATGGGCTGGCGCTTCACCTGGGTGTCCTCGTTCGGCAGCGAGTTCAACCACGACTTCGGCGTCAACTTCACGCTGGAGGAACTGGCCCAGGGTGAGGTCGACTACAACTACACCCGGCAGGCCTTCCCCGTGGAGGAAGCGCCCGGCATCAGCGTGTTCTGCAAGGACGACGCCGGCGATGTCTTCCACACCTACTCGACCTACGGGCGCGGTGTGGAGCTGATGATGGGTGCGTATGCCTTGTTGGACCTCACGCCCCGTGGCCGCGACGAGGACGCGCTGAGCCACACCATGGCCTGGGTGCGGCACCACGACCGCTACGAGCCGGCAGCGCGGGCAGCGGCGGCGCCGGTGGCCGCTTCGTGCTGCGCGGCGCGGGCCTGAACCCGCCCGGCCCAGTCGCACCGCGCCACGCCAGCAGGCCCGCACCATGGCCGATCTGTGGCCCTGGCTGGCCGTCGCCGGCCTCGGCGCTCTTCACGGGCTGAGCCCGGCGACCGGCTGGATGTTCGCCGCCGCCTGGGGCGTGCAGGCGGGCGGTGGCGCGCAGGTGCGGCGTGCGCTGCTGCCCATCGCCGCGGGGCATGCCGCGTCGATCGTGCTGGTGGCGCTCGCCTTCGCACAGGGCCAGGCGCTGGACCGTGCGCTGGTCCAGGGCCTGGCTGGCGCACTGCTCGTTGCTGCCGCGCTGCTCCGCCTGCTGCGCGGCGCCGGTCCGTGCGCGCGCGCCAGCCGGCCACCCCGCAGGATGACCGGCCACGCGGGCCTCTTGCTGTGGTCCTTCCTGATGGCCACCGCGCACGGAGCCGGGCTGATGCTGGTGCCGGCACTCGTGCCGCTGTGCCTGGCCGACAACCCGGCCCGCGAGATCACGGCCTCGGGCTCGCTGGTGCTGGCCGGGGCCGCCGTTGGCCTGCACACGGCGGCGATGCTGATCACCATCGGCGTTATTGCCACTGGTGTGTGCCGCGGCGTCGCCCTGCACCCGCGCCTGCTGAGCGGCACGGCGTCGCGCCAGGCCTGGACCGCGGCGCTGGCTGTCACCGGCGGGCTGTTGATGGTCTTTCGCTGAGACGCGTGCTGCGCCCGTCATGCCACCGTGGCGCGCCACGAGGGCGCGGTATCCTCGCCGGGCCCCTGTTGAAACGCCCGGAGTCCGCATGCACCGCCCCTTATGCCGCCATTTGTCCCACCGCTTGTCCCGTCTCATGTCCCTGGCCGTGCTGCTGGGCGCCGCGCAACTGCCGGCGCTGGCCGCCAGCACCGCCGCGTCGTCGGCGTCGGAGGGCGGGTCGGCCTCGGTGGGCAGCGTCTCGACCTCGATCCGCAAGTCCAGCGACAGTTCGTCCAAGGCCACCGGCATCGCCCAGGGCGACTACCGCATCATCGAAGTGACGGTGGTGGCCGAGCAGCCGGGTCTGCAGCGCCTGGCCTTGCAAGCGGTGGCCGACGACAGCGAGCAGGGCGCGCTGTTCCTCTACGTGCCGCAGCCGGTGGTGGTGCAGGCCCGGCTGGCCGCCGGTCAGGTGGTGAACGCCAGCCAACGCCCCTACGGCATCCAGTTCGCGAAGGCCGAGAGCCGCGAGGCCTTCTTCCTGGTGCTGGAAGACGACTGGTACCGCGAGCTGCCGAGCCGCCCCGTCGCCCTGTGATCGTGGCCTGATGCGGCAAGCTTGCGCCGCGCGGCGGGTGCTGGGCACCGCGCTGCTACTGGGGGCGCTGCTGCTGGCGCCGGGGCCGCCGGCGCGGGCCGGATCGCATCCCTCGGCGCAGGCCGGTTCGCTACGGTCCTGCGATCAGCCGCTGACGCTGAGCGCCGCGCAGCAGGACACGCTGTTCCGCTTCAGTGCGCTGATCAAGGCCGAGCTGGAGGCCTCGGGCCAGCGCCTGGCGCTGGTCTCGCGCTCGGGCCTGGACCTGAGCCGCTTCCAGCAGCGCTATTCGCATGCCGGCATCAGCCTGCAGGCCAGCGCCAACACGCCCTGGTCGGTGCGCCAGCTGTACTACGCCTGCGACGAAGGCCGGCCGCGGCTGTACGACCAGGGCCTGGCCGGTTTCGTCAGCGGTACGGACGATGCGATGCTGGGTTATGTCTCGGTGCTGCTGCTGCCGCCGGGCGATGCGGCGGCGCTGGAGCGTGTGGCACTGGACAACGCGCAGGCGCTGCAGTTGCTCGGCGCGGCCTACAGCGCCAATGCCCATGCGTTCAGCACGCTGTACCAGAACTGCAACCAGTGGCTGGTGGAGCTGCTGGCGCTGGCCTGGGGGGCCGCGGCCGATCAGGCGGAGGGTCCGGCGCGGCCCCGCGCGCAGCGCTGGCTGCAGGACCAGGGCTATGCCGCCACGCGCATCGATGTGGGCAGCCGCCTGTGGCTGTGGCTGGGCGCGATGCTGCCCTGGTTGCACAGCGACGACCATCCGCCCGAGGACCTGGCGCGCCTGAGCCTGCAGGTCAGCATGCCGGCCTCGATCGAGGCCTTCGTGCAGGCCCGCGTGCCCGGGGCCCAGCGCATCGAGTTCTGCCACCGCGGGCCGCAGGTGGTGGTGCATCGCGGCTGGTCGCCGATCGCCGAGGGCTGCCAGCCCGGGCCTGGCGACGCCGTGATCACGCTGGACTGAGGCCGCGTGCTTCAGTCGAGCCGCACGCCGCTCTGCTGGACCACCACCGCCCACTTGGCACGCTCACGTGCGAAGAACTGCGTGAACTCCGGCGGCGACATGGTGTAGACCTCGGCGCCCTGGGCGCTGAGGCGCGAGCGCACCTCGGGCGAGCGGATGATGCGGGTCAGCTCGGCGGCCAGCCGCGCCATCACGGCCGGCGGCGTGCCGGCCGGTGCCAGCACGCCTTGCCAGGTGCCGGACTCGAAGCCCTTGACGCCCTGCTCGGCGATGGTCGGCACCTGCGGCAGCAGCGCGGCGCGGGCGGACCGCGACACGCCCAGCACCTTGAGTTTGCCCGACTGCACGTGCGGCAGCGTGGCCAGCATGCCGTTCATCAGCACCTGGGTCTGGCCACCGACGGTGTCCTGGATCGCCTGCGAGCCGCCCTTGTACGGGATGTAGGTCCACTTCGCCCCGACGGCTTCCTGCACCGCCACGCCGGCCAGGTGCGGTGCACTGCCCATCGCCGTCACCGCGAAGTTCAGCGGCGTGGTCTTGGACAGCGCCACCAGCTCCTTCAGGTTGTTCGCCGGCACGGACGGGTGGACCACCAGCAGGTGCGGCGAATAGGCCAGCATGCCCACGCCCTGCAAGTCCTTGCCCGGATCGAAGCTCAGCTTGGTGTAGACCGAGGGCGTGATGGCCAGCGCGCCGACATCGCACAGCAGCAAGGTGTAGCCGTCGGCCGGCGACTTGGCGACCAGGTCGGTGCCGGTGTTGCCGTTGGCCCCGGGCTTGTTCTCCACCACCACCGTCTGCTTGAGGGCTTCCGACAAGGGCTGGCTGATGGCGCGGGCGATGATGTCGGACGAGCCGCCGGGTGTGTACGGCACCACGATGCGGATGGGCTTGGCCGGCCAGTCCTGGGCCGCGGCGGGCAGGGTGCCCGCGGCCAGCAGCGAGGTGGCTGCCACGAGCAGCTGGCGGCGGTGGGTGCTTGTCATGTCATATCTCCGGTAGGTGGCGATCCATCGGTGGTGGCCCGTGAGCGTGCTGGCCGCTCAGGGCCGAGTCTAGGCTTGTGTGTAGGCCGTCTTCACCACGGTGTAGAACTCGGCGGCGTGGCGGCCCTGTTCGCGCGGCCCGTGGCTGCTGCCCTTGCGGCCGCCGAAGGGCACGTGGTAGTCGACCCCGGCCGTCGGCAGGTTGACCATCACCATGCCGGCCTGGGCATGGCGCTTGAAGTGCGTGGCATGGCGCAGCGAGGTGGTGGCGATGCCGCTGGCCAGGCCGAAGGCCGTGTCGTTGGCGGTGGCCAGTGCCTCGTCGTAGTTCTTCACCCGCTGCACGCTGAGCACCGGGCCGAAGATCTCCTCGGTGTTGATGCGCATCGCGGGGCTCGTCTCGGTGAACAGCGCCGGGCTCAGGTAGAAGCCGGGCGCGCCGTCGGCATTGCGCTCGCGCACCGTGCCGCCTGCCGCGAGCGTGGCGCCCTCGGCGCGGCCGATGGCGATGTACTCCAGGTCCTGCGCCAGCTGCCGCTCGTCGACCACCGGGCCGATGTCGGTGCCCGGCTTGCGGGCGTCGTCGACCTTCAGGGTCTTCATGCGGTCGACCAGCGCGGCGACGAAGCGGTCGTGGATGCCTTCGGTGACGATCACCCGCGACGACGCGGTGCAGCGCTGGCCGGTGGAGAAGAAGCCGCTCTGCAGCGCGCACTGCACGGCGCCGTCGAGGTCGGCATCGTCCAGCACCACGAAGGGATTCTTGCCGCCCATCTCGAGCTGGAATCTGGCCATGCGCGCGGTGCAGGTCGCCGCTACCCGGCGGCCGGTGACCACCGAACCGGTGAAGCTGATGCCGGCCACGCGCGGGTCGCCCAGCAGCACGGCACCCACGTCGCTGCCGCGGCCCATCACCAGGTTGAACACGCCCCGGGGCAGGCCGCTGCGGTGCAGGATGTCCGCCAGGGCCCAGGCCGAGCCGGGCACCCGCTCGGCCGGCTTGAGCACCACGCAGTTGCCATGGGCCAGGGCCGGCGCCACTTTCCAGGCCGGGATGGCCAGCGGAAAGTTCCAGGGCGTGATGAGACCCACCACGCCCAGTGGCTCGCGGGTGACCTCCACGCCCACGCCGGGCCGCACCGAGGCCAGCGCCTCGCCGCCCGGACGCAGCGCCTCGCCGGCGAAGAACTTGAAGATGTTGCCGGCGCGCACCACCTCGCCCACGGCTTCGGGCAGAGTCTTGCCTTCCTCGCGCGCCAGCAGGTCGCCCAGTTCCTGGCGCCGGGCCAGGATCTCGGTGCCGGCGGCGTCCAGGATGTCGAAGCGCTGCTGCGGCGTGCTGAGGCTCCATGACGGGAACGCGGCCTGCGCGGCGGCGACGGCCTGCTGCGCGTGCTCGGGGCCGGCCTGGGCGTACAGGCCGATCAGGTCGCGGGTGTCCGACGGGTTGATGTTGGGCGAGACGCGGGGTCCGTTGACCCACTCGCCGCCGATGAGGTTCTTGAACATGGCCGCGGTCGCCTACTGCGGGCCGAGCCGGGAGATCAGCGCGCCGAGTTCGTCGACTTCGCTGGGCGGCAACTCGGACAAGGGCGGCCGCAGCGGCGCGGCACGGTGGCGGACCAGCGTGGCCTTCACGCTCTGGAGTTCTTGGGGCGACATGGATGGATGGGTTTTCGGAGGCCAGGAGGTTCAGGGTGTCCTTCGATCCCTGAGCAGCGCGAAGGACGGGTGTCATTTAGACATCTTGTGATCAGTCATCGTACAACTTGATCTGCGCATCATAGCAAGGGAAAACCCTCACGCGCGGCTGCCTGCCTGCGCGGGCCGGTTTCAGTTCACTTCCGTTTGGGCGCGCCGCCGCCGCTCGCGGCTGTTGGCCAGGTGCGTGCGCATGGCTGCACGCGCGGCGTCGGGGTCCTGGCTGGCGATGGCGTCGAAGATGCTCTCGTGCTCGGCGTTGACGCGCCGCAGGTACTGCTGCCCCTCGGCGCTCGGGCTGCTGGCGGACTCCAGCCGGGACCGCGGAATGATCATGCTGCCGAGCGTGCTCATCAGGTCCTCGAAATGGGGGTTCTGGGTCGAGCGGGCCACTTCCAGGTGGAACTGGAAGTCGGCGTCCACTGCATCGCGGCCGGCCTCCAGGCTGGCCGCCACCGCATCCAGCGCACGCCGCAGGGCTTGCAGATTGCCCTCGGTGCGGCGCTGGGCGGCCAGCGCCGCGGCCTCGGTTTCCACGCCGATGCGCAACTCGAGCACGGCGATGACATCGCGCAAGGTGCCGAACTGCTCCGGCGAGATCGTGAAGCCCGGGGCACTGCCGATGCCCAGTACGAAGGTGCCGATGCCATGCCGCGTCTCCACCAGGCCGGCGGCCTGCAGCTTGGACAAGGCCTCGCGGACCACGGTGCGGCTGACCATGAACTCGGCCATGATGGCCGACTCGGTCGGCAGCCGGTCGCCTGCTTGCAATCGACCGTCACGAATGCGCCCGCCGAGCGACTCCACCAGTTCCAGCGCCAGGGTGCGGGGCCTGCGGCGGCCGAGGGGGATCGAGATCATGGTCGGTACAGCGGTCAGGGCCTATGGCGGTGGGTCGGTGCGCGTCGTCAGCCTATTGTCTGACAACTGATGACATGACCCAAGTGTTTCAAACTGTACCAAGGCCGTGCGGGCCTACTCTTGCTCAGCGCGTCGCCTGGATGCGCCGCACGCGTTCCGCATCCGGCGGGTGCGAGGACAGCCCGATCGGCAGTTCCGACGGCGCGCCACCGTCCTTGCCGGCGACCTGCGCGCGCTGCGCCGCGATGCGCTCGAACAGCACACCGAAGGCGGCCGGATCGGTGCCGTTGGCGCGCATCAGCCGCGCGGCGGCTTCGTCGGCTTCGTATTCGAAGTCGCGCGAATAGGCCAGCTGGCCGAGGATCGCCGGCGCCGCCGTCAGCAGCGCCGAGAAGTCGCCGATCACCGCCGACGACAGCGCCGCCAGCAGCGTGGCCTGAACCAGCATGCGCATGCTGTGGCGGTGCTGCACATGGCCCAGCTCATGGCCCAGCACGCCCACCAGCACATCGGGCCGGTCGGCCAGCAACTCGACCATCGCATCGGTGACGACGATGTGGCCGCCCGGCATCGCGAAGGCATTGGCGCCGATGCCGCGTTCGGGCGTGCCGCGGAAGTGCAGCGTCCAGCGCGGCAGCGGGCCAGTGGGCTGCGCCGCCTGGCTGCGCTGCACCGCTTGTTCGAAGCGCGTGCGCAGGCTGGCCTGGCGCTCGGCGGGCAGCTTGCTGGCTTGCAGCCATTGCTTTTCGATGTTCTGGAAGACCGCATCGCCGATCTGCTCGTCCACCGCCGGTGGGCACAGCGCGAGCAAGGCCTGCGCGGCCCAGGGCGTGCCCCAGCGGTAGGCCGCGAACACCACGCCGACCAGCAGCACCAGCGACAGCAGCGCCCAGCGCCAGCTTTGCATGCCGCGCACCAGCAGGCTGTCCGACAAACCGCTGGCGCCGGCCCAGGCGTCCCAGGCCGGGCCGTCGGCGCAGCTGAGCAGGCCGTGGCCCGGCAGGTAGGCCTGGCGCATGCCATGGCGCTGGCGCTCGGGCCAGGACACCGCCCGCACAGGCACCTGCAAGGCCACACCATCGCCGGTGATGTGCAGCCGGCCTTCGCGGATGCTCAGGTGCACTGGGCGTGCCGTGGCTTGCAGGCCGTCGAAGTACTCGGCGGCGCAGGTGGTTGGCGCGCGGTCGGGGTTCACAAGCCGATGTCGATGCCCAGCAGGTCGCCGGCCGCGTCGCCCGAGGCATCGTCGAAACGGCCTGCCGCCGGACTGGCCCACGAAGCGATGTCGCCGCTGGCATGCAGCTGCACGGCCTCCAGCCGCAGCCGCGCGGTGTGGATCGCGGCAAAGGGCCGGTACAAGCCCAGCGTCACGCACATCAGCAGGAAGTTCTTGAAGGTCAGCAGCGCCAGCGCCCGAAAGCGCAGATCGCTCTCGAAGCGCAGGTGCGTGGAGCGCGTGCTGCTCCACACCAGGTTCTGCAGTTTCGCGGTGAAGTAGGGCTGGCTGACGAAGAACAGCGACAGGTAGAAGCCGATCCCGCCGAGTGTCATCAGCACAAGGGGCCAGACCGCCTTGCCGCCGCTGGCGACCAGCGCGAACCCGCCGATCGCCAGCAGCAGGATCATCAGCCCCAGCGGCACCAGGCTGACCAGCAGCATCACCAGCCAGATGCCGTAGAACGCACTGGTGCGTGTCTGCAGCGTGCTGGTCTCGCCGGCGTAACGGTAGTGGCCATGCTGGTAGCGCTTGATCCACGCCAGGCCCAGCGGCCACAGTCCCACCAGCGCCAGCATGCTGAGCAGCAACAGCCCGCTGGCCGCCATCGAGGCGGCACCCGGCTCGGCGCCGCCACGCTGCGCGGCCGACAACGCGATGAACAGCGCGCCGGGCAGCAGCAGCGGCAGCAGCGCGCGGTAGGCATCGGCCGTGCTGCCGGTGAAGCGCAGCCGCAGACCGCGCCAGCTGGTGTTGGCCAGCCGGAAGCGCAGCGAAGCCCGCCACAGCGCCGGCCACAGCGCCGCGAACAGCAGCGCGGCGACGATGCCGGCGGTCGGCGACACATAACCGGCGCCGGCATAACAGCCAGCGAACAGCAGCATCAGCAGGTAGCCGCGCAGCATCTTCATCGGCTCGCCATGGAAGCCCAGCGCGTGCTCGCCGACCCGCGTGTTGTCGTGGAAGTAGCGCAGCCGCCGGGCTTTGGCGAAGGGGTAGTAGAAGCCCAGCGTCACCAGCATCAGCAGCAGGTTGACGATCCAGATGCGGAAGTACTCGCTGCCCGAGCCGGTGAAGCGCACCGGCAGCCGCTGTTCGTCACCGCGTGCGTCGGTGCTGGCGGTGGCCTGTGCCGGCACGCGAATCGGCGCCGCTGAGCGGCCGGCCGCACCGTCCAGCGGCACGGTGTTCTGGAAATCCATGGTTCCTCCCTTGGGGTGCTGGCTGCGTTGGCCACCCTCGCGGCCCGATGCCGCGCGCCCAGGCCCTCCGGGACGCCGGCGCATTCTATGCAGCCGCCTGGCGCTGCAGGCACGAGGATTGCCCATGTTCCCCTCGCGACCAGACACGCTTGCCGTGGCCTGGTCACCGGGTCTGGGCAGGCCCGATGGCGCGTTCGCAGCATTCACCAGGAGACCGACCATGCGCAGTTTGCTGACCTTGTCGCTCGTCGCGGGATGCACCGGCCTCACCGGTCCGGCCTGGGCCCTCAGTCCAACGCTGGTGGGTTCCGGTTTCGACCAGCCGCTGTTCCTGACCGCGCCGATCGGCGACAGCCGCTTGTTCGTCGTCGAGAAGACCGGCCGCATCCAGGTGATGCAGGGCGGCAGCGTGTCGACCTACCTGGACCTCAGTGGGCTGGTCGACGCCACCGATGAACGCGGGCTGCTGGGCCTGGCCTTCGACCCGCAGTTCGCGAGCAACGGCCGCTTCTATGTCGACTACATCGACAAGACCACGCTGAACACTGTCGTGGCGGCCTACACCGCGCCGTCCGCCGCATCCAACACCGCCAATCCCGGCTCGGCGCAGCTGATCCTCAGCGTCGCGCAGATTCCCGGCCAGACCAACCACAAGGCCGGCTGGATCGGCTTCCGCGCCACCGACCCCGGCCAGCTCTACATCGCCACCGGCGACGGCGGCGACAGCAACAACCCCAGCGGCTCGGCGCAGGACATCCACAACAACCTCGGCAAGATCTTGCGCGTCACGCCGCTGGCCGGCGGTGGCTACAGCATCCCGGCCGGCAATCCCTTCGCCGGCGCCACAGCCGGCAACGACGAGATCTGGGCCTACGGCCTGCGCAATCCCTACCGCAACAGCGTCGACCGCCAGACCGGCGATTTCTGGATCGCCGATGTCGGCCAGGACGCGCGCGAGGAAATCGACTTCGAATCGGCGGCCACCGCCGGCGGCCGCAACTACGGCTGGCGAGCGCGCGAGGGCTCGATCGACAACCCCAACGTGGCCGATCCGGCGCCGCCCGGGGCCGTCGACCCGTTCTTCGACTACCCGCACGGCAGCATGGGCGGCACGGTGATCGGTGGTTATGTCTACCGCGGCAGCGGCGAGGCCGGGCTGGACGGCAGCTACTTCTTCGGCGACTTCAACTCCGGCAAGATCTTCTCGCTGCGCAACAGCGGCGGCGTGGTCGCCGAGTTCACCGAGCGCACAGCGGAGCTGGGCACGCCCTTCGGTGGTTTCACGCTCACATCGTTCGGCGAAGACGGCCTCGGCAATCTGTACATGATGGGCCTGGATGGCAATGTCTACCGTTTCGCCAATGCCGTGCCCGAGCCGGCCAGCTGGGCGCTGCTGGCCGGTGGCCTGCTGCTGGGCGCGGCGTGGCGCCGCAGCAGGCGGCCGCTGCGCTGAAGGGCCCGCAATTCGCCGCCGCGGTAGCTCAGCCTGCCGTTGACGAAGACCGTGTGGATGCCTTCGCTGACGGCCAGCGGCGCTTCGTAGCTCGCCCGGTCCTGCACCCGGGCCGGGTCGAACACGACGACATCGGCGAACCAGCCGGCCTGCAGCTGGCCGCGCTGATGCAGCCGGAAGTGGCGTGCCGACAGGCCGCTCATCTTGTGCACCGCCTGTTCCAGCGGGAACAACTGCTGCTCGCGGCAGTAGCGCGCCAGCACGCGCGGGAACGCGCCCCACAGCCGCGGGTGCGGGTGGCGGTCGTGCGGCAGGCCATCGGAGCCGATCATCGCCAAGGGGTGGGCGACGACACGCGCCACATCGTCCTCGTGCATCTGGAAATAGCAGGCGCCGCCGGGCTGCAACCGGCGGCAGGCCTGCTGCTGGCTGCAGCCCCAGTCGGCGGCAATGTCGGCCAGCAGCCGGCCTTCGGCTTCGGGATGCGGGTCGGACCAGGTGACGCGCACATCGATCACGCCGTCGACCAGATCTTCACGCAGCACCGTCGATCCTGCCGTGTAGGGGTAGACGTCCATCGCCAGCGCCTGGCGCTGCGCCAGCTGCTCGATCAGCGGCAGCGTTTCGCGCGTGCGGCCCCAATTCGCCGGGCCGGCGCACTTGTGGTGCGAGATCACCAAGGGCACGCCGGCCTCGAACGCCGTGTCGCCGGCCTCGTGCAGCGCCTCGATGATGGCCTGCATCTCGCTGCGCAGGTGCGTGGCGTAAACGCCGCCGCGGCGTGCCACCACCTGCGCCAGGCGCAGCACTTCTTCTTTCGGCGCGGCGAACGCGGGTTCGTAGAACAGGCCAGACGACAGGCCGATCGCACCGTCCGCCAGGCACTGGTCCAGCAGCGTGGCCATGTGCTCGAGTTCATCGCCGCGGGCCGCACGGTCCAGCGAGCGCATCGCCGCGAAGCGCAGCGTGGTGTGGCCGATCAGCAGGGCGGTGTTCAGCGCCGGCTGCGCTTGCTCGAAGGCTTTCGCGTAATCGGCGAAGGTGGCATGGCGGAACGACTCGCGGCCCAGCAGGTTCAGCGGGGCCGGCGCATCGTCCGTCTGCCACGGCAGCAGCGAAATGCCGCAATTGCCGGCGATCACCGTGGTGATGCCTTGCGACAGCTTGGGCAGCATATCCGGCTGCTGCAGCACGATGGCGTCGTCGTGGGTGTGCACGTCGATGAAGCCGGGGGCCACGGCGAGGCCGCGGCAGTCGTGGCACGCGATGCCGTTCAGATCGTGCCGGGCCCGCAGGTCGGGGCCGATGGCCGCGATGCGTTCATCGATCAATAACACGTCTTCAGCGCGGCCAACGGTACCCGAGCCATCGACGACCAGGCCGCCTTCGAGCAGGTGACCGCGGCTCATTCCGGCGCGCCCCAGTTCAGTTGCGGATGGTGGCGCGTGTCCAGCCCATGCGTGGCCAGCACCTGGCGCACGCCATGTAGCCGCGCGACGGCTTTGTCGCCCAGGCGCTGTGCGATCAGCACCGTCAGCACCTCGATGACCGTCAGGTGCGCCAGGTAGGCCTCGGTGCCCACGTGCATCACCGGATCGTCGGGCACCTGGATGCCCAGCACGATGTCGGCCTGCTTCGCCAGCGGCGTGCCGGCCTGCGTCAGTGCGATCACCGTGGCGCGCTGCGCACGGGCCACGGCCACGGCTTCCATCAGCGAGGGCATGCCGCCGACATGCGAGATCGCGAAGGCCACGCCGCCGGCGTCCAGCGTCGCGGCCGAAACCAGCTGCAGGTGCTGGTCGAGGTAGGCGTTGGACACCAGCCCCATGCGGAACAGTCGCGCCTGCATGTCCGAGGCCATGAAACCCGAGGTTGCGCCCACGCACCAGCAGTCGACGCGGCTGGCGCGCACCATCGCGTCGGCCGCGGCTTCCAGCGCCTGGGTGCTGAGCTGCGCCTGCACGCCGTTCACCGCGGCGGCCGCGCTCTTGATGACCTTGGAGACCACCTGCTCGGTGCTGTCGCCCAGGTTCACGCGGCGGTGCAGCGGCGAGCCGCTGACCGCCATTTCCTGCGCCAGCGCCAGCTTGAATTCACGCAGGCCGGCAGAGCCCAGATCGCGCACCGCACGCATGATGGTCGGCACCGAGCTGCCCGAGCGTTCGGCCAGCGACTCGAAGCTTTCGTTCAGCGCCCGCTCGGGGTCGGCGAGGATCAGTTCCAGCGGCGCACGGCGGGCGGCCGGCAAGGTGGTGTCGGCCAGCAGCTCGGTGATCTTGTTCAGGACGCTGGGGGTCATGAGGGTCATTCAGAAGCAGGTCACCAGCGCGTCGACCACGCGGTAGTCGCCATCGACGATGGGCATCCAGCGCCACTTGTCGAAGGTGGTGCAGGGGTGCGAGATGCCGAGCGCGACGAGATCACCCACGCGCAGACTGGCGCCATCGAACCGCAGGTAGGCATGCTGATCGTTCAGCGCGCTGATCTTCCAGTCGGCCGGCGCGTGCTGCATGCGGTGGCTGCCGCGGGTGACGAAGCCCAGCGGCAGCGGCATCTCGATGTCGTGGGAGATGTCGCGTTTGCCCACCGCCAGGATGGCCAGGCCGGGCTCGGGCAGCGACTGCACCGCCGCCCACACTTCCAGCGCGGCGTGCAAGCCGTTGTCGGCCGCGCAACCAAGCCGGCGGTTCACCGAGGCCATGTAGCGCTTGTAGCTGCCCTGGTCGTGCGTGATGTAGCAGCCCGATCGCAACAGGCCGCGCACCTTGCGCTTCAGGTGCGGCGTCAGCTGCTGCGCCACGAGGTCGAAGATCGCCGAGCCGCCGGCCGACAGGATGATCTCGTCGCTGTTGAATAGGTTGTCGCGGTCGCATTGGCGGGCGACCTCGTAGACACGGTGCAGCAGTGCATCGGCATACGCCGCGTCGGCCACGTCGTCGTTGATCGCGCCCAGGCCTTCGTAGCACTCGACGCCGCACAGGCGCACCGCTGCGCTGTCGTGCGCGCGGCGGGCCAGCGCCATCGCCTGCTCATGCGTGCGGCAGCCGGTGCGGCCGCCGGGCACGCCGACCTCCAGCAGCACCTCGAAGGGCGTGGCCGGGTGCGTGCCTTCGATCAGCGCCAGCTGCGCCGGCGAATCCAGCAGGAACAGCACGCGCAGGTCCGGGTGCGCCGCCTGCAGCGCGGTGATGCCGGCCAGATCGATGGCGGTGATCACCTGGTTGGCGATCAGCGCGTTGCGCACGCCGGCTGCAACCCCGATGCGCAGCTGGCCGACGGTGGCAAAGGTGATGCCCCAGGCGCCGGCCGCCAGCTGGCGCTGGAACAGCTGCGGCGACATGGTGGTCTTGCCATGCGGTGCCAGGCCGATGCTGCGATCGTTCGCGAAGCCCTGCATCCAGCCCAGGTTGTGCTGCAAGGTGTCGCGCTTGATGACGGCCAAAGGCAGCGGCAGGTCACCATCGAACACGCGCCAGCCCTGCGCGCCGATCTGTGAACGGCGCAGCGGCGGGCTGCTCTGCGGAAAGCCCTTGCTGTGGGCATCGATCAGCGGGTCCAGCACATCGCTGAGCGCGGGGGGCATGGCATCGGTCATGTGAACAGCTCCTTTCGGATGCAGGCCGTCCAGCGGCCGGGGCTGGATTCTTCCAGCATCGGCCGCTGTTCGGCGCAAGCGGAAATGGCCTGCGGGCAGCGGGTGCGGAACCCGCAGCCCGAGGGCGGGTTCAGCGGGCTCGGCATGTCGCCCATCAGAGGCACATGCACCAGCGCAAGCTCCGGGTCGGGTTTGGGCGATGCGGCCAGCAGCGCCTGCGTGTACGGATGCAGCGGTTTCGCGAACAGCGCTTCGGTGGGTGCGACCTCCATCACCCGGCCGAGGTAGAGCACGACCACGCGGTCGCACAGGTACTCGACGACGTCCAGGTCATGGGAGATGAACAGCATCGTCAGCTTGAACTGCTCACGCAGATCGCACAGCAGGTTCACCACCTGCGCCTGGATCGACACGTCCAGCGCCGACAGCGGTTCGTCGGCGACGATGAACTCGGGCGCCACCGCCAGCGCGCGTGCGACGCCGATGCGCTGGCGCTGGCCGCCGGAAAATTCATGCGGATAGCGGCTGGCGTGCTCGGCGCGCAGGCCGACCCGCTGCAGCAGCTCGGCGATGCGGGCTTCCGATTCACCCTTGCCCTGCGCCAGGCCATGCGTGGCCAGCGCTTCGGCCAGCACGTCGCGGATGCGCATCTTCGGGTTCAGGCTGGCATACGGGTCCTGGAAGATGATCTGCAACTTGCTGCGCAAGAACCGCATGCGGCTGTCCGAGGCACTGCCGAGGTCCTCGCCACGGTATTTCACGCTGCCGGCGGTGCTTTCGACCAGGCGCAGCAGCGCCCGCCCGATGGTGCTCTTGCCCGAACCCGACTCGCCGACCAGGCCCAGCGTCTCGCCGCTGTGGATTTCGAACGAGACGTCGTCCACCGCGCGCACCGGGCGCGATGCCGGCCCGAAGAACTTCTGCAGGTTGCGCACCTCGATCAGCGGCGTCGCGCCGTTCATGCGTCCTCCCCGATCCTGGCCACGGCCGGGACGATGCAGCGCATCCCCCGCCCGGCTTCGTCGACGACCAACGCGGGCATCGCGTCCTTGCAGGCTCCGATGGCCCGGTCGCAACGCGGCTCGAAGGCGCAGCCCGGCGGCGGGGCGAGCGGGCTGGACACCTGGCCCCGAATGGCATACAGCCGCCGCTTGCCGGATGCCGCGCCCGCCGCTTTGCCGCGCTGGTGCCCCGGCAGGCAGGCCAGCAGCCCCTGGGTGTAGGGATGCTGCGGCCG
>NZ_DATILJ010000106.1:0-15009 GCF_035476535.1 Aquabacterium sp.
GTTGATCTTGACCTTGAAGTTGCGGCCGATGGCCATCGGCTCCAGCTCGGGGTGGTTGATGTTGGCCGGGATCACCGCGCGGCCGCGCGCCACCTCGTCGCGCACGAACTCGGGCGTGATGATCTCGGGGATCGCGGCGCCCAGCGCTTGTCCGGCCAGCCGGGCTTCACGCTCGGCATCGTTCAGGTAGGCGCGGGTCCAGTCGCGGCGGCCGTTCTCGCGCAGCGCAACGAACTCCATCTCCGGCGTCACGATGCCGCGGCGGGCGTAGTGCATCTGCGTCAGTCCGGCGCTGGATAGTGCGCGGCGCGGTGTGCGCTGCAACGCCAGGGCTTCGGCGCGCAGGCTGTCCAGCGTTGCTGCCGCCGGCTTGCCGCCATCGTCCACCAGCCCCGGCGCGCGGCCGGCATAGGCTTCGCTGTCGCCGCGCGCCGCGATCCAGGCTTCGCGCAGCGCGGGCAGGCCGCTGCGGATGTCGATGGCCGCGTCCGGATCGGTATAGGGGCCGGCGGTGTCGTAGACGGTCAGCGTCTCGCCGTTGCTGAGCGTGATCTCGCGCATCGGCACGCGCACGCCGGGCAGGCTGCCTTCGACATGGACCTTGCGCGAAGCGGGGAAGGGCTCGCGCGAGGCGGCGAGCAGCGCATCAAAACGTTCGGGGGCATTCATCGCGATCTCCTGAAGGCAGCATGGACATGTGCTCCGGAGATCGCCCTGTGACAGTGACAGGGCCGCGCGCGGTCCCACCACCTTCAAGTCAGGCTGCTCTTCTTCCGCCGGTATGAACCGGATCAAGTTCTCGGGTTCGGTCGCTTGTCGACCGTCTCAGCGCTGTGGCACACCCCGGAGCGGGGCGGAGTGTGCAGTGATTCGCTGCCGGCCGTCAAGCGCCGTGTTTTGCTTGTGGGCTCTGCGCCGGCGTCGATCGCCGGCTTCCAGGCGAGGCCTGCAGCTCAAGCTCAAGCTCATTCGAACTTGACGTTGTTCTCCCGCACCGTCGATACGAAGCCGTCGTACTGCTTGCGGAAGAACGCGCCGAATTCGGTGGCGCCCATGCCGTAGCTGGAAAAGCCCTGGCCCACCAGTTGCTCGTGCACGTCGGGCCGGGCCAGCGCCTTGCGCAGCTCGCCGCTCAAGGTGGCGGTGATCTCCGGGGGCAGGCCGGCCGGGCCGAAGAAGCCGGCCCAGGGCGTGATCGTCAGCTTGCCCAGGCCCAGCTCGGTGGCGGTGGGCACCTCGGGCAGCAGCGGGCTGCGCTGCGGCAGCAGGGTCAGCAGCGGGCGGATCTTGCCGTCCTTCGCGAAGGTCGGCACCAGCGTGCCGGTCGAGAACATCATGTGCACCTGGCCGCCGACCAGGTCGGTCATCGCTTGCACGTCGCCCTTGTAGCGGGCGTTGACGACCTTGCCGCCGCGTGTCGACAGCAGCTGCAGCATCGCCAGCTCGGCCGCGCTGTTGCTGGACGCCGAGTTGTACTTGCCGGGGTTCGCTGCGACATGGTCGAGGAACTCGTTGAGGTTGCGTGAGGGCAGCGTCGGCGAGACCGCCAGGAACATCGAGAACTCGCCGGCCGAGCTGATGGGCGTGAAGGCCTTGAACGGGTCGTAGGGTGGGTTCGGCCGCAGTGCCGGCACGGCCACCAGCGCGGTGTTGGTGCCCAGCAGCAAGGTGTAGCCATCGGCCGGCGCGCGCATCGCTTCCTGCGCCGCGAGGATGCCGTCCGCCCCCGGCTTGTTGTCGACATTGACCTGCTGGCCGAGTTGCGCCCCCAAGCCCTTGGCGATGATGCGTGCCATCACGTCGGCCGCGCCGCCCGGCGCGAAGCCGACGATCAGCCGCAGCGGTTTGTTCGGAAAGCCCTGCGCCCAGGCGGCCGGTGCGGCCCAGGCGGCGCTGGCCGCGGCCGCAGCGATCAGCCGGCGGCGGGTGAATGTTGGGATCACGCCCTGGCGCGTGAGTGTCGAGATCACGCCCTGGCGCGTGAGTGTGCGTGTCGCCATCGTCTACTCCTGTGTGTTCGTTCGCACCAGCACCGCGCCCTGCGGCAGCGGGCCGACGTTGTGGCGGTAGATCTGCAACCAGCCACGATCGAAGTTAGGCTTTGCCGGCTGCCACGCCGCACGCCGGGCCTGCAGTTCCGCCTCGTCGACCAGCAACTCGCAGCGGCGGGTGTCCAGGTCGATCAGCACGCCGTCGCCGTCGCGCACCAATGCCAGCGGCCCGCCGAGCGCGGCTTCCGGCGCGACTTCGGCGACCACCAGGCCCTTGCAGACCAGGCCGGACAAGTGGCCGTCGGTCAGCATCGCCACCTGCTCGCCGAGGCCGGCGCCATCGAGCGCAAAGACCACGCGCGACGCACCGCCGCCCATTGCCGGCCCGCCGCTGGGGCCCGCGCCGCGCATCACAACGGCGTGGCCAGGCCGGATGCGGCCGTCGTTGATGGCGGCCAGCGCCGCATCGGCCGTGTCGAAGCAGATCGCCGGGCCGGTGAAGCGGCGCGAGCGGCGCTCGTGGATGCCGGCCTTGACGATGCCGCTGTCCGGGCACAGGGTGCCGCGCAGGACGACGATCGCCGGCCGCGTCGCCACCGGCCGCTGCAGTGGGCGGATGACTTCGTCGTCGAATACGCGGGCTTCGTCCAGGTCGGCAGCCAAGGTGCGACCGCTGACGCCGAGCACGCCGGTGTCGAGCAGCGGCCGCAGTTGCTTGAGTACCGCACGGCAGCCGCCGGCGGCCTCGAAGGCCTCGATCGTCTGCTCGCCGACCGGGCGCACGGCGGCCAGCACCGGCGTGCTGTCGGCCAGCTGCTCGAACAGCGCGTAGACATCGACCGGCTGGCCCGCGGCGCCGGCCGCGCCGTCGAAACCATGCGTGGCTTCGCTCGCCACTGCCTGCAGGTGCTTGACGCAGTTGACCGAGCCGCCGACCGCCAGCACCGCGCGCACCGCGTTGGCAAAAGCGCCGGGCTGCAGGATGTCGCGCGGCTTCAGGTCCTCGGCCACCATCTGCACGATGCGCGCGCCGGCGGTGCGGGCTTGGGCCAGCAGCTTCGGGTTCAGCGCCACGCCGCCGGCGCCAGGCGCAGCGGCCGCATCACTCGCAGCAATGGGCGCGCTGCCCGGCAGCGCCATGCCCAGCGCCTCGCAGACGATGTGCATCGAGTTCGCGGTGCCCATGCCCGAGCAGACGCCGGGCGAGCGGATCGCCTCGCGGCTCATGCCGACCAGCGTCTCGCGATCGAGCGCGCCGGTGGTCACATGCATCGCGCCGATGAACACGTCCTCGATGTCGCAATGCCGGCCCTGGTACTCGCCGCTGGCCTGGTAGCCGCAGGGCAGCAGCAGTGTGGGGATGTTCAGCCGTGCGGCGGCCATCAGCTGGCCGGGCACGGTCTTGTCGCAGGAGGTCAGGCAGATCATGCCGTCGAGCTGCGCGCCTTCGACGGCGACCTCGATGTCGTTGGTCACCAGGTCGCGTGCGGCCAGCATGTAGGCGCCGCGCGCGCCGGCGCCGGTGATGAAGTCGCTGGGCGCCGCGGTGCGGATCTCGAAGGGCAGGCCGCCGGCCGCGCGGATCGCCTGCTTGACCTCGGCGGCAATTTTGTCGAGGTGGCTGTAGCAGCTGGCCAGTTCGCTGCTGGAGTTGACGACCGCGATCTTCGGCTTCTCGCAATCGGCTTCGGCAATGCCGAGTGCGCGCCACTGCGCATTGCGCACCGACCACAGGTAGGAGCCGCGCGGGAAGTTGCTGCGCAGCGAGCGTTTGGGTTGGTCGTCGTTCATGCTCATGCCTTGCGGGTGATGGTGACGAGCCCGGCATCGGCATCGACGCGCACCCAGTCGCCGCTGCGGATGACCGTTAGCGGGTCGATGTCGAAATCGGTCATCGCCGGGGCGTGGCTGACCACCGCGCCGAGTGCGATCTTGGTCGTCATCTGGTTGAACAGCCAGGCCGCCGGGGCGGTGCCCATCACGCGGGCGACATGGAATTGCGCCGACCAGCCGGACGAACCCTTGGCCCCCGGGAACACCAGCACCTTGCCAGCGAAACTCTGCCCGCGCAGCGCGTGCCGCGTCTCGATGATGCGGCCGTCCCGCGGATCAACACCGCCCCAGCCCGAGATGCGCTCGTGCGACACCAGCGCCTCAGCCTCGGCCACACCCGGCACCACCTTGCGACCACGGATCACAAATGTCTCGGTCATCACGAGCCCCAGCGCCCGGTGCAGGCCGCCTCGATGCACTGTTCGGTGCTGCCGAACCAGGCCTGCAGCCCGAGGATCGCCGGCAGGTAGTGCGCCTGCTTGGCCGAATCGAGTGCGACGACCTTCGTGCCCGGCGGCACCGCGCGGCTCATGGCAGAACAGCTGTCGGTCATCAGCTTGCCGCCGGCGGCTTCGATGGTCTGCGTGTAGCCGTTGCGGTCGGCCAGCGACTTGATCGCGCGCGGCGTGAAGATCCACAGCGCGCAGTTCGCGTGCACGCGGCGGCCTTCGAGCAGCTGCGCGGCTTCCCAGATCTGCTCGATCGTGTAGTGCGGGCAGCCGAGCATCACGTAGTCGACCTGGCGATCCGTGGCGGTGGCGTTGATGCGCTCCAGCGTGGCCTGCCGTTCACGGGCGCCGTAGCGTCGTAGCTCGATGGGTGAGCGGCCACCGAAGGCGGCTTCCCAGCTCGGCGCCTCGGGCGTCACGCCGACCAGGTGGAACATCTCGACGCCGCCGGACGAGGAGGCCGCGGCGCCGAAATGCTTCAGTCGCGGCAGGTTCGGCGCGCGGCCGACGCCGCGCACAACACCGCGCACGACAGGCACGCGGTCCTGCACCCAGTCGCCGAGCCAGTAGCCGAACAGGCCCCAGTCCTCGACCGATTCGACCGCGATGTCCAGCTCGACGCCGTGCGTGCCGAGCCGGCCTTCGTCGAGGTGGAAACCCCAGTTCGGGATGCGGCAAGTCAGCATCGCGGCGCTGGTGCTCTCGCGGCCCTCGGTGTTGGTGCGTGCGCCCAGCACTGAATTGGCGTAGACGACGGCCGAGGATTCCATCCACGCGCAGTGCTCGCCGCGTGTGGGCACGTTGCCGACCTGGTAGGGCGTGCAGGTGTTGATCATCTGCACGCCCATGCGCGCCGCGGCCGCTTCACTTTGGCGATAGAACTGCAGTGTCTGCTCGCTGATGCCCATCTCGGCCGGGTGGTGCGGGTCGAAGCCCAGCTGCAGGTGCGAGCTGAAGGCGCGCACCTTGGGCACCGCGACGACTTCGGCGCTGTCGAGGTTGAACTCGCTGAACACCGCGTCCAGGCCGCCCTGGGCCTGCGCGAAATCGCGCATGAAGGGCGTGGTCGCCGTCACGGTGCCGCAGACATTGCGCGTCTCGACCAGCGACTGTGCGTCCAGCGCTTCGCCGTAGCGGATCAGCAAGTCCATCGCCCTGGCCACCGCCGGGCCGTCGCGGCCGTCGCGCATGGCCTTTTCTTCGTCGCTGAGGTTCATGTTCCGGTCCTCATGCAGCAACTTCAGGCAGCGCGGCGCGGCCGCCGATTTCTGCCGCCAACGAGCGCGCCAGTTCGGCCAGCGCCGGCGCAATCTCGCTGCGCAAGTGCGCTTCGCTGAAGCCGAAGGCCGCGCCGCCGCAGTTCAGCGCCATCACCTCGCCGCGCGAATCGGCCAGCGCGACCGAGACCGAGTTGATCTCGCGGTGGAACTCGCCGATCGACAGGCACCAGCCGCTGCGCTCGCGCTCGGCCAGCGCGCGCTGCAGCCCTTGCTCCAGCGCCGGCCAGTCGCTGCCGCGCGCCAAGCGCAGTGATTCGATCAGCTGCTGGCGCGCGGGTGCGTCCAGCGCGCCGAGGTAGGCGCGGCCGAGCGCGGAGTTGGGCAGCGGCACGCGCGAACCAACGTCCAGCCGCGCGGCCAGCATCGACGAGCGCGGCCGGCAGGCTTCGACCAGCACCATCTCCAGGCCGTCGCGCACCCCGAGGTAGACCGAGCCGCCGCAACGTTCGGCCAGCGCCTGCATCGGGCCACGCGCGGCGGCGCGGATGTCCAGCCCGGCCAGGAACACCTGGGCCAGCGAGACCACGCCGGCGCCGAGCATGTAGCGCTCGCCACCGGGTTCGGCACGCAGCCAGCGGTGCTGCACCAGCGTGGCGGCCAGCCGCGTGACCGAGGGCCGCGGAATGCCGGTCAAACGCGCCAGTTCGGTGGCGCCGAGCAGGCGCTGTTCGGTGCTGAAGCATTGCAGCAGCGCGAGGCCGCGGTCGAGCGCGCTGACGGTGGCCTGGCCGCGCAGTTCGGGATCGTCGTTGTTGTTCATGCTGCGATGGCCTCGGTGGCAGGGCGCAGGAACACGCCTTGGTTCAGCAAGGCGGCCTGCAACTCACGGATGTCCACCGCACGCGGCTGGATGCCGCGCGCGACGGCCAACGCGGCGGCGGCGCCGGCCGCCTGGCCGGTGATCCAGCATTGCGGGATCTCGCGCATGAAGCCGTGCGAATTCTTGTCGCAGGAGACATGGCGGCCGCAGGCCAGCAGGCCATCCAGCGTTTGCGGCAACAGCGCGCCGTAGGGGATGGAGATGTTCGGGAACTTCGGGCTCACCGCCGGCGTGACGCCGATCTCGTCGGGCAAGGCCAGGCCTTCGCTCCAGCGGCTGCGCAGCACCGCGTCGACACCCTTCAGCCGCCGCGCGTGGCGCACGCCGATCTGCGGTGCCGACAGCATCAGGTAGGCGTTCTCGAAGCCCGGGGCATGGGCGCGGTAGAAGGCCAGGTGCCTGTCCATCGCACGGTGCGAGCGCACTTCGACGGCGGTGAGGTCGTCGACATCGAGTGCCGAGTAACCCGATTGGCGCGGGCCCATGAACAGCGCGATGTCGTCGCGCCAGGACACGAAGGGCCGGTCGAATAACCCGCAAGCAGTGCGGCCTCGGGCCATGAAGTCGGCGAACAATTCGGGCTGGCCGGCCTTGAAGGCAATCCAGCGCGCCATGTCGACGCCACCGAACAACCACGAGGTGTTCATGCAGTGGTGCACGTCAGCCTCTTCGATGTCGTTGTCGTAGGCGGCGCCGGCACGCGCGAAGATGTCGCCGTCGCCCGTGGCGTCGACCACCACCGAGGCGCGGATGGCCATGCGGCCTTCCTTGCTCTCGAAGCTGATGCCGGCGACGCGGCCTTGCTCGACGATGGGCTCGCTTGCCCAGGCGTGGTAGAGCAGGTGCACGCCGCTCTCGATCGCGATCTCCTGCGACAAGAGCTTCAGCCGTTCCGGGTCGATGGTCGGCGACCAGGTCACGATGCCGTGGTAGGCGGCGGTGCGCTGCGACCAGTGCGCGGCCTTGGCCGCATCGGTCGAACCCCAGTCGGTCGGCGCCGGGCCGGCGACGGCCTCGGCCGGCAGGCGGTCGAACAGCTCCTCGGCAAAGCCGCGGATCACCAGTTCGCCCTGCCAATCGCTCATGCGGTCGATCCAGATCACCAGGCCGCCGGTGGACAGCCCGCCCAGGTGGTTGTAGCGCTCGAGCAGCACCACGTCGGCGCCGAGCCGCGCTGCCGCCGTGGCTGCCGCAGTGCCCGAGGGGCCGCCTCCCACCACCAGCACGTCACAGCGGCGGTAGACCGGGATCTGGCGCGCCGGCTCATGGTGGCTGCCGAGCGCCGGGCGCGGCGGCTTGGCATCGCGGTCGAAGACATCGGCGCTGAGGATGCGTTCGTCGGTGCGGGCGACGGTTTTCATGTCGGGAGGGGTTGAGCGGCGATGACTTAATAATGGACCATGAGTCCGAAAATAGCAATCGTGCTCGTCAGAGTCCGGGAGATGCGCAAGGATTTCACCAGGTCCTTGTTTGACAGGTTTGCATCAAGACCGTATCTTTTCGGTCTTGATGACCAAAATTACGGAGACGAGCGCATGAATTCGCCGATAAGCACAGCCTGCGTGCAGCGCCGGGGCGTTGCCACGCTGGCCTGGGCGCTGGCCCTTGCGTTGCTGTTGCCGGCGGCCGACCTGGCCGCGCAGCCGGTGGTCTACCCGCAGCCCGGCCGCGCGATCCGGCTGATGGTCGGCCTGGCCGCAGGCGGCTCGCTCGATGCGCAGGCGCGCGTGATCGCACAGAAACTCACGGAGCAGACGGGCGTGCAGGTGATCGTCGAGAACAAGCCGGGCGCCAGCATGATGCTGGCCGCCAGCGAGGTGGCCCGTGCCGCGCCGGACGGCTACACGCTGCTGTTCGCGCCTTCATCGACCTTCGCGCAGAACCCGCACACCTTGAACAGCGTGCCCTACGACCCGTTCAAGGACTTCACGCCGATCACGCTGGCCAGCCGCGGCCCGCTGGTGCTGACGCTGCACAGCTCGGTGCCGGCCAGCAATGTGCGTGAACTGGTGGCCTGGGCGCGTGCCCATCCGGGCCAGCTGAGCTTTGCGTCCTTCGGCGTCGGCACTTCGTCGCACCTCTATGCCGAAGCCTTCGCGAAGGCGGCCGGCATCGACATGGTCCACGTGCCGTACAAGGGCACCGCCGACGCCGCCCGCGATCTGCTCGAAGGCCGCGTGCAGGCCTACTTCGATGCCGCGCCGACAGCGATCATCAACGAGAAGACCGGCAAGATCCGCATCATTGGTGTCGCCGCGCCGGTGCGCAATCCGTTCATCCCGAACGTGCCGACGATCAGCGAGCAAGGCGTGGCCGGCATCGACCTGACCAGCTGGATCGCGGTGGTCGGCCCGGCGCGCCTGCCGCCCGAACTGGTGGCGCGCATCAACGCGATGTTCGTGCAGGCCTTGTCATCGGCGCCGGTGCGCGAAGCGATCGCCAAGGGCGCCTACGAGGCCGTGTCGTCGACGCCGGCCGAGCTGAACGCCGAAATGCGCAGCGCCTACGAACGCTGGGGCGCCATGGTGCGGCAGATCGGCTTCCAGAAGCAGTAGCAGACGCTTGCTGCAGGCCGCCGGGGCGCAAGCGCCGGTGACGGTTTGTCAGTGCCGGAAATGCCGCGTGCCGGTCAGCACCATCGCGATGCCGCGCTCGTTGGCCGCGGCGATCACTTCGTTGTCACGCATCGAGCCACCAGGCTGGATCACGCAGCTGGCGCCGGCGTCCACCACCACGTCGAGCCCGTCGCGGAACGGGAAGAAGGCGTCGCTGGCGACGGCCGTGCCTTTCAACGACAGGCCGGCGTTGTCGGCCTTGATGCTGGCGATACGTGAGGAGTCAACGCGGCTCATCTGGCCCGCGCCCACGCCCATGGTCATGCCGCCGGCGCAGAACACGATGGCGTTGCTCTTGACGAACTTGGCCACCTTCCACGCGAACAGCAGGTCCTGCATCTGCTCATGCGTGGGCTGCAGCGTGGTGACGATCTTCAGGTCGCTGGCCGCGACGTTCTTCGCATCGGCCGATTGCAGCAGCATGCCGCCGCCGACTCTCTTGAAGTCCAGCAGGTTGCCCTGCTTGGCCAAGGGCACCTCCAGCAGCCGCACATTTTGCTTGGCAGCAAAGATGGCCCGGGCCTCGGGTGTGACCGAAGGCGCGATCAGCACCTCGACGAATTGCCGCGCCTCCTGGATGGCGTTGGCCGTCGCGGCGTCCAGCGGCTGGTTGAACGCGACGATGCCGCCGAAGGCCGAGGTCGGGTCGGTCTTCAGCGCCTTGCCGTAGGCCTCGACGGCGGTGCCGCCGATCGCCACGCCGCAGGGGTTGGCGTGCTTGATGATCACGCAGGCCGGCGCGTCGAAGGTCTTGACGCATTCCCAGGCCGCATCGGCATCGGCGATGTTGTTGAACGACAGCTCCTTGCCCTGCAGCTGCGTCCATTGCGACAAGGTGCCCGGCACGGCCAAGCGCTCGCGGTAGAAGGCCGCGCTCTGGTGCGGGTTCTCGCCGTAGCGCATGTCCTGCACCTTCTCGAGCTGCAGCGTGAAGGTGCCGGGATATTCATGGCGCGTGGGCACCGCGGCGGGCTTCTCCTCGGCGCCGGCTTCCAGCGCGCTGAGGTAGTTGGTGATCATGCCGTCGTAGGCGGCGGTGTGCGCATACACCTTGCGAGCCAGGCCGAACTTGGTCTTGCGCGTCAGGCCGTCGGCGTCCAGCTCGGCGAGCACCTGCGCATAGTCGGCCGGGTCGATCACCACGCCGACATCGGGCCAGTTCTTGGCCGCGGCGCGCAGCATCGCCGGGCCGCCGATGTCGATGTTCTCGATCGCGTCTTCCAGCGTGCAATCGGGTCGCGCGGTGGCCTGCGCAAACGGGTAGAGGTTGATCACCAGCAGGTCGATCGGCGCGATGCCATGGGCTTTCAGCGCGGCCATGTGCTCGGGCATTTCGCGCCGCGCCAGCAGGCCGCCGTGGATGCGCGGGTGCAGCGTCTTGACGCGGCCGTCCAGCATCTCGGGGAAGCCGGTCACCTCGGACACCTCGGTCACCGGCAGGCCGTTGTCGGCCAGCAGGCGCGCGGTGCCGCCGGTGGACAGCAGCTTGATGCCGCGCTGGTGCAGCGCGCGGGCGAAGTCGACGATGCCGGTCTTGTCGGAGACCGAAAGCAGTGCGGTGGTCATGGGCGGAAAGCGAAGTGGAGGAATCGGGTCACTTGATCAGCTTGTGATCAAGCAGCTTGCGGCGCAGCGTGTTGCGGTTGATGCCCAGCCATTCGGCGGCCTTGCTCTGGTTGCCGTCGGCATGCTTCATCACCACCTCGAGCATCGGCTTCTCGACGGTGGCCACCACCATGTCGTGCACCGCATGCGGCTCGGTGCCGTGCAGGTCCTTGAAGTACTGCTCCAGGCTGTCGCGGATGCACTCTTCGATCTTCTTCTTGCTCATGCCTCTAGCGCCAGCAGTTCGTCATTCGCCGCTGCGGCTTGCGGCAGCAGCACGTGGTGTTCAGCGAGTTCGTCGAAAAAGGTTGAAACGGCGGCCACCTGCGCGTCGATGCTGTCCAGTGTGTTCATCACTGCGCGGAAGGCTTCGCCGCCGGGCAGCGCGCGCACGGCCCAGCCGATGTGTTTGCGGGCCGTGCGCACGCCGATGAAGTCACCGTACAGCCCGTAGTGCTCGTGCAGGTGCGCCAGCAGCCAGCCGCGTACTTCAGACGTTGGCGGCGGCGGCAATTCTTCACCGGTGGACAGGAAGTGCGCGATCTCGCGGAAGATCCACGGCCGGCCCTGCGCGGCGCGGCCGACCATCAGTGCGTCGGCACCGGTATAGGCCAGCACCTCGCGCGCCTTCTGCGGCGAATGGATGTCGCCGTTGGCGACCACCGGCACGCGCACCGCGGCCTTGACGGCGGCGATGGTGTCGTACTCGGCGGCGCCCTTGTAGCCTTGTTCACGCGTGCGGCCGTGCACGGTGAGCATGGCCACGCCGGCGCTCTCCGCCGCGCGGGCCAGCGCCACGGCGTTGCGTTCGCTGTCGCACCAGCCGGTGCGCATCTTCAAGGTCACCGGCACGCCATGCGGCGCGGCGGCGGCGACCACCGCTTCGACGATGGCCAGCGCCAGCGGCTCGTCGCGCATCAGCGCCGAGCCGGCCCACTTGTTGCACACCTTCTTGGCCGGGCAGCCCATGTTGATGTCGATGATCTGCGCGCCGCGGTCGATGTTGTAGGCCGTGGCCTCGGCCATCATCGCCGCATCGGTGCCGGCGATCTGCACCGCGATGGGCGCCGCTTCACCGGTGTGGTCAGCGCGGCGCGAGGTCTTCAGCGAGTTCCACAGATCCTTGCGCGACGTCACCATCTCGCTCACCGCATAGCCCGCGCCCAGCCGCCGACACAGCTGGCGGAAGGGGCGGTCCGTCACGCCGGCCATGGGCGCGACGAACAGACGATTCGGCAGCTCGTGGGGGCCGATGCGCATGGGAAAACCGGGGAGGGTGGTGCCGAAAAAGGAGGCAGCAGTATAGCGGCGGGCAGACCGGCGGCCGCGCCGGCCGGCGGCATCGGCAACCCCCAGGCCGGGCGCTGCGCACAGCTGCCTATGATGCGCGCCATGGACACCTGGATCCCCGCGATGCTGGCCCTGCTGGCCTTGCCCAATGTTGGTTTGCCGGCGGTGTTCGTGATCTCGCTGGTCTCGGCCACCTTGCTGCCCATGGGCTCGGAGCCGGCGGTGTTTGCACTGGTCAAGGCCAACCTGGCCTTGTTCTGGCCGGCGATCGGCGTGGCCACGCTGGGCAACACCATCGGCGGCGCGATCACCTGGTGGATGGGCTACGGCGCCGAGAAGGTGTACGAACGGGTGGCCCACAAGCGCTTCGAAGCGCATGCGCTGAAATGGCTGCAGCGCCTGGGCGCCAAGGGCTGCCTGTTGTCGTGGCTGCCGGGTGTCGGCGACCCGCTGTGCGCGGTGGCCGGCTGGTTGCAGCTGCCGTTCTGGCCCTGCGTCGCCTACATGGCGATCGGCAAGTTCGCGCGCTACCTGACGATGACGGCGGCGCTGCTGTGGGTGTTTCCGGGGCAGATGACTCCCTGAGTCCGGGGGGCGGCGCGCGGGCCGGACCCCGCAAGCTGCGGATACGATCCGGCGCGCGGCGAGGGAGCCGCGTGATCCGTTCTCAAGGAGGAGAGTCATGTTGAAGTTTCGTTCGGCCGTGATGGCCGGCGTGGGTCGGTGCGTGCGCGTCGCCGGGCTGGTGGGTCTGTTGGCCCTCACCGGCTGCGGTAGTTTCTATGTCGACACGGCGACCAAGGAAGTCCCGGCGGCGCAGTTCAAGAAGCCGGCAACGGCCAGGCCGGTGCAACTGCTGTTCGAGTTCCAGACAAAGGGGGCGCTCAATGCGCGGGCCACCGATCACCTGAAGGCGCAGGTGAGCGAGCAGGTCAAGGCCAGCGGCCTGTTCTCGGACGTGCAGGACAAGGCCGTGGCGGGCGGCGCGCTGCTGAGCATCGTGCTGAACAACGTGCCCTTGACCGACAACGCATTCGGCAAAGGCTTCGTCACCGGACTGACCTTCGGCCTCGCTGGCTCGCAGGTCTCCGATGGTTATGTCTGCACCGCGAAGTACCTGGCTGAAGGCCAGGCCGAGCCGATCGTCAAGACCGCGCGGCATGCCATCCATACCACTGTCGGTGCTGCCGCGGCACCGGCCAACGCCGTCCAGGCCGAGAACATCGAAGCTGCCGTTCGCACGATGACACGTGACATTGTCAGCACCTCGCTGAATGAGCTGTCGCAGGAGCTTGCCAAGTGAGCGGCCACCTCCTGATGTTTATGGGCCAGCGGCTTCATCTGGCCGGGCTGGCGGCCCTGTTGCTGCTGATGACCGGTTGTGCCAACGTTCAACTCGGCGCACCGGTGGCCAGTGTCGACAACATCCAGAAGGTCAAGGGCGCGGTGGCCCAGCCGGTGGCCGTGGGCGGTTTTGCGCTGGCCGCCGGCAAGCCGGCGGAGATGGATGCGCGGCTGGGCATTCGCGCCGTCACGTTGGTATCGCCCTACCAGAACTCCTTCGCGCAGTACTTGAAGGAAACACTGGTCACCGAGTTGAAGGCCGCCGGCCTGCTGGATACCGCGTCCACGCTGGTCATCGAAGGCACTCTGGTCGAGAGCCAGGTCGACGCGGCGATGAGCCAGGGCAGCGGCAGCCTGGCCGCGAAGTTCGTCGTGCTGCGCGCCGGCGCCAAGGTCTACGAGCGTGAACACCGGGCCAGCGCGACCTGGGAATCCTCGTTTGTTGGGGCGGTGGCGATACCCGCGGCGATCAACGAGTATTCGGCGCTGTACCGGCAACTGGTGGCCAGGCTGCTGGATGACCCGGCGTTCAAGGCGGCGCTGGCGCGCTGACCGGGACTCGATCAGGGTATGCACGGGGCGGCACCGGCTGGGCGCCGCCCCGGCGCGAGAATCGCAGCCCCTTGCCTGCACTCGTCACACCATGACACCTGCCACCTCCACGCCGGCCTACGAGGCCCTGGCCGCCACCTTTCAGCGCCTGCACAACCTGCAGCACCTGCAATCCATCGCCTCGTGGGACCAGGCGGCGAACATGCCGCCGCGCGGCAACGATGCACGCGCCGCGGCGCTGGCCGAGATGGCCGCGCTGATGCACCGCATGCGCACCGACCCGCAGTTGCGCGACGGCTTGTCGCGCGCCGAGCAGGAGCCGCTTACCGAACTGCAGCGCGCCAATCTGCGCGAGATGCGGCGCGAGTGGCACCAATCGAACGCGCTGCCCGAATCGCTGGTGCAGCGTTCGCAGCTGGCCACCTCGCGCTGCGAACATGCCTGGCGCACGCAGCGCCCGGCGAATGATTGGGCCGGCTTCGTCGAGAACTTCCGCGAGGTGTTGGCCACCGCGCGCGAAGAGGCCGCGCTGCTGGCCGAGCAGGGCGGCGTGTCGAAGTACGACGCGCTGATGGACCGCTTCGAGCCCGGCATGCGTTGCGCGCAGGTCGACCGCATCTTCGGCGAGGTGCGTCAGTGGCTGCCCGGGCTGATCCGTCAGGTCACCGAGCGGCAGGCGCACGAGGCGGTGATCGCCCCGGTCGGGCCCTTCCCGCAGGCCGCGCAGCGCAGCCTGTGCGAGCGGGCGATGCGCCTGCTGGGCTTCGACTTCCAGGCCGGCCGGCTGGATGTCAGCACACATCCGTTCTCGGGCGGCGTGCCGGAGGATGTGCGCCTGACCACGCGCTACCGCGAGGACGAGTTCCTGGTCAGCCTGATGGGCACGATCCACGAGACCGGCCACGGCCGCTACGAGCAGAACCGCCCACGCGATCTGCTCGGCCAGCCGATCTCACGCGCACGCTCGATGGCCATCCACGAGAGCCAGTCGCTGAGCTTCGAGATGCAGCTGGGCAGCCACCCGGGCTTTGCCGGCCTGCTGGCGCCGCTGGTGCGCGAGGCCTTCGGCGAGCAGCCGGCCTTCGAGGCCGGCAACCTGCACCGCCTGATGACGCGCGTGAAGCCCGGCCTCATCCGCGTCGACGCTGACGAGGTGACCTACCCGGCGCACGTGATCCTGCGCTACGAGATCGAACGTCCGCTGATCGAAGGCGAGATCGAGCCCGAGGA
>NZ_DATILJ010000107.1:0-9264 GCF_035476535.1 Aquabacterium sp.
AACGGCGACCTGCGCTTTCGACCTGGTCGCGCGCGAGTTCGTCGTGGTGACTGCGGACGGCGCCGACCTGAGAGCCTTCTCCCCGCTGTGTGCCCTGCTGCGCCGCATGCGCAAGGCCTTCGGCCTGGAGGCCGCGTTCATTTCGGAAGCCAGTGACGGCGAGACGGTCGTGCGCTGCCACGACGACGGCTCCGACGGCGAATGCGACCCGCTTCAATCGCTGTTCGGCCTGCGCCTGCTGGCCGAGACCGCCCCCGAGACCTGCAGCAGCACTTACGACGCCGTCCCGGTGATCACGAGCGACGGCATGGAACACGGCACGCTGTGCTTCCGCGTGGCCGGCGCGGACAGCGGCGACGCGCCCGACCGCGCCGCGCTGCGGTCGGTGGCCCGGCTGATCGCGAACTGGTTCGAGGACGCCGAGCTGTCGCTGAGCGGCTTCGCGCCGCTGGCGGGCGCGTCCGTCATGGGCAGCCTCTGCGCCACGGTCTACTGAGGCTGCCTCAATCCGCCATCGCCGCTTCCAGCGCGTCGATGAACATCGCCGGCACGTCGAAGCCGGCCTGCTGGGTAATCTCCTGAAAGCAGGTCGGGCTGGTGACGTTGATTTCGGTGAGCCAGTCGCCGATCACATCCAACCCCACCAGCAACAGGCCGCGCGAAGCGAGCACCGGCCCCAGGGCGTTGGCGATCTCGTAGTCGCGCTTGGACAGCGGCTGCGCCACGCCCTTGCCGCCGGCGGCCAGGTTGCCGCGGATCTCGCTGCCTTGCGGGATACGCGCCAGGCTGAACGGCACCGGCTTGCCGCCGATCACCAGGATCCGCTTGTCGCCTTGCGTGATCTCGGGCACGAAGCGCTGCACCATGATGGTCGTGGTGCCGCCGCGGTTGAGCGTCTCGATGATGGAGCCCAGATTCAGCCCATCCGCGCCGACGCGGAAGATGCCCATGCCGCCCATGCCGTCCAGGGGCTTCAGGATGATGTCCTTGTGCTGGGCGTGGAACTGCTTCACGTCCTCTTCGTCGCGCGTCACGAGCGTGGGGCTGGTGAAGGCGGCGAATTCCATGATCGCGAGTTTTTCCGGATGGTCGCGCAGCGAGGCGGGCTTGTTGAAGACGCGCGCGCCCTCGCGTTCGGCCTGCTCGAGCAGGTGCGTGGCGTAGAAGTACTCGCTGTCGAACGGCGGGTCCTTGCGCATGATGATCGCGTCGAAGTCTTTCAGATCCCGCACGCCTTCATGCGAGACCTGGAACCAATCGTCCAGCGTGCCGGTGAGCGTGATCTCGCGCACGCGAGCCTTGACGACATCGCCGCCGCGCCACGAGAGATGGCACGGCTCGCAGGCCGCCACGCGGTGGCCGCGGCGCTGCGCCTCGCGCATCATGGAAAAAGTGGTGTCCTTGTAGGTCTTGAAGACTTCCAGCGGGTCGGCGACGAAGAGGATGTTCATAAGCTGGGCTCGGTTTGCCCGTACTGTTGCACAAATCCGATGACCCCGTGGCGATTGGGCCAGGGGCGGAGCCTGTACCCGGCGGACCCGGTGCTACGGCCGCGCCTGCTCGAGCAGCCACGCGCGAAAGGTCTGCAGCGCCCGGTGCTCGCCGCGGCTTTGCGGATAGACGAGGTAGTACGCCTTGGGCGCGCGCCACTTCAGCGCCGACAGCCGCTTGAGCCGTTTGGAGGCCACCGCGTCGCTCGACATGTAGGGCGGCAGAAGCACCGCGCCCAGGTCGCTGGCCGCCGCATTCATGGCCATCCACATCAGGTCATAGGTCGGCCCTTCGCGGCCCGGGTCGGACGCGATGCCGGCCTGCCGGAACCATTCGGACCACGCCTGCGGTCCCGTCGAGTGATTGATCAGCGCGGCCTTGGGCGTGGCGGGGCCGAGCTTGGCGCCGAACCGGCGAATCCACCCGGGCGATGCGTACGGCTGCAGGTCCAGCGGCATCACGTAATCGCAATGCATGGCCGCGCGCTGGCCGTCACCGAATTCGAGCGAGGCATCGATGTCGCGCGAACTGAAGTCCGCGGGGCCGATGCGCGTCGCCACGTTCAGCACGATCTCCGGGTGCGCGCGGGTGAAGCCGGACAGGCGCGGGATGAGCCAGTAGCTGCCCAGCGACGCGCCCACCGAAAGGTTGAAGACACCGCCACTCGCCCGGTGCGCGCGGGCGTTGGCGGTGGCCCGCTCCAGGCGTTGCAGCAGCGGCGCGATCTCCTCGAGGTAGTTGCGCCCCGCATCGGTCAGCGCCAGCGTGAGCGCGTTGTGCTTGCGCAGGAAGAGCCGAACGCCCAGGCCGTCCTCCAGCCCGATGACCTGACGGCTCACGGCGCCCTGCGTGAGGTTCAGCTCCTGCGCCGCGCGGGTGAACGAGCCGAGCCGGGCGCTGGCTTCGAAGCACTGCAAGGCCGTGACGGTAGGAAGGCGTCGCATGTTTTTGCATGAGCAAAGCGCATGATCTTCAGCAGAAACAATCGTTTGAGATCAGCGCCGTGCGGAGGCATTATCGCCTTGCAGCCTGCGTTGGGCATGCTGGAGTGAAGGAAACGACCATGAATAAAACAGATAATCATACGAGCCTGACCCGGCGGCGCATGCTGCAGTTCGCAGGCGCTGCGGCGTTGTCGAGCCCGATGCTGGCGCGCGCTGCCTGGCCGGACAGGCCGATCCGCTTGATCGTCCCATCGCAAGCCGGCGGCTCGCCCGACATCATCTGCCGCCTGCTCACGGCCGAACTGGCGAGGTCGTTCCCGCAGCCGTTCGTCATCGACAACAAGCCGGGCGCCGGCGGCAACATCGGCATGCAGGAGATCGTGCGCTCGCCCGCGGACGGGTACACCCTCGGGTATGGCAACGTGGGCACGCTGGCGATCAACCGCACGCTGTACCGCAAGCTGCCGTACGACCCGGACAAGCAACTGGTGCCGGTGTCGCTGCTGGGCTACGTGCAGAACGCGCTGGTGGTGCGCAACGAGCTGCCGGCGCAACACGTCAAGGAATTCATCGCCCTGGCCAAGTCGCGCCCGGGCAAGCTGGTGATGGGCTCGGCGGGCAACGGCACGACCGGCCACCTGGGCGGCGAGCTGTTCAAGAGCATGACGGGCACGTTCATGGTCCATGTGCCTTACCGCGGCAGCCCGCAAGCCATCCAGGACCTGATCGGCGGGCAGATCGACCTGATGTTCGACAACCTGGGCTCCATCATTCCGCACATCAAGACCGGCCGCGTGCGCATCCTGGGTGTTTCGGGACGATCGCGCAGCCCGGTGTTTCCCGAGGTGCCCACCATCGCCGAAGCCGGCGTGCCGGGCTACGAGACCACCGCGTGGGGCGGCATCGTCGCACCGGCGGGAACGCCGCGCGAATTGATCACCCGCCTGAACGGCGACATCAACAAGGCATTGGCGAGCCCGTCGCTCAACGAGAAATACGCGGCGCTCTCGTTCGAATCGACGATCGGCCCGCCCGAGCGGCTGTTCGACCGGGCGCTGCGCGAGACGCGCCTGTGGGCCGACATCATCCGCCGCTCCGGCGCGCAGGTGGATTAAGGATGTCGCCCCCACGCTCACTACATTCGCTGCCCCCCGAGGGGGCCCAGCCCTCCTTGGGAGCGGCCCGGCGGAGGGCATGATGCTCGACCTGGTCATCGAAAAAGGCGAGGTGGCGGACGGCAGCGGCGGGCCTCGGCTGCGGGCCGACGTCGGCGTCCAGGACGGGCGCATCGTGGCGCTGGGCGACCTTTCGGGTGAGGCGGCGCATCGCCGCGTCGATGCGAGCGGGCTCGTCACCGCGCCCGGCTTCATCGACGTGCACACGCACGACGACGCGCTGCTTCTGCACACCGGCGGCGAGCCGCATCCCAAGGTCCTGCAGGGAGTGACTTCGGTCATCACCGGCAATTGCGGCGTGAGCCTGGCCCCGCTGGTGTGCAGCCGCGCGCCCGCGCCGTTGGACGTGCTGGGTCAGGACGCGTTCCGCTTCGCGTCATTCGCCGCGTACCTGGCCGCCGTGGAGGCGTCGGCCCCCATCGTCAACGCAGCCTGCCTGGCCGGGCACTCCACCTTGCGCGTCGCCCACATGGCGGACCTGGACCGGCCGGCGAGCGAGAGCGAAGCCACGGCAATGCGGGATGCCCTGGCCCAGTGCCTGCGCGACGGCGCCTGGGGCCTGTCGACCGGGGTCTACTACCCCACGGCCTGTGCGGCCACGGCGGACGAGGTCATCGCCATCGCGCGGCCGCTCACGGCGGCGAGCGGCCTGCTCACCATGCACATCCGCGACGAGGGCGACCGCATCGACTCGGCACTTCGTGAGGCATTCGCCATCGGCCGCGCCCTGCAGGTCCCGCTGGTGCTGTCGCACCACAAGCTCGTGGGCAAGCGCAACCACGGCCGGTCGGAGCAGACGCTCGCGCTGGTCGAACAAGCGGCGCGCGAGCAGGAGGTATGCCTGGACTGCTACCCCTACGACGCGTCCTCCACCATGCTGCTGGCCTCGCGGGTCGAGCAGTCGCGCGACGTCATGGTGACCTGGTCGCGCCCGCATCCCGAAGCGGCGGGCCGCTCGCTGCGGGAGCTGGCCGCGCAGCGCCGGGAGGCGCCCGAGGAAACGGCCCGCGCCCTCTCGCCCGCAGGCGCCATCTACTTCGCGATGAGCGAGGTCGACGTCGGCCGTATCCTGGCGCACCCGCTCACGATGGTCGGCTCGGACGGGCTGGCGCACGACGCGCATCCGCACCCGCGCCTGTGGGGTACGTTCCCCCGCGTGCTGGGCCGCTACGTGCGCGAGCAGAAGCTGCTCACGCTCGAAGCCGCGGTGCACAAGATGACGGGGCTGAGCGCGCGGCGATTCGGCTTGCCCGGGCGCGGCCTGGTGGCGAAGGGCTTTCACGCCGACCTGGTGACATTCGATCCGGGCCGCGTGCTGGACCGCGCCACCTACCAGGACCCGAGCCTACCGCCCGACGGCATCCACGCCGTCTACGTCAACGGCCAGCTGGCTTGCGAAAACCGGCAGATGACGGGCACTCGCCCAGGGCGCGTGTTGCGGCGCGCGGTTCGATAACGCTCACCCGCGCGCCAGCTCGATCCGGGCGACGAGCCCGTGCGGCTCGACCCGCCTGATCTGCGCGTCGCCACCGTGGCGCTGCGCGATTTCGCGCACGATCGCCAGCCCCAGCCCCACGCCGCCGGGCACGTCGCTGGCGCGCACGAAGCGCTGGAACACCTGCAACCGTTCGGCTTCGCTGATGCCGGGACCATCGTCTTCGACTTCCAGCACCGCCAGCGCATCCTCGGCACGGGCGCGCAAGGTGATGGTGGCGCCACGGCCGGCATAACGCGACGCATTGTCGATGAGGTTGTTGAGCGCCTCGCGGATCAGGAGGGCGTTGCCGCGCAACAGCAGCTTGTCGGCGCCCTCGTAGCCGAAGTCGATGTCTTGCGCCAGCATGCGCGGCGTCCACTCGCGGGCCAGCTCGCGCGCAAGCTGCGCCACATCCAGCTCTTCCACCGGCATTTCGCCCTCGCTGCGCGCGAGTGAAAGCAGCTGATGCACCAAGTGCGCGCTGCGTTCGACGGCCGCATTGACTTTGACGAGGCGCGATTTCAGCGCGTCGGGGTCGGTCTCGGCGAGTGCCAGTTCCAGCTGGCCCTTCAGGCCCGCGAGGGGCGTGCGCAACTGGTGCGCTGCGTCGTTGAGGAAGCGCTTTTCCTGCTGCATGCTGCGGCGCACGGCGGCCAGCAATCGATTCACGGCATCGGCCAGCGCGTGCACTTCGCGCGGCGCCTGCGTCATCTCGATGGGGTGCAGCGTCTCCACCGATTTTTCCGCCACTTCGCTCTGCAGTTTCTGCAGCGGCATCAACCCGCGCCGCACGCCGGCGCTGACCAGGAATCCGAGCACCGCGCCCAGCAGCACCAGCGGCACCAGCATGTCGTAGATCAGCTCGCGCGCGATGCGCTCGCGCACGGCCAGGCTCTTGGCGACTTGCACGCGCATGCGCTGCGGCGCGTCGGCGTCGCCGTAGTCCACTTCCAGTGCGGCGTGGCGAAACGGCTTGCCGCCATAGGGCGCGTCGTAGAGCATGGGCTCGCCCTTGATGCCGGCCGCCGGCGGTGCGGGCAGCGGATCGCGGCCCACGTTGCCCAGCACGAAGCTGCCCGGCGGCGACGACACCATGTAGCTCACCGGGTCGCCGGGGTCTTCTTCCATGATGGCCTGGGCCGCGCGCGGAAAGTCGATGTACAGGCCCGATCCCGCGGGCTTGACCTGCCGCGCCAGCGAGCGCACCGATTGCGTCAGCGACTGGTCGATGCCCTTGAGCGCGTAGTTCAGCGCGATGCGATAGGCCAGCGTCGCCACGGCCATCCACATGATCAACTGCGGCAGCAGCAGCCAAAGCAGCAGTTTGCGGCGCAGCGACAGGACCCGGCGGCCGGAAGTCGCGGCGGCCATGTCAGGCCTTCAGCGCAGTGGTTTTGTCTTGCTCGAGCATGTAGCCCAGCCCGCGGATGTTGCGGATCGACCAGCCCGAATCCGTGAGCTTGCGGCGCAGGCGGTGCACGTAGACCTCCAGCGCGTTGGACTGCAGCGGCTCGCCGTCGTTGGACTGCCAGGCGGCGACCACGGCTTCGCGGCTCACCACATGGCCGGCATGCGCGATCAGCAAGCCCAGCAACTCCCATTCGCGCTGCGTCAATTCGGTGGCTTTGCCCGCGATCCACGCGCGTGGCATGCCGGCCTCCACCCGCAGCGCAGATGCATCGGCGCGGGCGAACGACGCGCCGGTGAAAGGCGCATAGGCGGGCAACTGCGAGCGCCGCAGCAGCGAGCCGATGCGGGCCAGCAGCTCGCTCATCTCGAACGGCTTGGTGAGGTAGTCGTCGGCGCCGCGCTTGAGGCCCATCACGCGGTCCTCGATGCCGTCGCGGGCGGTGAGGATCAGCACGGGCAGTGCCGGTGCGCGCTGGCGCATCCAGTCCAGCAATTCGAGGCCGTCCATGCCGCCGGGCAAGCCCAGGTCGAGAACGACCGCTTCGTAGCGGCCGGCCTGGAACACGTCGATGGCCTCGCGGGCATTGGCTGCGGCGACGACTTCATGCGGCGCGTGCGCGAGCTGCGCCGCCAATGCGTCGCGCAGCAGTTCGTCGTCCTCCACCACCAGCAGTCGTGCCATGCGCAAAGCATACAGCCAGTCGCCCCCACCCCTGCCCTCCCCCGGAGGGGGAGGGAGTAATGCGCCTAAGCATGGAGACGGTCTCCGGTGGCGGGATGGAACCAGCTTGCGGCTTGCGCGTTCACCGCCAGGCCCACGTGCTCGCCCGGCTGCACGCCTGCTTGCGGCGGGCAACGCAGCACCACGTCACCGGCGACGGTCTTGACGATCACGTAGGTGTCGGCACCGGTGGGTTCGACCACACTCACTTCGCCGCGCCAGGGCGCGTCGGCATCCAGGCTCAGGTGCTCGGGCCGCAGCCCCAATTGCGCCTCGGGCGCCGGGCAGTCGAGCGGCAGCAGCGCGCCAGCAACCGCGAAGCCGTTCGCGGCGGCACCGCCGTTCACCAGATTCATGGTCGGCGAACCGATGAAGGTCGCGACGAAGGTGTTGGCCGGTGTGTCGTAGATTTCAGAAGGCGTGCCCAGCTGCTGCACCACGCCGCCCTTCATCACGGCAATGCGCGAGCCCAGCGTCATCGCCTCGATCTGGTCGTGCGTGACGTAGACGCTGGTGATGCCGCTGGCCTGGTGCAGGCGCTTGATCTCGGCGCGCATCTCCACGCGCAGCTTGGCGTCCAGGTTGGACAGCGGCTCGTCGAACAGGAACAGCTGCGGCTTGCGCGCGAGGGCCCGGCCCATTGCCACCCGCTGGCGCTGCCCGCCCGAAAGCTGGCTGGGCCGGCGGTCCAGCAGGTGCTCGATCTGCAGCATGGCCGCCACTTCGGCGATCAGTTGCTCGCGCTGCGGCATGGGCACCTTGCGCATTTCCAGCGCGAAGCCGATGTTCTGCGCCACGGTCATGGTGGGATAGAGCGCGTAGCTCTGGAACACCATCGCGATGTCGCGATCCTTGGGCGCCACGCCGACGACGTTGTTGCCCCCGATGCGGATCTCGCCGCCGATGGGCTCGTCCAACCCCGCGATGATGTTGAGCAGCGTCGATTTGCCGCAGCCCGAGGGCCCGACCAGGATCAGGAATTCTCCGGGCTCGACGCGGATGTCGATGTGCTTGAGCACTTCGACCTGGCGCTCGCCTTTGCCGAAGGTCTTGGTGATGCCGATGATGTCCAGGGGGGATGCCATGTGTGCTTATCCTTTGACGGCGCCGGCGGTGAGGCCGCGCACGAAATACTGTCCGGCCAGGATGTACAGCGCCATCGTGGGCAGGCCGGCGATGATGGCCGCGGCCATGTCGACGTTGTAGGCCTTGACGCTGCTGGAGGTGTTGGCCAGGTTGTTGAGGCCCACGGTGATGGGCTTGGATTCGGTGCCCGAGAAAGCGACGCCGAACAGGAAGTCGTTCCAGATCGAGGTGAACTGCCAGATCAGCGTGACCATGATGATGGGCGTGCTCATGGGCAGGATCACGCGCAGGAAGATCTGCCAGAAACCGGCCCCGTCGATGCGCGCCGCGTTCACCAGCTCGCGCGGGATGGCCGCGTAGTAGTTGCGGAAGAACAGCGTGGTGCTCGCGAGGCCCGCCAGGCAATGCACCAGCACCAACCCGCCGATGGAAGAGGACAGGCCCAGCCAGCCCAGCACCTGGCTCATGGGCAGCAGCACCACCTGGAACGGCATGAACACGCCGAACAGCAGCAGCGCGAACAGCGGTTCGCTGCCGCGAAATTTCCACAGGCTCAGCACGTAGCCGTTGAGCGCGCCCCAGGCGGTGGAGATCAGCACCGCGGGTACCGTCATCAGCACCGAGTTCCAGAAGAATGGCCGCAAGCCATTGCAGTCGATGCCCGTGCAGGCACCGGACCAGGCCGAGTGCCAGGCGTCGAGGTTGAAGCTTTGCGGCAACGCCAGCAGGTTACCGCTGCGAATCTCCTGCGCGTCCTTCAGGGACGTCACCAGCATCACGTACATCGGCACGAGGAAGAAAAAGGCGGCCAGCAACAGCACCGCGTAAACGGCCATGCGGCCGAAGGACAACCTAGCGGTCATGGGGCTTGCTCCGCAGTTCGCTGTAGAGATAAGGCACGACGATGGCCGCAACGGTCGCCAGCATCATGGTGGCGCTGGCCGCGCCCAGGCCGATCTG
>NZ_DATILJ010000108.1:0-45387 GCF_035476535.1 Aquabacterium sp.
ACGATGCCGGAGTTGGAGCTGTTGGTGAAGCCGTTGATCGACAGGCCGGGGAAGCTCACCGCGTGCTCGACGCCGGGGTGCTTCAGCGCAACGTCACCCATGCGGCGGATCACGTCTTCGGTGCGGTCCAGCGTGGCGCCGTCAGGCAATTGCGCGAAGCCGATCAGGTACTGCTTGTCCTGGGCCGGCACGAAGCCGCTGGGCACGGCTTTGAACAGGCCGCCGCCCAGTACGAGCAGCGCAACGTAGACACCCATCATCACCGCCTTGCGCGAAACCACCCGCGTCACGCCGCCGCTATAGCCCGCCGCACCACGCTTGAACGTGCGGTTGAACCAGCCGAAGAAGCGTCCGAACAGCGCGTCCATGCCCCGCGTCAGCGCATCCTTGGGCGCACCGCGGCGTTGCAGCAGCAGCGCGGCCAGCGCTGGCGACAAGGTCAGCGAGTTGATCGCCGAGATCACCGTCGAGATCGCGATGGTCAGCGCGAACTGGCGGTAGAACTGCCCCGTCAGGCCGCTGATGAAGGCCAGCGGCACGAACACCGCCACCAGCACCAGCGCGATGGCGATGATGGGCCCGGACACCTCACGCATCGCGCGGTAGGTGGCTTCACGCGGCGTCAAGCCGGCTTCGATGTTGCGCTCGACGTTCTCGACCACCACGATCGCGTCGTCGACGACGATGCCGATGGCCAGCACCAGGCCGAACAGGCTCAGCGCGTTGATGGAGAAGCCGAACAAATGCATCACCGCGAAGGTGCCGATCACCGAGACCGGCACTGCCAGCAAGGGGATGATCGACGCGCGCCAGGTCTGCAGGAAGACGATGACCACCAGCACCACCAGCGCAATGGCTTCCAGCAGCGTGTGGATCACCGATTCGATCGAAGCGCGCACGAACTGCGTCGGGTCGTAGACGATCTCGTAGTCCACGCCTTCGGGCATGTACTGCTTGAGTTCGGCCATCGTGGCGCGCACCTGGTTCGAGATCTCGATCGCATTCGACCCCGGCGCCTGGAAGATCGGCACGGCCACCGCCGACTTGTTGTCCAGCAGCGAGCGCAGCGCGTACTCCGACGCACCGAGTTCGATGCGGCCGAGTTCGCGCAGCCGCGTCACCTCGCCGCCGGCGCCGGTTTTGACGATGATGTCGCCGAATTCTTCGACGGTCTTCAAGCGCCCTTGCGCGTTGATCGACATCTGCAGGTCGACACCCGGCAGCCCCGGCGACGCGCCGACCACACCGGCGGCGGCCTGCACGTTCTGCTCGCGGATCGCACGCACGATGTCGCTGGCCGACAGGCCGCGCTCGGCCACCTTGGCCGGATCCAGCCACACGCGCATCGAATAGTCGCCCGAGCCGAACAGTTGCACCTGGCCCACGCCCTGCACCCGCGCCAGCCGGTCCTTGACGTTGAGCAGCGCGTAGTTGCGCAGGTAGGTCATGTCGTAGCGGCCGTTCGGGGACAACAAGTGCACGACCATCGTCAGGTCGGGCGCACTCTTGACCGTGGTGATGCCCAAGCGCCGCACTTCTTCCGGCAGGCGCGCCTGGGCCTGTGCCACGCGGTTCTGCACCAGTTGCTGCGCCTTGTCCGGATCGGTGCCGAGCTTGAAGGTGACGGTCAAGGTCATCAGGCCGTCGGTGGTGGCCTGGCTGCCCATGTAGAGCATGTCCTCGACGCCGTTGATCGACTCCTCCAGCGGCATGGCCACGGTCTCGGCAATCACCTTGGGATTCGCGCCGGGATACTGCGCGCGCACCACCACCGAGGGCGGCACGACCTCGGGGTATTCCGACACCGGCAGTGCACGCAAGGCGATCAAGCCGGCGATCAGCATCAGCAGCGACAGCACGCCGGCGAAGATCGGCCGGTCGATGAAGAAGCGTGACAGGTTCATGGTGTTCTCCCTCGACTCGGTAGATCAGGACTTCTTGGCCGGCGCGTCGTTACGCGCCTGGACTTCGGGCTTGGCGTCCATCGCCACCAGCTTGGGCTCGACCAGCGCGCCCGGCCGGATGCGCTGCAGGCCGCCGACGACGATGCGCTCATTCGCCTTCAAGCCCTCGGTGACGATGCGCAGGCCTTCGACGTTGGCGCCCAGCTTCACCTCGCGGTACTCGGCGTGGTTGTCGGGCCCGACCACCATCACGAACTTCTTGCTCTGGTCGGTGCCGACCGCACGCTCGTTGACCAGCAAGGCCTGACCGTTCTTCGCCTGGCCCATGCGCAGGCGTGCGAACTGGCCCGGCATCAGGCTGCCGTCGGCGTTGTCAAACACCGCGCGCACGCGCACCGTGCCACTCTTCGCATCGACCTGGTTGTCGACCAGCTGCAGGTGGCCGTTCAGCGGCGTGCCCTCGCTGGCCGTCGTGCCCATCTGCACCTGGATGCGCTCGATCTGCGCGCGGGCGGACGCACCGCCCTTGTCCATCGTCTTCAACTCCTTCAACGCGGCGGCGACGACCTGCTCATCGGCATCGAAGCTGGCATAGATCGGGCTCACCGACAGCAGCGTGGTCAGCACCGGGGCACCGGGACCGGCGGCGACCAGGTTGCCGGCCGTCACCTCGATGCGGCCGACACGCCCGGCCACCGGCGCGCGCAGCTGTGTGTACGACAGGTTCAGCCTGGCCGATTGCAATGCGGCCTGCGCGGCACGCAGGTTGGCATCGGCCTCGCGCTGGGCATTCAGGCGTTCGTCGAGTTCGCGCTGTGCAATCGCGCGTTCGTCCCACAGCCGCTGCGCGCGCTCGAATTCGCTTTTCGCATAGCCGACACGCGCTTGTGCCGCGGCGACCTGGGCCTCGGCCCGATCGACATCCGCCGCGAAAGGTGCGGGGTCGATGGTGATCAGCAGATCGCCTTTTTGCACCAGTGCGCCTTCGCGGAAATGCAAGGACTGCACGGCGCCGGAGACGCGCGAGCGCACGTCCACACGCTCCACCGCTTCGAGCCGGCCGGAGAACTCGTGCCACGAGGCCACGTCGCTGGCAGCGACCGTGGCCACCGAGACGGGTGTGGCCTGCGCGACCGGCGCGGCCGGTGTGGACTCGGCATTGCTGCTGGACCAACCGAACAGGCCGGCACTGACGGCGGCGATGGCAGTCACTGCGGTGAAGGCGAGACCGGCCGTGACGCGGGTGCCAGACGTGTTGAAGAGATTGCGTGCCATGGTGGACTCCAGGTTGTCGTGAACAGCAAAGCTCAGCCCGTGCGACGCGGCAATGCCGGTCGCATGTTTGCTGGCGGAATGAAGGTGAAGCCTGGGCTGAGGCTCAGGGCTCGGGCTGCGTTGCCAGGAAACGCTGCAGCCGCTCGCGCAGCGGCGATATCCACGCGGCGCCGCGGGATGCCGAGTCCATGAACGAACAAGGCCAGCCGGTGACCGCCGTCAGCAGCGCTTCGTCCACCGGCACGCCCGCGTCACGCAGGCGGCTGGCGAAGGCGCGTGTCTCGTCGCGCATCGGATCGTCCTCGGCCGTGACGAGCAAAGTACGCGGCAGCAACGACAGCCGCATTGCCCGGCCGGGTGCCGCATAGGGGTGCATCGCGTCGTCGGGGCGTTGCAGGTAGTCGTGCCAGCCGTCGGCCCAGCGGCAGCCCACCGGCCCGGCCTTGGCGCTGCGCAGCGAGGCGGTCGCCACGCAGGTGTCCAGCATCGGCGACAGCAGGATCTGGCCGGCCAGCAGTGGCCGTTGCAGGTCGCGCGACTTCAGGCCGATCGCGGCGGCCAGGTTGCCGCCGGCCTCTTCGCCGGCCAGGTAGACCGGCGCACCCGCGCCGGCCAGCCTGCCGCGATAGCGCCAGGCCCATGCGAGCGCGGCATGCCCGGCCTCGACCGCGGCGGGAAACGGATGGGCCGGCGCCAGCGGGTAGTCGACCGACATCACCACCGCGCCGGCCTCGGCCAGCAGGTGGCCGATCACGCTGCCGCTGTCCAGGTCGCCGCTGACGAAGGTGCCGGCATGAAAGTGCACCACCAGCGGCTGGGCCGAGCTCGCGGACATCTGCCGGTGGCCGTAGAAGCGCACCCGCAGCGCCGGTTTGCCGTCGAACGTGATCGTCTGGTCGACCGGCAGGTCGCCGCGGGTCGCTTGCCGGGCTTTTGCAACGGCCGCCGAGGCAGTCGAGGTGGCGGTGGAGGGGATGGTGGACGACATGGTGGGGTCCGGTTCTTCGTTGCCGCAACAAAGGTATTGCCGGCTTTTGCGATGGACTGAACGATAAGCCCGCCGAGGCCGCCAACAAATAGCCGCACGGCTCATGCTTTATTTCATCGCCCTCAATAATCGGCCGCCTCGGCGCAGGCGAAGCTTGCGCCCCCACCGCCCTGCCCCGGGAGAGATGCAATGGACAAGTTCACCGCGATGCAGGCCTTCATCCGTGTGGTCGAGGCCGGCAACTTCAGCAAGGCCGCGGACACGCTGGAGATGCCGAAGCCCACTGTGACGCGGCTGATCCAGTCGCTGGAATCGCAGTTGCAGACCAAGCTGTTGAACCGCACGACGCGGCGCGTCACCGTCACGCAGGACGGCGCCGCGTACTACGAACGCGCACTGCGGGTGCTGAACGACATCGAGGAGCTGGAGTCGGGCATGTCGCACGCCAAGGCCAACCCGCGCGGGCGGCTGCGCATCGACGTCAGCGCATCACTCGGGTGCCTGGTGCTGATTCCGGCGCTGCCCGATTTCCACGCCCGCTACCCCGACATCCAGATCGACCTCGGCGTCACCGACCGCCCGGTCGACCTGATCGGCGAAAACATCGACTGCGTGCTGCGCGCCGGCGTGATCAGCGACCAGTCGCTGGTCGCCCGGCGCGTGGCCGAGGTGTACTACATCAACGCCGCGTCACCCGACTACCTGAAGCGGCATGGCCGACCGCAGCACCCGAACGACCTGGAGCGCGGCAACGGCCATCGCGTGGTGGGTTACTTCTCGGCACGCACCGGCCGCATGACGACGATGGACTACGTCAAGGGCGATGAGCGCTTGGAGATCGACGGCCACACGCTGGTGGCGGTGAACGACTCGAACGCCTATGTCGCCGCCGCCGTGGCCGGCATGGGCGTGCTGCAGGCACCCAGCTTCATGCTGCAGGAACACCTGAACCGGGGCGAGCTGGAGATCGTGCTGGCCGACTGGTGCTCCGACCCGATTCCGCTGCACGTGGTGTACCCGCCGAACCGGCACCTGAGCGCGAAGCTGCGTGTCTTCGTCGACTGGGTGGCCGAGCTTTTTGCGAAGCATGACCTGTTGCAGCGCTGCAGCAGCCTGCCCGCTGAGCACGCGAGGATTCCCGGCGCCGGATTCACGAGGGACGCCGCGGGCGCGCGCTCTGCGACTTGGTCGCCAGCACCAGCGCAATCCCCCCCAGAATCGCCGCTGAGGCCACAAGCAAGCGCGGTGTGATCGCCTCCGACAGGAACACCACGCCGCCAAATGCGGCGATGGGCGGCACCGACAACTGCACGGTGGCAGCCCGCGTGGCGGAGAGCCCTCTCAGTGCGGCGTACCAGATGACATAGCCGATGCCGGACGTGACGGCACCGGAGGCAAGGGCCAGCGCGACCCCGGCCGCATCGGCATGCGCGCGGGTGGCGAGCAGCAGGCTCAGCACCAAGGCCAGCGGCGCGGCGCGCACGAAGTTGCCCGCCGTGGCGGCCAGCGGGTTGGCCACGCCCCGGCCGCGCAGGGAATACACGCCCCACGCCAAGCCGGCAATCCCCATCATGGCCGCCCCCAGGGGTGCCGGCGCGGCAAGACCCGGCGACACCAGATAGACCAGCCCGGCGACCGCCAGGGCCAGGCCGATCCAGGCGATGGGACTGAACATCTCCCCCGCACGCAAACCCACGCTGAACATCGTCACCTGAACCGCGCCGAACAGGATCAACGCGCCCGTGCCTGCGGACAAGCTGAGATAGGCGAAGGAGAAGAACGCGACATACGCGAACAACATGGCGGCCGCGAGCCAGTCTGTTTGACGGGACGCGGACGGATTCGGATCCGATCTGAGCCGCACGATGACGGCCAGCGTGACCGCGCCGGCCACCAGCCGGATGCTGGCAAAGCTGGCCGGATCGATGAACTCCTGTCGCAGCGCAAGCCGGCACAACAGCGAATTGGCCGCGAAGGCGAGCATCGCCGCTGCGGTGAGTGCCAGCGTCTGCAGGAGCGGCAGGCCCGCGCGCCCGTCAGGCATGGGTCGCCACCAGCACCGCTGCCCAGCCCAGCAGAGCAACACCCAGCGGCGCGCTGAGCCGACGGCCCCAGCGAACATTCTTTTCGATCGCCATCACCGCGGCCAGCAGCATCATCCAGCCGAGGCTGCCGGTGCCGACGGCGAACATCAACAACATCAGCGCCCAGCAGCAGCCGACGCAGAACAGGCCGTGGTGCGCACCGAGCGCGAACGCATGCCGCGCCTGTGCCGTGCCACGCCAGTGCTCGATGACGAAGCTCAAGGGCGTGCGGCACTTCTCCAGGCACCGGTGCTTGAGCTTGCTGAACTGGAAGGCCCCGGCCACGGCGATGGTGGCAGCGCCGATCAGCCAGCCATGCCAGGCCAGCGTGGGCATGCTGGCGAGCAGCGACAGCAGTGCGGCGTGAAGCGCATGGGCCAACAACCCGAAGGCGCCCCACACGCTCACGTAGCCGAGGCCGAGCAGGGCGAGCAGCTGTCCGTGGTCGGCGCGCCGGGCCGTCAAGCGATCGAAGGCATTGAACAAGGGCAAGGTGGTCGGCAGCATCATGGCCGCCGTCATCAGGATCCACGCCGCGCCGTACAGCAGCGCGGGCACGAGCACATTGCCGCCGGGAATGACGCTGCACAGAAACGCCGCCGGCCCCGACGCCGTCCAGTCACCATGCTCGAGGTAGCGCCCGTAGGGGCTGCGCACCCACGCCCACAGCGCCAGCCACGCCAGCGCCACCAGCGCGATCAGCACCACCAGGAACACGCGACGATGGCGCGAGCCACCGGCCGGTGGCGGGCCTGCCGGCGCTGCGCCGCCCAGGGCGCTCACTGGAGCACCCTTGGCGCTGCGCGCCGTCCCGCCAAGCGGGGATGACCCCCTTCGGGCGGCCGAGCGGGGCTCATGCGTCGAAGACGAAGGTGCTCTGCAGGGCGTTGTGGTTCTTGATGTCGAGATCGATGCCGAGGGCCGCGTTCTTGGAGCGGTAGACCGGGGCCTTGCCGACAAACACCGGCGCCCCGGGCACGGTCGAGAACACGGTGTCGGACAGCGTGGTCAGGCCGCCCATCGCACCGCGATAGGGCTCGAGTTCGGCGTAGTAGTTGGTGCCGATCTCGAGAATGCCCTTGCCGTCGACCACGGTGAACTGGATCGGCGCCCGCTCCACCGACACCACCTGGCCGATGAGCGCGGCAAGATCGGCCACCGGGCCGCCCGCTTTGCCGGTATAAACCTTGAGCAGCGCCTCTTCCTGCGCTTTGGAAGCCTTGTCGTCGACGTAGATCGCGGCCGTCCAGTTGCCTTCCAGGATATTGCCGGGAACATGGGCCACCGCCGCGATGGTGTTGCCGCCGACATCGACGCCATCGACCGTGCCCTTGTCGACACGCCACGCGACGATGGTGTCGCAGGTGCCGTTGTCGGGATCTTCGCCGATCCAGCAGGGGCACAGGACATTGCAGTTGCACACCTCCAGCAGACGACCTTCCAGGTGATAGCTCATACGACCCTCCAAAGAAGCCACATGCACTTGGACTTGTCGCCGCAGTAGGGGCGGCAAGGCGAAATTCATCGTACGCCGCGGGCCGAGTCGAGTCCAGTTCCATGTCGGCCTCTGCCAGCGCCGCGCGCAGCGGCTGACGCTGGGCGGCGTCATCGCTGCGTCACGGCATCCCCCTAATGTCGTGGCTTTGTCGAGCCGCTGGGCCGATCATGGCGACATCGACACCACCCCTCGAGGAAACACCATGCGCCGAACGCTGTGCACGCTTGCCCTGGCCGCCATCACCAGCTCACTGCCCGGGCTGGCCCTGGCTGCTGCCGATAGCCATGCAAGCCAAGACAGGGCCGACAGGGCGAGCATCCAGCTCGGACCGCGCCCATTCTTCCTGGTGAACGACATGGCCGACAGCCCGCTCAAGCAGAAACTGCTCGCGTGCACCCATCGCGAATCATTCAAGCGCAGCCAGTTTTCGATCGGCCACCGCGGCGCAGCGCTGCAGTTTCCCGAGCACACCCGGCAGTCCTATGAAGCCGCGGCACGCATGGGTGCCGGCATCGTCGAATGCGATGTCACCTTTACCAAGGACAAGGAACTGGTCTGCCGGCACGCCCAGAACGACCTGCACACCACGACCAACATCCTGGTTACAGCCCTGGCCCAGAAGTGCATCAAGCCGTTCACGCCGGCCTCCTTCGACGCCAATGGCACGCGCTTGACGGCGGCGACCGCCGAATGCCGCACCAGCGAGATCACGCTGGCCGAGTTCAAGACCTTGCGCGGCAAGATGGACGCCGCCAATCCGAATGCGCGCAGCGTGGCCGAGTACCTGGGCGGCACCGCCAACTTCCGCACCGACCTCTATTCGGGTCCGAGCAGCGGAACCCTGTTGACGCACAAGGAAAGCATCGAGCTCTTCAAACAGCTGGGCGTGAAGATGACCCCCGAGCTGAAGAGCCCGAGCGTGGTGATGCCCTTCGATGGCTTCACGCAGCAGGCCTACGCGCAGAAGATGATCGACGAGTACAAGCAGGCCGGCGTGCCGGCCGACAAAGTCTGGCCGCAGTCCTTCGACAAGAACGACGTGCTGTACTGGGTGCAGAACGAACCGGCCTTCGGCCGCCAGGCGGTCTACCTGGACGATGCCAACACCGTGGCTGACTTGCCCAACGCGGCCGAACTCGCCAGCTACCGCGCGCAAGGCATTCGCATCGTTGCGCCGCCGATCTTTGCCCTGCTGAGCGCCGACGCGAACGGCAACATCCTGCCTTCGCAGTACGCCGCCGATGCCAAGAAGGCCGGCCTGGACATCATCACCTGGTCGCTGGAGCGCTCCGGTATCCTGGCCGACGGCGCCAACGGCTTCTACTACCAGACCTTCGACACCGCGATCCAGCGGGAAGGCGACATGATGCGGGTGCTGGATGTGCTGGCCAAGGACGTCGGCATCCTGGGCATTTTTTCCGATTGGCCCGCGACAGTGACGTTCTATGCCAATTGCATGGGACTGAAGTAGCTGGAATCACACGGGACGGCCATGACGAAGTGGCCGCATCCAGTTGCCATGGCCGATGTTTGGGTGTAAGAAGGGCCTGGCCTGGGGAGTTCATCCATGGGCGGCGACCTGGCGTCGTCGCCAAGCGAAGGAGATGACATGAACGCGTTCAACATCGTGCGCTTTCGGGTCAAACCCGGACGCCAAGAGGCATTCATCGAAGCCCACCGTCGTGCAGACCCCAATTTCAAGGGCTTCTTGCGCGGCACGCTGGTCAAGACCGGCGATCAAAGCTTCTGCATGGTGGGCGAGTGGGACTCGTTCGACAGCATCGTTGCGGCGCGGCCGCAGATGATCGGCCTGCTCGACGGCTTCCGTGATGAGCTCGAAGACCTCGGCAATGGCCTGGGCGTCACGGATCCTGTTTCCGGGACCGTGGTGCTGGATCTGAAGCCCTGAGGAGTCGAGGGTCGAAGCCGGCCGCCTGACACGAGCCTGGATGCTCATGCCGGAAAGACCGGCTCCCCCAGGTTCAGCATCAGGCGGTTGGCCCAGGCAAAGATGGCCACCGCATGCACGAGGTCCAGCACCTCCAGCGCTGCCAGGCCGGCAGCGCGCGCGGCCTGCAGCTGCGCGGGACCAAAGTCCGCCGGCGCGCGTGTCAGCTCGATCGCCAGTTGCACCACGGCGCGTTCGCGGGCGGTGGTGCCGGCGCCTTGCGGCTCGGCGAACAGCTGCGCGATGACGTCGTTGCGCTTGGTGAGTTGCTCGAAGCGCTGGGCGTGCACCGACGCGCAGTAGACGCAGCCGTTGACGCGTGAGACCGCCGCGCTGGCCAGTTCGCGCTCGGCGCGCGAGAGCCCGCCCGGCGCGTACATGATGGCGTTGAAGACCAGCGATCGCTCATGCAGGATGCGCGGCTGGTGAACCAGCACGCGGTAGTAATCGGAGGTCTTGGCCTTGGGGTGGCTGCTCTCCAGCACGGCCAGTTGTTCCGGCGTGGCCCAGGCCAGGTCCACCACCGGCAGCCAGGCTGTCCAGCCCAGGGTTTCGTTGGTGTAGCCGTTCACGCGCATCGGCTCGCCGGGCTGCGGCAGGTTGGCGGGATGGACGAAGGGTGATGTTGCCTCGTCGGGCGGTGCTTGCCCGGGCTGGGCACCGGCGGGGTCGATCGCCGTCATCTCCGCCATGGCCTGCAAACCGGCGACCACGCGCACCTGGTAGGCGACGAAGGCGATCAATTGGGCCAGCGTGATGACTTCGGGGGTGCTGAGGCCGGCCGCCGGCAGCTTCAACAGCGCGGCGCGGTCGCCCTGCACCGGATGCTCAGTCAGGACTTCGGTGAAGGTGAGCATGGCTTGCTGGCGCTCGCCAGCGGGCGCCGGTTCAGGCAGGCCGTCGCTGCGGTCGCGGTAATGGGCCTCCAGTGCTGCGCTGCCCGACAGTCGCGCGACGGTCTGCGCGGCCAGCAGGCGTTCGGCCAAGGACAGCCCCGGCAGGGCCGGGTCGAAGATCGCGTCATAACTGCCTTGCGTAGCGGCCACGACTTTCTCGCGCTGATGGCGCACGGCATGCAGCGGGCTGGCGGCGTGCAGCGGCACGAGGGCGTCGACGAGATCGACTTCAGAGGCGGGCGTGGACATGGTTGACCTCACTTGCCGACAGTCGTCACCTGCATCGCGGTCGTGCGGTCGCTCAACAGCGGCACGACCTTCAGGCCCTTCTTCGCGGCCCAGATGTTCTGGTAGTGGAACAGCGGGATGTGGCCGACGTCGTCGGTCACCAGCTTGACGGCGTGGCGGAACATCGCTTCGCGGCGGCGCGCGTCGAACTCCACCGTCGCTGCGTCCAGCGCCTTGTCGACCGACTCGTTGCTGTAGCGGCCCCAGTTGTTGGCGCCGCGGCCGCGCTTGGGGTCGTTGGTGGCCAGCGTCTGCAGCAGGCCGTAGCCGGCCTCGCCGGTGCCGTTGCCCCAGGCGATGACGCTGACGGCGTACTCGTTCTTCGTCGCGCGGGCGGAGTACACCGACCAGGGCACGACTTCGACCTGGGTCTTGACGCCGATGCGGGTCCAGAACTGGGCCACCGCCTGCACCGTTTCCGGCGCCTGCGGATAGCGGTCGCCGGGCACATGGATGCTGAGCTGGAAGCCTTGCGGAAAGCCCGCTTCGGCCAGCAGCTTCTTCGCCTGGTCGGGGTTGGTCGTGATGTCCTTGACCTCGGGGTTGAAGCCGAAGGTGCCCTTGGGCATCCACTGGTTGGCCTCGGCCACCGTGCCTTGCAGCACCCGGTCGGCGATGGCCTTGCGGTTGATCGCCATCGACAGTGCCTGGCGCACGCGCAAGTCCTGCAGCGGGTTTTGCGCCAGCGGCTTGCCGGCGTTGTCGATGATGAATTCATTCGGGCCTGGCCGGTGGCTGGGCTGCAGCAGCAGCACGCGCAAACCGGGGTAGGTGTAGACGCTGACCGAGGGTGTCTTCCGGAGCTTGTCGACATCGGTCACCGCGACCTTGTCGATCACGTCCACATCGCCGGCCAGCAGCGCCGCGGTGCGTGCCGCGCCGTTGTTGATGAAGCGGTAGGTGACCTTGTCCCACAGCGGCTTCGGTCCGTAGTACGTGCTGCTGCGTTCGAACACCGTGCGGTCGCCGGGGCTGTAGGAGACAAACTTGTACGGCCCCGTGCCGACCACCGCGCGGCCGGCGTTGTAGTCCTCGGTCCTGGCCTTCTCGCCGGCGTGCTTGCTGACGACGTAGATCGACGCGATGTCCAGCGGCAGCATCGGGTTCGGCGTGCTGGTCTTGACCACGACGGTGTGGGCGTCCTTCGCGGTGGTCGACTCCACCGTGCGCAGCGCCCCGGTGTACGAGGCCACCGTGCCCGGCACGTTGCGGGCGCGCTGGAACGAGAACACGATGTCCTCGGCGGTGACCGGCCTGCCGTCCTGCCATTTGATATCGCTGCGCAGCTTGAACTCCCAGGTGCGCTCGTCCAGCGCCTTCCAGCTGGCTGCCAGCGCGGGCTCGAGCTTGCCGCCGTCGCGCGAGTTGATGATCGAGTCCCAGAAGTGCAACGCCAGCGATCGGTCGCCGGCATGGTTGTTGAGCTGCGGATCGACCGACGAGACCGGGTCGGCGAAGCCGATCGACAAGGTCTGTGCGCTGGCGGCAGCGGCTGTGGCCAGCAGCATGGCGGCCAGAGTGGAAAGCCGGCGATGGTTCATGACGGTTCCTTCAAGTGAGACTAAACGGTGGGATCAAAGCGGGAGTCAGAGCGCGAAGACGAGCGCAGCATCACGCCGCGTCGTTCAGGTGACAGGCACTGGCGTGGTGGATGGCGATGCCGCGCAGCGTCGGCGCCTCGCTGCTGCAACGTGGCATGGCTTGCGGACAGCGCGGGTGGAAGTGGCAGCCCGAGGGTGGGCTGATGGGGCTCGGGATCTCGCCGCGGATGGTGTTGAAGGCCGTGCGCCGCTGGTCGATGCGCGGAATCTCGGCCAGCAGCGCGCGTGTGTAGGGGTGGTTCGGCCGCGCGAACAGTTCATCGACCGACGCACTTTCCACCACCCGGCCGAGGTACATCACGGCGACGCGGTCGCACAGGTGGCGGATCACGCCGAGGTCATGGCTGATGAAGAGGTAGGCCAGGCCGAGCTCGTCGCGCAGGTCCATGAACAGGTTCAGGATCTGCGCCTGGATCGACACGTCGAGCGCCGCCACCGCTTCGTCGCACACCAGCATCTTCGGCTGCACCGCCAATGCACGCGCAATGCCGATGCGCTGGCGCTGACCGCCGCTGAACTGGTGCGGGTAGCGGTGGCGCAGCGCCGGGTCGAGGCCCGCGCGTTGAAGTTGCGCGCTGACGTAGTCGTCCTCGCCGGCCGCATCGGTCAGGCCATGCAAGCGCGCTGCTTCGCCGACGATGCGCGAGACACGCAGCCGCGGGTTCAGGCTGGCGAACGGATCCTGGAACACCATCTGCACGCGCAGCCGGGCGGCGAGCCGCGCTGGCGCGTTCAGTTCGTGCAAGGGCAGGCCGTCGACCTGCACGCGGCCTTCGGTGGGGCTAAGCAGACCCGCGGCGATGCGGCCCAGCGTGGACTTGCCGCAGCCCGATTCACCGACCAGGCCGACGACCTCACCCGGGCGCACGGCCAGGTCGACGCCGTCGACGGCATGTGTGACCACCGGCGGCTGGGTCCAGCCCAGGCGCTGTAGTGCCCGGCCGACGGCGCCGGGTGGCTGCTGCGCGCCGAAGCGCTTGCTGACGCCTTGCAGGTCCACCAGCGGCAGCGGCACAGGCGCCTTCATGCCGACGTCTCGACAGCCACCGGCCCGGGGTGGAAGCAGCGCACGCGATGGCCGGGTGCACCGGCGCGTGGCGCGGCCATCTCGGGCATCACGGCGCAGGCCGCCGTGGCGCGCGCGCAGCGGGGCGCAAAGGCGCAGCCCGCGGGCATCTGCAGCAGGTTCGGCGCCATGCCGGGGATCTGGCGCAGCCGTGTGCCGCGACGCTGATGTTGCACGTTAGCGCTCGGCAGGCTGCCGATCAGCCCCTGCGTGTACGGGTGCTGCGGATCGTCCAGCACCTGGTCCACGGTGCCGTGCTCGACGATGCGGCCGGCGTACATCACCGCGATCTCGTCGGCCAGGCCGGCCACCACCGACAGGTCGTGGCTGATCCAGATCAGCGAGGTGCCGCGTGCGGCCACCAGCTTCTGCATCTCGGACAGGATCTGCGCCTGGATCGTGACGTCCAGCGCCGTGGTCGGTTCGTCGGCAATGATCAGGTCGGGCCCGTGCAGCAGCGCGATGGCGATCGCCACGCGCTGGCGCATGCCGCCGGAGAGCTGGTGCGGGTAGGCGCGCAGCCGCTCGTCCGGGTTGGACAGGCCCATCAGCGCCAGCGTGTCGGCGGCTTGCTGTCGAGCCATGGCCGTCGAGACGCTGCGATGGGCCCGCACGGTCTCGATCATCTGCGTGTCGATGCGCAGCACTGGGTTCAGCGTGGCCATCGGGTCCTGGAAGATCATCGCGATGCGGTCGCCGCGCAAAGCGCGCCGTTCGGCGTTCGACATCTGCAGCAGGTCGCGGCCCTGGAACAGCACCTGGCCGCCTTCGACCCGGCCCGGCGGGTCCACCAGGCCCATGATCGAGAAGCCGGTCACCGACTTGCCCGAGCCCGATTCGCCGACCAGCCCGAGCACCTTGCCGCGGCCGAGCGTGAACGACACGCGTTCGACCACCGGCAGCACGCCGCCGCGCGTGTGAAAGCGCGTCTGCAGGTCGCGCAGATCGAGCGTTAGGATTTCGCCGCTCACTTCTGCAACCTCGGGTTCAGCACGTCGCGCAACTGGTCGCCGACCAGGTTGATCGCGACGATGGTCGCCAGCAACGCCACGCCGGGAAAGAAGCTGATCCAGTATTCGTTGGACAGCAGGTACTGGTAGCCGTTGGAGATCAGCAGCCCCAGCGAGGGCTCGGTGATCGGCACGCCCAGCCCCAGGAACGACAGCGTGGCCTCCAGCGTGATGGCGCGGGCGATCTGCAGGGCGCCGATCACCAGCAGCGGCGGCAGGCAGTTCGGCAGGATGTGGCCGCTGAGGATGCGCCACGGCGGGATGCCCTGGCCGCGCGCGGCCTCGACGTAATCGCGGCGTGTTTCCACCAGCGCCTGGCCGCGTGCGGTGCGTGCGTAGTAGGCCCATTCCAGCAGCACCAGCGTCAGCACCACGTTGCCGACGCCCTTGCCGACATAGGCCAGGATCATCAGCGCCATCAGGATGGTCGGGAACGACAGCAGCAGGTCGACCAGCCGCATCAGCGCCGCATCCACCTTGCCGCCGGCGTAGGCCGCGAGCAGGCCAACGGCCGTGCCGAGCACCGCGGCGATGAGCGCCGAGCCGACGCCGACCAGCAGGCTGATGCGCAGGCCGTAGACGATGGCCGAATAGAGGTCGCGGCCCTGGCCATCAGTCCCCAGCCAGTAGGTGTAGCCGGCGGCGCTGCTGGGCGTGCCGGGTTTCAGGCGCGCGTCCAGCACATCCAGCTGCATCAGGTCGTAGGGGTTCTGCGGCGTGATCCAGGGCGCGGCGATGGCCGCCAGCGCCACCAGGGCCAGCAGCGCCAGCCCGGCCACCGCCACGCGCGACTGCAGGAAGTCGGCGGCCACGCGCCACCAGATCGAGTGTTCGTCGAAACCGCGGCGCCGGCTCATCGTGCACCCTCCAGCCGCACGCGCGGATCGAGCAGCTTGTAGAGCAGGTCCACCACCAGGTTCAGCGTGACGAAGATGACCACCACCACCATCAGGTAGGCCACCACCACCGGCCGGTCGAGGCTGTTGATGCTGTCCAGGATCAGCTTGCCGGCGCCGGGCCAGGCGAAGATCGTCTCGGTCACCACCGCGTAGGCGATCGTCGCGCCCAGCTCCAGGCCGAGCACGGTGACCAGCGGGATCAAGGTGTTGCGCAGCACATGCACCCCCACCACGCGCGCCGGCGACAGACCCTTGGCGCGCGCGAACTTGACGAAGTCCTGCGGCAGCACCTCGCGCACGCCGGCGCGCGTGAGCCGCAGCACCAGCGAGATCTTGAACAGCGCCAGGTTGAACGCCGGCAGGATCAGGTGCTGCAGGCCGTCGAGCGTCAGCCACGACCACTGCACGCCGAACAGCGCACGCGTCTCGCCGCGGCCGCTGGCCGGCAGCCAGCCGAGCTGCACGCTGAAGACCATGATGAACATCAGCGCGACCCAGAACGCCGGCAGCGAGAAGCCGACGATGCTGGCCGCCATCAAGCCCTTGGACAGCGGGTGATCGGGCTTCATGCCGGCAAACAGCCCGAGCGGCACACCGATGAGCACCGCCAGCAGCAGCGCACCGACGGCCAGCTCCATCGTCGCGGGCAGGCGGTGCAGGATCAGGCGGATCGCGTCTTCCTGGTAGACGAAGCTCTTGCCCAGCTGGCCATGCAGCGCGCCGTCGACGAAGGCCAGGTACTGGCGCCACAGCGGCTGGTCGAGCCCGAGGCGGCTGATGGCCTCCAGCCGTTCCTGCTGGTTCAGGTCTTCGCCGATCAGGATGTCCACCGGGTTGCCGATGGCATGCAGGCCGACGAAGACGATCACCGTCATCAGCAGCACGACCAGCGCCGCCTGCGCGATGCGGCGCAACAGCCAGCCGATCACGGCGTGCCCTCGATGTCGGCCTCGGCGGCCTCGCTGGTCTCGTAGGTCGGAAATTCCGCAGGCATCCACTCGTCGCCGATCAGCTCGGGCTCGTCGAAACGGTCCATCGCCGCGAAGTGCAGGGCAACGTCTTCGGCCAGCAGCTGCGCCGCCAGGCCACGCGCCAGCCGCTGCGCGCCGTCGCTGATCTGCGGAATGTCGCCGCTGGCCGCGCCGTGCGACAGCGCTGCGGGATAGCAGAAGCAGTGCACCCGCTCCAGGCCGGGGCAGGCGCCGGGCGCCTTCTGCTGGAACTCGTACAGCGGCCCGAGATCGGGCGAGGCGGCAAGCTCGGCATCGTCTTCGCCGGCGGGTGGCGTGAAGCGGTCCTGCCACAGCCGCACATGGGGCGCGAAAGGCGCGAACTCGGGGCGCAGCGACCAGTCGGTGCGAAAGCCGGTGCAGAAGATCAGCGCGTCAGCGGCCAGCGGCCCCTTGCTCGTGTCGACGCGCAAGGCGCCATCGGCGCGCTGCACGACCGAACGCACCGCAGCGCCGAGGTGGAAGAACGCGTTCGCATGGCGCGATACACGCAGCGTGCTGCCATGCGGCGGCGGCACCTGCTGCAGGTTGAGGTAGTGACGAAAGCGCCACTTCCATTCGTCGGGCAATGCCCAGAAGCCGTGCGCCATGCCGGGACTGCCGGCGCCCTTGCCCTTGTTGATGCGCGGCAGCTCGGGCCGGCGGATCAGCAGGTCGACCCGCGCGGCGCCACTTTCCAGCGCCGTCGCCGCCGCATCCATCGCCGACGAGCCGCCGCCGATGACGGCCACGCGCAGGCCGCGCAGCGAGGCGCCGTCCCACTCGTCGGATGAGTGGCGCCAACGTTCGCGCGGCAGGGCAAGCGCCCAGTCCGGCACCCAGGGGCCGCCCAGGCCGTCGCGGCCGGTGGCCAGCGCGACATGGCGGGCCAGCACTTGGTAGATCGCGCGGTGGGCCACGCCGTCGCGGGGGTCGTTCGACAGCCCATCCGACAGCCCGTCAGAGAGTTCGTCCGACACCTCCAGCTGCACCAGGCCGTCGGCGCGCGGCCGCACGGCCAGCACGCGCTGGCGGTTGCGCACGTCCAGATCCAGCACCTGGCGATACCAGCGCAAGTACTCGGCCCACTGCAGGCGCGGGATCTTGTCCATCGCGTCCCAGGCGGCCAACCCGAACTGCGCTTCGAACCAGGCGCGGAAGGTCAGCGCCGGCAAGCCCAGCGCCGGCCCGGTCAGCTCTTTCGGCGAGCGCAGCGTCTCCATGCGCGCCGTGGTGGCCCACGGGCCTTCGAAACCCGCCGGCGCGCGGTCGACGATGCGCGCCTGGATGCCCAGGTGGGTCAGCGAGGCCGCCAGCGCCAGGCCGGCCATGCCGCCACCGATGATGGCCACGTCGAGCACTTCCACACCGTCGTGACGGCCGTCAGTCCGCACCCAGCGCCGCGCCGGCAGACCCAGCCATTGCAGGTCCTGGCGCAGCCGCGCTTCGAGCGCCGGCAGGCCGGTGGGCGGGGTATCGGTCATCGGGCGGGTCTCCGCGAAACGGCGCGCTTGGCAGGAGGCTTGGCAGCGCGTTTGGCAGCGCCGTCGTCGAGCAGCAGCGCATGGTCGGCCAGCTCACGCTGCACGAAGCCGGGCAGCAACTGGGCGGCCTGCAGCAGCGCATCGGCCAGCGCCTGCACGGGGGCGGTCAGCGGCCGAGATGGCGGCGTGATGACGCCGAAGAAGAACGGGATGTCGGTGTCGATCGGTCGCACCACCAGGCCCTCCATCGGCGCGCCGTGCGCCGTCAGCGGTTCCAGCACGGCAACACCCAGCCCGGCGCGCACCAGGGCCTGCGCGCTGGTCGACGAATTGGTCTCGATCAGCGCGTCGCGGCGGTCCGGCGCACGACCGGCCCGGGCCAGTTCGGCATCGAGCCGGTGGCGCAGGCGGAACGGGTTGCTCATCGTGACGATGCGCCGCTGCGCCAGCGCTGCCAGCGGCACGGTGGTCTGCTCGGCCAGCGGGTCGCCGGCAGGCAGCACGGCCACGCAGGGCAGTTGTGCGATCCAGTGCACCTGCAGGCCGTGGTGCGCCAGCGGCAGGCTGCAAACCCCCAGTTGCACGGCACCGGTCAGCACCGCATGCAGCACCTGCTCGGGCGCGGCGGTGCGCAGCTGGATCGGCACCGGCCCGGTCTGCGCTTCCACGCGCCGCAAACCCTGCGGCAACAGGCCGACCGCCAGCGCCGAGGTCGCCGCCAGCAGCAGCGGCTGTGCATCGCCGCGCGCGATCTCCGCCGCGCGCAGGTGGATCTGGCGCAGGCCGGCCAAGGCGCGCTCGGCATCCTCGTGCAGCAGGAAGCCTTGTGCCGTCGGCGTGACCCGCGGGCCGTGGCGCGAGAAGAGCGGGTAGCCGATCTCCGCTTCCAGCTCCTGCACCAGGCGCGTGATGGCCGGCTGCGACCGCGCCAGCAAGCGCGCCGCACCGGTGATGCTTCCGGTGGACATCACGGCGGCGAAGGCTTCAAGTTGGCGCGGTTCCATGCTTCGATCATGCAGATGCCGAATCATCACGCATTTAGTATGCCAATTGCAAATACTAAGTGCGTCGCAACTTATGCGCCGATCGACTTTCGCTTTCGTGGACGGCCGCGGAACTGCCCTTCACCGGCTCGGCGGGCGGGATGCTTGCCGGCACACGAAAGCCGGCCTGCAACAGGGCACCGGCACAGCCTGGCGTGGGCGAGCCGGCCGCAGCGGCCAAGCGAGCCCGGAGCCGGCTCAGAGCCCGGCTGCGCAGCCCATCACACTCGCCCCGAAGTCCTGCAGCGAGCCGTATCCCTGTGCCTTCGCCCAGGCCTGCACGCGCTGAGCGATGTTGGTCCGAGCGTAGGGCCGCACTCTTTCGAACAACTTGCTTGCCGGCAGCACGGCGACGATCATCTCGCGCGTGCCGGTGTCGAGGGACAAGGCCTCCTGGTACGTGCTCGGCATGCGCGAGCCCGTCAGCAAAGCCATGTTCAGCGCGACCGAGCCTTCACCGATGCGCTTGCCGTCACCGCTGTCGCCGATCACGGCCGCAACGCTCGCGCCGGTCGCCGGGTTGATCGCCAGCACCAGGTCGCCCACCGATGCGCCCCATGCCTTCATCGGGTTGGTGGCGCCGCGCAGCGCCAGCGAAGGGATGAAGCGCTGATCGATCTGGTTCTTGACCATGCACTCGCCCGCGGCGTCGCCCGACAGCCCGTTCTGCTGCGAGGTGAGCGAGCCGAAGTAGCCCGCGTTGTCCTGCTTGAAGATGCACGGCTTGCCGTCCTTGGCCGCGATGACGTTTTGCCAGGTGATCCTGTAGCCGTCGGGCACCTTCCAGCCGGGGGACGCACGCCACCGGTCGAAAACTTCGATGCGCTGCGCCGTGGTCATCGATGCGCCGCTGGAGGCCTTGATGACGATGCCGTTGTCGAGGTGGTTCATGGCCAGGCGCTCGCCCTTGTAGTCTTCCGGGTGATAGGACGTCGGTGCGCCATCGGTGTTGACCGCCAGCGGCGCCTTGAATATCGCGACGTTCGCGCTGTTCGCCAGGCCGGCTGGACGGGTGAGGCGCACCGTCTCGCCGGCGAACGAGGCGGTCTTGTCGACGGTACAGGCGGCGACGGTGGCGGCGGTAAGCGGCAGCGGAATCACCTGCGATCGAAAGCTCTTTTTCTCGACCGGCACCTTTTTGTGCTTGCAGTCGCGGCCGTCCACTTGCTCATCGCCGTCGTCGCTGAGGATCACCAACTCGTTGGCGCCCTCGTCCACGAACAGCGCCTCCGCGCGCTGGCTGCCGGCGTCAGTGCCACGGACGAACATCGGCGACGGGTCGGCGACGCCGCTCCAGCGGAACAGCGCGAAGGCGGGCAGAACGGCGTTCGCATCGGCAGGCCCGTGCGGCCCGGCGGCCAACACGATCTCGTTCCCCACACGCTCCATGCTGCGGATGCCGCGGCCACCGAGGTCCAGCCGCACGAGATCGCCGAACACCGGTGCCGCGCCGCTGTCCACCACAGGCGCCGGGTTGAGCAGCGGCACCACCAGGGCCTTGCCGCCGGGCCGGGGGTTGCGCAGTCCGATGAGCAGCTTGCCGTCGGCGGTGGCAGCGAGTCCCTCGATGTTCAGACCCTTCTCGGTCTCGGGGCCGAGGCCGGCGGCTTCGGCCAGCGGGGCGAAGCGCGCATCCGCGAGCAAGGCCTTGAGCAGCGATTCGTACGGCATGCCCGCGGCCTGGACGGATGGCGCCTGCGCACCGGTGATCACGTCGGTGGCAAAGAACCGCTGCCGATGCGTGTCGACGCTGCCGTCCTTGCCCTTGCGCGCATGAGAGCTGATCCAGTAGATGCGGTTTCCGATCTGCGCTGCGCCTTCGATGTCAGCCTCGGCAGTTTCGCCATCGGCAGCACGGTTGCGCAGATGATCGGTGAGGTCCACCGCGTTCACCGGCATCGGCGTGCCGCGCTTGTAGATGCGCAGCACGTCGCTCTCGTCATCGGCCACCACGAAGTGGCCCCCACCCAGCCCCACGGCGGCCGAGGCGTCGCACAGGCCTCGATAGGCCACCTCGGCGAATGCGCCGCAACAGGCCATCGTCGCAATCGCTGCGGCCAGCAAACCCTTCCCTGAGATCGTCATGACTTCTCTCCCGTGGTGCGCATGTGATGCGTGGACAAACCGTGTCGATGCTGGGGCGTTCGGCTCGCGCCGGTGTCATCAACAAGGGGGACGTGACGCGCACGCCTTGCCGAGCGAAGGTCAAGGCCTGCTCGCGGGGCCAGGGCCGACGCAAGGTCCTCAGGCGTTGCTCCGATACTGGCGGGCTGCCGAAAGTCGATCGCAAGGCCCTGTCCTCCCATGCTGTCACGTGTCCGATCCTGCACGCTCCGCCTCGTGCTTGGCTACCTTGCCGTCGCCGCGGCGTCCTGCACGGCCCCGGCGCCGCGGCCACCCTGGGAGTCCCGTTTGACGGGCGATGCCATCGTGCTGCTCGGGGAGGTCCATGACAACGCCGCGCAACACCAGTTGCGGCTGGACCTGCTGAAAAAGGCCTTTGCCGCCGGGTGGCGGCCGGCCATCGCGATGGAGCAGTTCGACATCGAGCGCCAGGCCGACATCGAGCGCGCGCGCCGCGAGCGGCCGCGCGAGGCCCAGCACGTGATCGACTTGGCCACCGCGCCTGCCGGCGCGGCGCGCTCCGGCGGCGGCTGGAACTGGGCCTTCTACCGCCCCTACGTGGCCCTGGCGCTGGACTACGACGTGCCGCTGCTGGCGGCCAACCTGTCCAATGCCGACACCCGCCGCATCGTGCGTGAGGGGCTGGCCGCGCGCTTCGACGCCGGGCGGCTGACAGCGCTGGGGCTCGACCGTGCGATCGCTTCGGACTGGCAGCAGGCACAAGAGCGCGAGATCGACCGCGGGCACTGCGGCGCGCTGCCGTCGACGCTGTGGCCGCGCATGGCGCAGGCCCAGTTCGCGCGCGACGCCGTGATGGCTGAGCTCCTGCGGCAACATGCCAGGCAAGGCATCGTGCTGCTGGCGGGCAACGGCCACGTGCGGCGAGATGTCGGCGTGCCGCGTTGGCTTCGAAGCGAAACCTCGCGGCTGTTCGTGGTGGGCCTGCTGGAGCGAGACGACGTGCACACGCCCGCGGACGCCTTCGACGCCACGCTGCGCACCGAGCCGGCCGAGCGCCCCGACCCGTGCGCCCAGTTCAAGCCGCGAGCCATCGGCAGCTTGCAGGTACTGGCTGCACCGCTGGGTGGGTTGGGTGCTGGTCGGCCCCCACGCTGAGCATCGCGGCAGCGGCCCGCCGTGAGGGAACCGCGGCGGCCGTTCGTAGTGCAGGGAAGACGCCCTTCCACCCTCCCCCTGCAAGCCATGAACACACCGCACCTCCGTTTGGCCTCACCGCTGCATCGGCTTGCCGCCGCGGCTCTGCTGGCCATCGCCATGCAGGCTGCCCTCGCGCAGAGCCACGCCTTCACCCTCCCTGCCCAGCCGCTCGACCAAGCGCTGGCGCAGTTCGCCCGCCAGGCCAAGCTGCAACTGGCTGCATCGGCGGAGTTGCTGCGCGGTTTGCGCAGCCAGCCCGTCAGCGGCACGCTCGACGTCAAGGCTGCACTGGCCGAGTTGCTGCGAGGCAGCGGCCTGCAAGGACGCATCAACGACGGTCTGCTGACCATCGAACGCGGCGCGCCACGGACAGAAGCCGAAACCACCTTGCCGACCGTGCGTGTGAAAGCCAGCGCCGAACGGGAGAGCGCCACCGGGCCGGTGTCCGGCCACGTCGCCCGGCGCAGCGCGGCCGGCACCAAGACCGACACGCCGATCGCCGACACGCCGCAGTCGATCTCGGTGATCGGCGCGCAGGAGCTGGAGGACAAGGGCAGCACCACGCTGCCCGAGGCCCTGGCGCAAACGCCGGGCGTGGCAGTCAACATGTTCGGTTTCGATTCCCGGGCGCCCGACTGGGTGCTGCTGCGCGGCTTCGACGGCTGGTACACCAGCAGCTACCGCGACGGCCTGGTGCAAAACGTCGGCATCACCTTTCTCGGCGTGCAAACCGAGGTCTACGGGCTGGAACGCATCGAGGTCGTGCGTGGGCCTTCGTCGGTGCTGTTCGGCAAGGGCGACGCCGGCGGCGTCGTCAACCGCGTCAGCAAGACACCGCGTGCCGATGCGGTCAACGAGTTCGGCCTGCAGCTGGGCAGCCATGGCCGCAAACAGGTCATGGCCGACCTCGGCGGCGCACTGGACAGCGGCGGCCAGTGGCTGTGGCGCCTGGTCGGCCTGGGGCTGGACACCGGCACGCAGGAACGCTACCCCCACGGCGTGCGCATGGAACAGCAGCGCCAGTACCTCGCGCCCTCGCTGCGCTGGCAGCCCACGGCGCAGACCTCGCTCACGCTGCAGGCGGAAGTGCTGCGCGACGACGCATCCGACGACGTGCAGTACGTCACCGGCGCCGATGGTCAACCCACCCGGGTCAAGGAGGGCGACCCGAGCTTCAGCCGCATCCGGACCGAGTCGGACGCCGTGGGCTACCAGTTCGATCATCGGCTCGATGGTGCCTGGCGCCTGCAGCAGAAGCTGCGCTATGCCGAACGCCGCATGGACAAGCACCACATCCTGTCGTGGCTGGCAGACGCCACCACGCTGGAGCGGCAGGCTCGCCACGACGTGGAGTCGGTCAAGGAGCTGGCCGTCGACACCTCGGTGCAAGGCACGCTGCGCACCGGCGGCATCAAACACACCCTGCTGCTCGGGCTGGACTGGGACCGCAGCCGGGCGAGCTGGCAGCGCTGGCGCGACATGAGCTCCAGCCTGGACCTGAGCCGTCCCGTCTACGGCATCCCCATCGCCGAACCGAGCACGCAGGCCGCCGACACGCAGCAGGACAGCACACAGCTGGGCCTGTACGCGCAAGACCAGATCCAGCTCGGCGAGCCATGGCGATTGACGCTCGGCACCCGGCGCGATCGCGTCAAGTCCGTCAATGACGACCGCTTCTACGCGCAGCGAAGCGAGCAGACCGACAACGCGACCAGCAGCCGCGTCGGCGTCTCCTACGCCATTGGCAACGGCTGGGCGCCGTATGCCAGCTACGCCGAATCGTTCGTGCCCAACGTCGGCGTCGATGGCACGGGCCGCGCCTTCAAGGCGAGCCGGGGCCGGCAGGTGGAACTGGGCGCCAAGTACATGCCGGACAGCATGCCCGTCTCGTTCGCCGTCGCGGCTTTCAGTCTCGAAAAGGACAACGTCGTCAGCTACGACCCCTCGTCCTATGAACCGCGGCAGATCGGCAAGCTGCGCTCACGCGGACTCGAACTCGAGGCCAAGGCCGAGTTGTCGCGGCAACTGCGCATGACGGCTTCCTTCACTGCATTGGACATGAGCATCCTGTCCAGCGCCAATCCCGCCGAGGTGGGAAACATGCCGATCCTGACGCCGCGGCAAACCGGCTCGCTGTGGTTCGACTACCAGATGGGCGAAGGCGCGTTGCGTGGCCTGGGGGTGGGCGGCGGCGTGCGCTACGTCGGCAAACGCTGGAACGACGAGGCCAACACCTCGTCGGAGCCGGCCTATGCGCTGGTGGACACGGCCGTGCACTACGACACCGGCCGGTGGCGCGTCGCACTCCACATCACGAACCTGTTCGATCGACACTACTACGCCGGACGTGCTTATGGCAGCCACTTCGTCGGCGCGGAACGCAATGTCGTGCTGACGGCGAAGTACCGGTTCTGAGCACAACCGGCTGCAGGCGCGATTCACAGGCGCCGGAATGAGAACGACAACGCGTCGCGATACGAGCACCATCACAGCGCACTCGGGTTACCGCCATTTGAGGTGGCCACGACCACAATCGGGTGATCGGGTTGATCCGTCCACCCCCGCAGGGGCCGCTGAAGATATCACACCATATGAGCGGCACGCTGTGCCTGGTGACGGCGCTGGTGAAGCTGCTTGCCAAGGAACCACCATGACAGACCACCCATCGATCGCGAGAGGTGTTGCCACGGTGCTGACCGTCCTCGCTTGCATGAGCGGTGCAGCAGCCGAGTTGTCGGTCGACCAGGTCTCCGCGATCTTGAAAGGCACATCGGCCAACCGGCCGGCCGACTTCACTGGAAAGGACCTGTCCGATCTTGACCTGAGCGGACTCGACTTCCGACATGCCAAGTTGCAGGGTGTCAGCTTCTTTGGCAGCAAGCTGGTACGCACGGACTTTCGCGGCGCAAGCCTGGTCGGCGCCAATCTGAACGGTTCGTGGTTGATGGGCACCGACTTCACCGGCGCCGACCTGACGAGGGCGAGCTTGTTGTCCGTCGTGGTGCTGGGCGGCGAGGTCAAGAAGATGCCGATCTTCAAGAGCGCCAACATGACGGGCGTCAAGATGATTGCGGATCTGCCGGGCGCCGACCTTTCGGGCGCAGATTTCAGCCGAGCCATGGTCGGCGTCAACATCAAGAATCAGGGCATGGGCCAGATGCGCACGGACTTGTCCAACGCCAATCTTTCCGGTGCGACGCTGGTGGGGGCCGACTTCAACCGATCCCTGATGAGCTTCTGCGACCTGAGGGGCAGCAAGCTTCAGGGAGCCAACTTCTTCCGCGTCAAACTCGCTGGTGCCGACCTGTCCGGCGCGGACGTGACGGAGGCGGACTTCACCGAGGCTGATCTGACAGCAACCATCTTTCGAGGTGTGAAGGGGTTCGACAAGGCCAAGGGGCTGGACCGTGCCGAGAACGTCGACAAGATCGTTCGGTGATGGCCCGCGCAGTCGCTGAACTTGGGCGCCACCACAACGACCCTTTCGACCGGCTGCTGATGGCCCAGGCAGTGGGCATCATCACCCCGTGGCCACACCGCTGAACGTCGAGTCTTTCCCGCTGCACCTGCGCTTGCACGGCCCGCCACTGCTGCGGGCCGGCAGCCGCAGCCTCCTGCTCGAGCGCAAGGCGGCGGGTGCGCTCGCCTGGCTGGTGCTGCGCGGGCCGGTGTTGCGCGTTCGGCTGGCCGAGCTGCTGTGGCCCGCCAGCCCGCCGGAGGGCGCGCGCAACAACCTGCGCCAGCTGATCTTCAAGCTGAAGAAGGCGATGGACACGGTGGTCATCGACGGCCAGGACGAGCTCAGGCCCGCCGCGGGACTGCGCGTCGAAGCGGCTGAAGGCGAACTGCTGGCCGAGTGCCGCTACGACGACTGCCCGGCCTTCGCCGAGTGGCTCGAGACAGCGCGCCTGGCCCAGCGCCAGCAGGCCCTGCAGGCGCGGCTGGCGGCCGCCGACGCCGCGCTGGCCGCTGGCGATCTGGACAGCGCACTGGCCCTCGCCCGTGCACTCGTCGCCGACGACGAACTGAGCGAGCCGGCCCACCTGCGCCTGGTCAGGACGCTGTACCTGCGCGGCGAACGCGCGGCCGCGCTCGACGCGGCGGCGCGCTGCATGGCGATGCTGGATCAGTCGCTCGGCGTCGAGCCGTCGGCCGATTTGCAGCAGCTCGTCGCCACCGTGCGCAGCGCTGCGGCGCCGGCGGCCGCCACGACGACGATCCCGGCCTCCGTGTTGCGCCCGCCGCGACTCATCGGCCGCACGCGCGAGCTGGTTTTGCTGCGCCAGGCGCGCGCCGAGGGCCGTGTCGCGTGGATCGCCGGCGAGCCCGGGCTCGGCAAGTCGCGGCTGCTCGCCGAAAGCGCGGCCGAGGTCGCGGGGCTGCGCCTGCTCGGTGCGCGCCCCGGCGATGCCAACGTGCCCTACGCGGCGCTCGCGCGCTGGCTGCGCGCGCTGCTCGCCGACCATGGCGCGGCACTGGAGCCGCTGCCGCCCGCGCTGCACCGCCTGCTGCCCGAGCACGACGCCAGCGCCAACGCACGCGGCAGGCCGCTCGACCTGCCCGGCGCGGTCGCCGAGACGCTGCGCCGCGCCGCCGCTGACGGGCTGGTCGGTCTCGGTCTCGACGATCTGCACTTCTGCGACGAAGCCAGCCTCGGCATGCTGCAGTCGCTGCTCGACGAGCCGGCGCTCGCCAGCTTCGCCTGGCTGCTGGCGAGCCGGCCGGCTGAAGGGACACCAGCACTCGACCAGCTCGCCGATCGGCTCGCCGACGAAGCCCGGCTGCTGCCGGTGGCGCTGGCGCCGCTGGACGCGCACGGCGTCAGCGAGCTGATCGCGTCGCTCGCGCTGCCGGGCATCGACGCTGCCGCGCTGGCGCCGGAGCTGCTGCGCGCCACCGGCGGCAACCCGATGTTCGTGCTCGAGACGGTGAAGGCCATGCTGGTGACGCCGGCCGCCAGCGGGGCCGCGTTGCCGCGGCCGCGCGGCGTCGGCGCGCTGATCGAGCGGCGGCTGCGACAGCTCTCGCCGCAGGCGCTGTCACTGGCGCGGGTGGCCGCGCTGGCCGGCCCCGACTTCGGCACCGACCTCGCGATGCAGGTGCTCGATGTGCCGTTGATGGCGCTGGCCGACGCCTGGACCGAACTCGAGGCGGCACAGGTGCTGCGCGACCAGGCGTTTGCCCACGACCTGGTCTACGAGGCGACGTTGGGCGGCGTGCCGGCGCCCATCCGCCGCCATGTGCGGCGGGCGATCGCCGAGTTCCTGGCGCTGCGCGACGCCGAACCGTCGCGACTGGCCGAGCACTGGCTGGCCGCGGGCGAGGCGGCCCGTGCAGCGCCGCTGTTCGAAGCCGCCGGCCGCCGTGCCGAGGCCGCGGCACGCTACAGCGAAGCCCGCAGCCTGTTCGAGCGCAGCGCGCAGTGCCATGACGACGCCGGACAGCACACGCGTGCCGTCGACACCCGCCTGGCGCTGGCCGACCTGTTGATGGAAGCGCGAGAGTTCACCGCGTCCCAGGCGGTGCTCGACGGGCTGCCCGTGGCGACGATGACCGTCGATGATCGCCTGCGCGCGCGCATGCAGCGCATGCAGCTGAGCCTGCGCCAGTCGCGCGCCGAAGAGGCGGTGCAGATCGGCACCGCCACGCTCGCCGACGAAGCGCTGGTCGACGAGGCGACGCCGATGCGCCTGGCGACGCTGCGCTGGACGCTGGCCATCGCGCTCAGCAACGGGCTCGGCCGCTACGAGGCGGCGCTCGCCCAGCTGCAGCTGGCGGCGCCGATGCTCGCGCAGGCAGAGGACCCCTCGTGGCGATGCTGGTTTCACAGCCAGCACGCAGTCGCCAGCAGCGGGCTGGGCGAGATTGCGCAGGCGCTGCGTTCACAGGACCAGGCGATCGCCGCAGCGCGCGTGGTGGGCCGCAACCGCATGACCGCTGGCTGCCTGCAGAACGCCTGCACCTTCACGACCCACACCGGACGACTGGTCGCCGCACTCGACCTCGCCGACGAATGCCTGCTGCTGATGGGCGACACCGGCGGCGACGACCACTTCAGCTTGCATGTGCGCTCGCAGCGCGCACGGCTTCAAGCCATGCTGGGCCGCTACGGCGAGGCGATCAAGGCCCTGGAGGCGCTGACCGCCGACGACGGCGGACTCGCGCCGAAGACCCGCGCCGGGTCGCTGGTGACGCTGGCGCTGGCCTGGGCCCAGCTCGGCCAGCTTCCGCGCGTGCAGCGTGCGCTGGACGCCGCGGCGATGGCACACCACGACGAAGCGAACCAGGCGCTGATGGCCGCCGCCCGCTGCGAGCTGGCGTGGCTGGGCGGCCAGGCCTGTGATCCGGCCGAGTCCGGGCTGCCGCACGAGTGGGTGCCGCTGGCCTGGCGGGTGTCTCCGGAGCGCATCGAACCCCGGGATCTCGCCGCGTACCGCGCACGCTGGGCCGCGGCCGGGCTGGCGGGGCACGTCGTCCTGGCCGATGTGCTGGCCGCCGTGCATGCCCGGCAGCTGGGCGACGCCGCCACGGCCGCAGGCTTCGCGGCGCGGGCGCTGCCCGCGTTGCGCCAGACGCTCGCCCCGGGGGTCTACCGGCCCTGGGCCTACCTGGAAATCGCGCGCTGCGCCGCCGCGGCAGACCCCTCTCTGGCGCAGCGCGCGGCGCAGGAGGGCGCGGACTGGGTGCACGGCGTCGCGCGTTTCCAGCTCCCGGAGCCACTGCGCGAAGGGTTCCTGCGGCGCAACCGCCTCAACGCCGAACTGCTCGCGCTCGGCGCCGGCACGCGAATAACGGGCCGATAACACCGCCGCAGGACATTGCTTCCCACGCCGCCGGGCATCCCGCCCGGCCACCGCGACAGAAGGGGCAAGCCATGACGATCACGGCCGAGAAGTGGATGGCAGGGACAGCGAAGGGGGCTGCGTCATGAGCGAGACCGACCTCGCCGGTTGGGGCGCCGCCGGGCTGACGCTGCTGACCTTCGTCTGCAAGGACATGCGACAGCTGCGCCTGCTGGCGATCTGCGCCAACGGCGCCTTCATCAGCTACGGCGCCATGGCCGGGCTGGTGCCCGTGCTGGTGCTGCACGTGGCGCTGGCACCGATCAACGTGTGGCGGCTGCTGCAACACCGCAGCGGTGTGGCCACGCGCCGCAGCACGCCGGCGGCGGCGGCGGTCCTGCAGCCTGCCTCTGCTCCCGAAAGCAAAGGCGTTGCGAGCCGTCAGCGCAAGGCATCCGTCCGCTGGCGTGTTGCAGGTACGCTGCGCTCGAACCTGTCGGCCTCGTCGCAACTGCAGTTCTCCCGACGGCATCAGAACTTCCGCAGGCAGCCCGTACAAGGACACTCGGATCTCTGAGAATGTCATTCGCCGCGAAACGCTGCCCCCCATGACCCGCCTGCACAGTGAATTCGCCCGCCTGTACCTGCCCGATCCAGCGGCTGCAGCCGACCGTGCGCCCACGGCCGCCGATCTGGTGGACGCATCGGGCCGCGTGCGGGCCTTGGTGCTGGAACTGCATGCCCCGGCCGAGTGGGAGCCCTTGCGCGCAGTGTGGCGTGGCGTGCAGACCGACCTGGATCTGCCGGCGCCGGCCATCGCGGTGAATGGCGTGGACGGGCTGCAACTGTGGTTCTCGCTGGCCCGGGCGGTGACGGTGGCGCAGGCGCACGACGTTCTGGCCGCGCTGTGGCGGCGTTATCTGCCCAGCGTGCCGCTGCACCGGCTGCGCCTGTGGCCATCGGCCGACGATGCCGCGCCGGCGGCGCAGGTCCTGCGGGCGGCCTGCGTGCCCGCGCCGCAGCCGGGGGGCGAACGCTGGTCAGCCTTCGTGGCTCCCGACCTGGCGCCCATCTTCACCGAAACACCGTGGATCGACGTGGAGCCCAGCGATCAGGGCCAGGCCGGCCTGCTGGAGCGCGTGGCCTCGATCCAGCCCGAGGCACTGGCCGCCAGCCTGGCACAGCTGGCGCCGCCGGTGCCAGCTGCCCAGCTTGGCATGGCGGCGCCCCTGGCGGCCGACGCGGTGGCCACCAGCCACGCTGCCGGCGGGCACCGCGCAGCAGGCCAAGGGCTGCTCAGCCCGCAAGCCTTCTTGATGCGCGTGATGAACGACGAGAACGCCCCGCTGGCGCTACGCATCGAGGCCGCCAAGGCCTTGCTGCCCTACCAGGGCTCAGGCCGACGCGGCGATGCTCCCGCTGCGAGCGCCGACACCTGACCGACGGGAGTGGACCAGTGCGACAAGAGCCGCCAGACGGCCGCATCACACGGCAGGCCCGGACGGAATACCACGCAAGGCCTCGCCATCAGTTTCCTTCGTGACCGGCGCAGCGCTCATCATCGTTGCGCGACGCGCAACATCGCTGCGACCGCCTCCTGCCGGACCCGCTGCAGCTCGCCGCTGCCTTGCATGTTGCGCAACTCCTGCTCGACGCGCGGCACGAGCGCGCGGTGCCGCTCGTGCAGGAAGTGGTGCAGCGGAATGTGCTGGAGCGGCGGATCGACCACGCGCAGGACCTTGCCGAGCCCGAGGCGCTGGATGATCAGCAGGCCGCTGAACCGGTCGTTGACCGCCACTTCGTAGCGGCCCGCGGCGAGCGCCTGCATCAGCTGGTCCATCGTGCTGACCGCCTCGACGCGGGCCATGCCTCGCGTGCCGGCCTCCGACGAGCCGACACCGCGCACGATGCCGACCGAGTGCGGCGCAAGCGACGGCCAGCCCTCGACGCGCAGCGCGAGGTCCTTCACGAACGCCGAGGGCTCGATGTAGTTGAACGACGGCTGCAGCGCGACCAGCGTCGGGTACTGCGTCTGCACCGCGAGGATGCGCTGCACTTCGCCGTCGACGCGGCCCTCGCTCGACTCGAGCAGCGAGCGCTTGGCCGGCAGGTCGACGAAGACGACCGGGATCCCGAGCCGGCGGTAGACCGCCGTCAGGATCTCTGCGCCGAGTGCCTGATCCGGCACGTTCTCCAGGCGCGCGAGCCGCAGCGTCGGCTCGGCGCGCGCCATGCCGAAGCGCGCCAGCAGACCGGCGCCGACCAACGACGCGATGCGCCGCCGCGTGAGGCCGGAGCCAGGGGACACGAGAGAGGATGGGGATTCCACACGGACTCCTTCAGGAAGTCATGGGGCCGGCGTGACGGCCTGCCGGGCGGACCAGGACGCCAGGCCCACCAGGATAGGCGCCATCGTGGCGGACAGTTCGTCGAGCCGGGCGCGCACCGTGGGCTCGTCGCCTGCCATGCAGGCCACTTCCAGCGCGAGGGCAGCTTGCTGCAGTTCGTGCATGCCCAGCGCGCCGGCCAAGGACTGGAGGTCGTGCGCCATGCGCCGCGTCCCGGCCGTGTCGCCGGCAGACCGCGCCGCGGCGAACTGCTCGGCGAACCCGCGATGCGCGGCGAGAAAGCGCAGCAGCGTGCGCCTGAACACCGGCTCGTCGCCACCGAGCCGGTCGAGCGCATCATGCGCATCGACACCGGGCAGCGCGTGCAGGTCGGCCGCGCAGTCGCCCGCTGCGCCCGGGGCCGGCGCCGGCGCCGCGGCGGTGCGCCGTGGCACGATCCAGCGCGCCAGCGTGCCGAACATCTCATCGATGTTGATCGGCTTGGCGATGTGGTCGTTCATGCCGCACGCAAGCACTCTCTCCTTGTCGCCGACCATCGCGTTGGCCGTCATCGCGATCACCGGCAGGTCGCGCAGCTCGGCGCGCTCGCGCAGCGCCCGTGTCGCGGCAAAGCCGTCCATCACCGGCATCTGGCAGTCCATCAGCACGGCGTCGAAACTGTGGTCGCGCAGCACATCGAGCGCCTCGCGTCCGTCACGGGCCAGCTCCACCGTGATGCCCTCGCGGCCCAGCAGGTCGAGCGCGAGCTCGCGGTTGATCTCGTTGTCCTCGACGAGCAGCACACGTGCGCCTTTCAGCTGCGACCGGTTCGCCCGCTGCGCGCCCTGGCGGCGTTCGGAGCGCAGCACGGCCGGCGGCGCGAAGCCGAGCGCGCGGCAGCAGGCATCGACCAGCGTCGACGGCGTCACCGGCTTGTGCAGCAGGCCCGCGACGCGCGCGCCGGATTCGTCGATGCGCCGCACCACCTCCTCGCGCGAGAAGGCGGTCAGCATCAGCACCGTCGGCGGCCGCCCGCCGCGCGTGGCGGCCTCGGCGATGCGGCGGGCGCATTCGATGCCGTCCATGCCCGGCATCTTCCAATCGAGCAGGACCAGGTCGTAGGGCCGACCTGCGGTCTGCTCGCGCGTCAGCTTGGCGAGCGCCTGGCTGCCGTCCGCGGCGGCGTCGGCCCGCACGCCGAGCGAGCTGAGCATCTCGTCCAGGAGCTCGCGTGCCGCCGCGTTGTCGTCGACGACCAGCGCGCGGCCGCCGCGCAGGCCGTCCGCGCGCAACGGGGCCGCGGCGGCGGCCCCGGGCTGCAGGTCCAGCCGCAGCGTGAAGAAGAAGCGGCTGCCCTGGCCCGGCTTGCTCAGCAGCTCCAACTCGCCGCCCATCAGGCGCACGAGCTGGCGGCAGATCGTGAGGCCGAGCCCGGTGCCGCCATAGCGGCGGCTGGTCGACGCGTCGGCCTGCTCGAAAGGCTCGAACAGCCGCTGCTGCAGCGCCGCAGCGATGCCCACGCCGGTGTCCCGCAGCTCGAAGCGCAGCGCAACCCAGCCGCTGCCGCGTTCTGCCACCGAGATCGCCAGCGCGACCTCGCCGCGCTCGGTGAACTTGACCGCGTTGTTGCCCAGGTTCAGCAGCACCTGCCCGAGCCGCAGCGGGTCGCCGACCAGCGCGGCCGGCAGGTCGGGCGGCTCGACGAACAGAAGCTCCAGGCCCTTTTCCTCGGCCTTCAGTCCGACGACGTTGGCGAAGTTGTCGAGCACGGCGCCGAGGTCGAAGTCGGCGCGCTCGATGCCGAGCTTGCCGGCCTCGATCTTCGAGAAGTCGAGGATGTCGTTGACGATGCCCAGCAGCGCCTCTGCCGAGGCGTTGATCTTGCGAACGTAGTTTTCCTGCCGCGCCGTCAGCCCGGTCTGCAGCGCGAGGTGGGACATGCCGAGGATTGCATTCATCGGCGTGCGAACCTCGTGGCTCATGTTGGCGAGAAAGTCGCCCTTCGCCCGGTTGGCGACCTCGGCGCGCTGCTTCGCGTCCTCGAGCTGCGCCGTGCGCTCGCTGACCGCCTGCTCGAGCGCGTCGCGATGCTCGCGCAGCCCCTGCGTCGAGCGGTCCAGCGCATCGGCCATCGTGTTGACGCGCCCGGCGAGCCGGCCCACCTCGTCCTGGCTGCGCACGCTGCAGCGCGCGCCCAGGTCGCCCGACGAGATGCGCTCGAGCGTCGCCTCCATCTGAACGATGGGCCGGGTCACCAGGCGGCGCAGCAGCCAGAAGGTGACGATGTAGACCACCAGCATCACGGTGGCAATCAGCGCGGCGATCGTGCCTCGCGCCTGCTCGATCGCGCGCTCGGCGACGTCGCGCGTGAACGCGACTTCCACCTCGCCGAGCGTCTGTGGCGTCCCGCCGGAGGGCGTGTAGACGATCGCCCGCCGGCGAATGACCCCGGCCGACAGGTCCGCGCCGGGCTGGCGCACGACCTCGGCGACGGTGCCGTGGTTGACCGCCGTGACGCGAAAGTAGACGACCTCCGGGTTCGGCGCGAGGGCCTCGAGCTGGCCCTTGATCGCGCCCCAGTCGACCGTCCAGAGCGTGGTCACGAGCGAGCGGCTGAACAGCTCGGCGATCCGATCGGCGCGCGCTTCGAGCTCCTGCATGCGGCGCTGGCGCTCGCGGTCGGTCAGCACGGCGACCGAGACGGCCGCCAGCACGCAGACGACCACCGCCAGCGCAAGCATCAGCTTCGTGTGCAGACTGGCGGCGCGCAGGTTGATTCGCATGCCCGATCGCCGGGCCGGGACCCAGGCGTCAGTGTGGCGGTTCATTCTGCCGGGTCCGCCTTGGCGACGTACCGGTGTTTCCTCTCGGATGCGCAGGCGGCCGGCCAAGCCTCAGGCATCCAGTGTCGATCTGCGCCGATGGAAGTCACGGATTCAGGTGAGGGAAACCGAACGCTCGACCCTCGGCTGTCTACTGCCGCTCATGGTCTGCACTAGCAGTTGGCGTGCGGCAGCGGATTAGCCTCACCAGATCTGATGATGATCTACCGGCGCCAGGATCGCCAGGAAGCCATCGGCATCCGGCCGAGGTCGTGCACGTGCCGCGCGAGGGCGGCAGCGGGAGCGGCGCCGTTACAGTCCCGCATGACCGAGCTCCGCGATGCCAGTCCCGCGCCACTGAACCCCGCCGCGCCGAGCGCTGGCACACCGCAGCGCCCACTGCCGCAGCGCCTGCTGCCGCTGGCCTGGCCGCTCTTCATCGAGCAGAGCCTGCACATCCTCACCGGGGTGGTCGACACCTTCATGGTGAGCTTCGTGTCCGATGGCGCCGCCGCGGCGCTGGCGGTGGCCAACCAGTTGGTGATCTGGTTCATCATCGTCTTCAACTTCATCGGCATCGGCGCGATGGTGGTGGTGACGCATCACCTCGGCGCCAACGACCGGCCCGGCGCCGACCGCGTCGCTTCCACCGCCATCGCCGTGTGCACCTGGCTGGGGCTGATCGCCAGCGCGGTGATCGCGCTGGCCGCGGCACCGCTGCTGCGCCTGCTGCAGTTGCCGGCCGACCTGATGCCCTACGCGCAGCCTTTCCTCGCCGTGGTTGGCGCGGGCCTGGTGATCGAAGCCGTCAACCTGGCCATCGGCTCGGTGCTTCGCGCCCATGCCCGCACGCGCGAGGTGATGGTGGTGTCGGTGCTGCAGAACGTGATCAACGTCATCGGCAACGCGATCGCGCTGTTCGGCTGGTTCGGCCTGCCGCAGTACGGCGTGGTGGGCGTGGCAGTGTCCACCGTCTTCAGCCGCGCGGTGGCATGCGCGGTGCTGTGGCTGCTGCTGGCGCACCGCGCCGGCGTGCACGTGCGGCTGCGCGCCTTCTTCAACCTGCAGCGCGAGACGCTGGGCCGCGTGCTGCACATCGGCGCACCGGCGGCGGGCGAGAACATCAGCTGGTGGACCGCGTTCATGGTCGTGACCTCGTTCACCGCGCGCATGGGTGAGCAGCCGCTGGCCGCGCACACCTACTGGATGTCGATCGCCGGGTTCATGATTCTGTTCTCCAGCTCGATCGGCATGGCCACAGAGATCCTGGTCGGCCACCAGGTCGGCGCCGGCCAGTTCGAGCAGGCCTACAAGCTGCTGCTGCGCAGCCTGCGCACAGCCTTCGGCGTGGCCTGCGTGGTGGCGCTGGCGATCGGCGCCGCGGCGCCGTGGATCATGAGTGCCTTCAGCCGCGACCCCACGGTGCTGGCGCTGGGCACGCTGCTGCTGCGCCTGAGCCTGGTGCTGGAATCCGGCCGCACCTTCAACCTGGTCGTGATCAACGCGCTGCGCGCCAGCGGCGATGCGCGCTTTCCGTTCTACATGGGCCTGCTGTCGATGTGGGGCGTGTGGGTGCCGCTGGCCTGGCTGTTCGGGCTGCAGCTCGGCTGGGGCCTGCTCGGTATCTGGCTCGCCTGTGTCTGCGACGAGTGGTTTCGCGGCCTGCTGATGTACCGCCGCTGGCGCCAGCGACGCTGGCTGAAGTACGCGCAGCGCACGCAGGCCCGGGTGGGTGCGCTGCGCGATGCTGCCGCAGGACCCGGGGCCTGAAACACTGCTTCAGCGGTTGCTGCCGACGCTGACCATTGAAGCGCCGGCCGCTGCGTCCTGCAGTCGAACCGATACCCCTGCCCTCCAGACTTCCCGACATGCCAGCCCCTGCCCGCAGCGGCCTGGCCCCCACTCCCTGTCGGCCCTGGAAAGGCACATCATGAAAACCGCATCTTCCCTTTGCGCTCTGCTGCTGGCCCTGGGTGCCAGTGCGCTCAGCGGCCTGGCCCCGCAGGCCCATGCCGCCATCGTCGTGCAGGACCTGGATTTCGTCATCGACGCCATCGCCGCCCACGACGGTACCGGCCCCTGGGTGGTGACCGGCGAAAAGACGGCGGTCTTCAAGCAGTTCGAGCCCGGCCTGATGCTGGGGACGCTGACCGCAGCGCGCTGGGAGCTGACTTCGACCTGGGGGGCTTTCGGCGCTGCTGCAGTCCAGTCAGGACTGACCGATCCCAGCGCCGTGGTGAGCGGTGCGCTCAAGGTCGAAGTCGGCCTCGACACGCGGGTCAACTTCGGCGGCAGCCTGCTCGGCACCGGCGGCCAGTACTTCAGCAGCTACGGTCAGGCGAGCCAGGACTGCAGCACCACGCTGGCGCTCGGGCCCTGCAACATCCAACTCGAATTCACGAACATTTTCGACGGCGCGATCGATGTCAGCGACCTGGCGGCGCTGACCGGCAGCGGCGAGTTCGTGCAGGGTGTCGAGGCCGCTCTGCAGCTGACCAACACGATCGCCGGCCTGGCATCGATGTCGTCGGCCGGCGAGCTGACCTGGTCCGAGCACTTCGACCGCGGTCCGGTCGGCCGCCTGCGACTGGTGTACGAGTACGAGCTCACCACGCCCTCCGAGCCACCGGGCAGCGTGCCCGAACCCTCGTCACTGGCCCTCGCCGTCCTGGCCCTGGCCGCGCTGCGACGCGCCGGGCGCAAGCGCTGAACTTTGCGCCGCTGCCCTCACCGATTCACCTTTTCGCTCCTTTTGCCTTCACGGATCCAAAGATGCAATACGCCATTCGCATCCTTTCCGCCGCAGCCCTGGCCTGCGCGCTGCTGGCCACGTCCAGCACCTTCGCCAACGACAGCGTCACCCTCATCGACCAGGCCAGGGCCATGGCCGGCGGCGTGGTGCCGGGCGACGAGCCGGGCTGGCCGGTTCGCATGCGCCAGAGTGGTCACTACCGCCTCCCGGACTGGACCTTCGACATCGATGAGAAGTTCAGCCGCTTCGACTTCGAATGATCGGCAAGTTCAGGCCGGGCCAACTCCACGGCGAGGACGGTCGACCTGGCTGCACAAGTCCCTGACCCAGCACCGTTGCTGAGGCGCGCCACAGATCTTGAGCAACTGAACCTGAATTCCCTGGCGGGCCGGCAATGCCGCAACGACTGAATTGACTGATGAGGTGTTGTCGCGCTTCGGCGCCCTGCCCTCGTTCTTTGGCGGTTCGTATGACTGCTTCCTGGCCGATCGCATTGTGTCGCGATTGACTCCTTGCGACCCGTACGGCACCGCCCGTCCTATCCGCAGGACGAGCGCCCGGCGACTTCGATCGGGCGCGGATGGATTCGCCGGCACCGGGAGATCCGGCAGCGGGGCGCCGTGTGCCGGCTGTGCTGCCCGCCGCCGACACTTCGACCCATGCGTGCTGCGATTTCTTCCACATCGAACGGGCCGGTGGCTGGAACGCCGGATCCGCGAAGGCGCCCACCGCGATGCCTACCAGTCCTGAAAACCAGCCGAGCCGCCAGAGGATGTTCGCGCATCCGTTGCAGTGAAGCGGGCGGCACTTCACGCCAAGTGCGCGATCTTCCCGATCTCCGATTCAAGGTGGTCGTCGATATCCACCAGGACCTTCAGTGCATCGGTCGTCCGAGATGAGCAATTGCGCGGCGGCATCGCGAAACCCGTCGATCATCGTGCGAACCCAGGCGGGCCAGCGCTGGTAGAGGCGACGGCTGGCAGCACCGGTAACGATGCAGACCTTGTTCTGGCGTTTCATGGCGCTTCTTTCGTTCTCATGTGGGAAATCCGGCCTCAGACCCACAGCTCGCGGCCGCCGGCGATCGGTGCCTCGTCGTTCAGGTACATCGCGTGGACGTAGCCACCCGCCTTGCCTTCGAAAGTCACCGGGATGACCTGGCCCGACTCCGTGTAGTCGCCGAAGCCGGTGGAGTCGGGCATGCGGATGAACTCGTACTTGACGATGGGCTCGCCGATCTCCAACGGTTCGGGCACGACGGCTCGCAGCGCGTCAATGTCGGTGCGGTAGGTCACGATCAGGAACTCGCGGTTGACGAACCGGTAGGGCCCCGGCGGAAAGGCGGGGCTGGTCAGCGGCATCGCAAAGGCCGTACGGCGGACCTCGTCGAGGTTCATGCGGCCGCCTTGTTCGCCGCAGTCGTCACCGTCACCGCGGTCACTGCAGTCTCCGACGGCGCGTCGGACGTGAGGTCGAACACATGCACGCCCGTCACGCTGCGGTCGTGGTTCATCCAGCGAGGGTCATGGAGCGTCTGCGCCATGTCGGCGCGCCCGGCCTCCCAGTGCTCCTGCATCGACAGTCGAGAGAACTCGTAGTCCTTGGACTGTGTCTCGTAGTGCTTGCTGCGGTAGATCAGGTGCACGACATCGACCGCGCCGTCGCAGCGCAGGCGCGCCAGGGCATGCACATCGGGGTCGTCGCGCAGTCCTGCCGGCAGCTTTGCGATCAGCCGCCGGGCCGCCTGCGCGATCACCTGCATGTCGAGTTCGTTGGTGGTGTTCAGCCGCGTGCGGCTGGAGAAGCGGATGTCCTTCTCGCGCTCCACCACCTCCGCCAAGGTCGTCGGCAAGGCGCCGGTGGCGGCGAACAGGTCGACCTGGAACACGACACGCGGCTTCTGGCCCGGCTGGTCGAGCACGTACTGCAAAGGCGTGTTGGAGACCAGGCCGCCGTCCCAGTAGTGCTCGCCGTCGATCTCGATCGGCGCAAAGCCTGGCGGCAGCGCGCCGCTGGCCATGATGTGCCGCGCGTCGATGGATTGCCTGGCGGAGTCGAAGTACTCGAAGTTGCCGCTACGCACATTCACGGCGCCAACGGACAAGCGCATGGATCCCGAGTTGATGAGGTCGAAGTCGACCATGCGCTCGAGCGTCTGCTGCAGCCCGGAGGTGTCGTAGTAGCTGATCGCCGCCAGCGTCCCGCGCGGCTGGAAGGGCGCGGGCGGGATTCGGGGCTGGAAGAACCCCGGCACGCCGAACAGCATGACCTGCGATGCGCTGGCGTCGTTGAGCGCCTCGCGTGGGGCCAGGAAGGGCACCATCGCCGCCAAGGCCGTGGGACCGGCAAAGGGATGGCCCGAACTCACCAGGTCCCAGAACTCGTGCAGGCGCTCGACGCGCCGGTGCTCCGGGTTGCCTGCGATCAGCGCCGCGTTGATGGCGCCGATCGAGATGCCCGCCACCCAGTCGGGTTCGCTCCAGGAATGGGCCATGGCCTCGAACACACCGGCCTGGTAGGCACCCAATGCGCCACCACCCTGCAGCACGAGGATGCAGTCCTCGCTGCCACGCGGCGCAGCCTCGCGAATGCCTGGGGGGCCTGAGGGGCCTGAGGGCACGGACGACTGCCTCACCAGCCGCCCCCGTCGTCCGACGTGCCGGGATCGGCATCGCCGCCGCCCCAACCGTCGCCGGTGCCGACGTCGATGGGGCGCTGCTCCAGTTCACGGGCCGCTGCGACATCGCCAGGCCGGTCTTCGAACAGTCCGGGCTCCAACACACGGTTGCCCGACGAGAAGGCCGATCCCAGACCCGCGTCGCGATGCCCTTCGAACAGCTTCTCAGCCAACATGCCCGCTGCAACGCCGCCGGCAACCGCCATCCCGGTTCCCAGAAGACCATTGCCAGCCGGCGGTGCTGCGGGAGCGTAGCCGGGCGCGAAACCACCGTAGCCGGTTCCTGCCGAGCCTCCTGGCGATGCCGTAGCCAGCGCTGCGCCGGGCCCCGGCACAGCGGGTGGCCATTGCCCCGGAGCCTGCTGCCGCGAGCCAAACGCCCGCCATGCCAGCAGCGCCAGCACACCGGCACCCAGACCCCACACCCAGCCTGGAACGCCGCCAGCGGGCTGCGACGGCCGTGTTGCAACGAATCTCTGCGGATCGCTTCGGCTCGCAGGAGCAGCTTGGCGGCCGGCAGCCTGCTCACGATCGAGCAACTGCGTGAAGGTGTTGAACTTGTCGGGCTGCGTGAAGGCCAGCGTCGGGTCGAGCCTGCGCGCCTGCGCGGCCTCCTCGGCGGCCAGCGCGAAGCGCTTGTCGTGCGCGAGGATCTCCGCATAGACGTATCGCGCCCGGGCACTGTCGGGCTTGGCCGCGACGACCTCGCGCATCATCTCCTCGGCATGGGCGTAGTTGCCCTTGCCGATCTCGGCTTGGACCGCGTCGATGCTCGGCAACGCGAAGGCCGAGAGCGTGAGCACTGCGAAGGATGCAGCCACCAGAAAGCGCTTCATGAAAACTCCTCGAAGGTTGAACTCAGCTCAGCCGCATGGGCACGTAGATCTTCATGTCGCCGCGCTGCACGAGGATCGCCACCGATGTGCCCGTCCAGTTCGCCGCGACACCGCCCTGCGCGAGGCTGGTCACCGGCTGCCCGTCGATGGCCAGCAGCAGATCGCCGGGCTGGACGCCGGCGCGTGCAGCGGGGCCGCTGACGCCCTCGATCACCAGCCCGGCTGTGAGACCGGATTCGCGTTTCTCGTCCGGATTCAGCGGCCGCAGTGCCAGGCCGAGTCGCCCCCTGGGCGTGGTCACTCCGGCATTGGCATGACGGACGCCGTTGGTCTTCGCGTCATCCAGTCGCGCCCGCACCATCCGATGGGCACCCTGGCGCCAGACATCGATCTCGATCTGGTCGCCCGGTTGAGCCAGGCCCACGATGGCGGGCAGGTCGCCGGACAGGTCGATGGCATGGCCATTGACGGCCAGCACCACGTCGCCGCTTTGCAGACCGGCCCGCTCGGCCGCGCTGCCTTTCTCGACATCGCCGATCAGGGCGCCGGCGGGCTTGTCGAGCTTGAAGGCCTCGGCCAGGGATCAGGCCGTCGGCACGGACGATGAAGCCAGAGCCCTCGCCGCGCACCGGCATCTTCAGCTGTGGTGGCAGGCCACCGAAGCGCTGCTGGAAGCCGCGCAGGAAGTCGCGCATCGCATCAGCGTCGGGCGCACCCGCCGCGTCTTCAGCGTCGTCCCCCGTGGTCCCATCGGGCGATGAGGCAGACGTGGAAACCTTGCGCGTACCGCTGACGCTGATGTTCACCACCGCCGGCCCGAAACGCGCGGCAATGCCGGCCATGTCGGGCAGTCCGGCCAGCATCGGCGCGACCCGATCGGCGCCGATGGCCGCTTGTGGCTGCGGGCTGGTCTGGGCATGGCTGTGTTCGTAGTAGCCGGTGGCCGCCAACACCACGGCGGTGACGGCGGCAATGGCCACGACCGAACGGCGCTGCGGGACCAGGGTGGTGGATTGCATGAAATGACTCCTGCAGGGGTTCTTGAAGTGGTGCGTTGGATGACTTGGGGGTAGCGCAGGCCCGCGAGGCCTGATCAACCCGGCTCGTCCGGTCCGTGCAGGTAGAGCGTGGCCAGTCGGCCCACTTCCGCGTCGACAGCACCCATGCGCTTGACGCGGCCGAAGTCGGCCAGGACGTGGTATTGGCCGGGGGGCAGGTCGACGTCGGTCAGAGCGTCCGCCTCGTCGAGAGAGAAGGTCTTCTGGCCGTTGGTGCCCGTGATGATGAGCCGCACGCCCTTGGCGTCGGCGTGGTGTCTGCCTTCGGACAACGCGATCTGCAGGTCGTACGGTTGCGCGCCACCCAGGATGCCAGCAGGAGGCACGGTCGCGCTGCTGCCAGTCTCGAAGGCATGTCCGTCCAGCGTGCCGAGGACACTGCCGGCCGTCGTGGGCAACGCCTGCGCCGAGGCCTGGATGAAGGTGCCGATGAACGCCAGGGCGACGGCGGCGGCGATGAAGGTTTGGGTGGTGTTCATGGTGTAGCTCCGGCTCGGGTGCCCAGGGGGCTCAAGCCCGCGGTGGATTGCGCTGCGGTCATGTTGTGGGGAGCGCCATCACGTCGTGTTGCAGCCTTCGCCGCCTCTCATGACGGATGACATGACAGCCGACTTGCGGTGCAGAGCAGCCAGGCTCCACGCCGGGCATCTCCCGCCCGTCAAGCGGCGTCCTTCCGCCAATGCAGGGTCAGACTGGCCGGCTGGCCCGGCTTCACGTCGACGCTGGCACCTTGCTTGACGCCGTCGAACTGACCTGCCACGTGATAGTGGCCGGCCGGCAGCTTCACGTCCGTCAGCGGGCCGGCGTCTTTCAGCGCGAACACGCCCTTGCCGCTGGCATCGGTGATGCGCAGCTTCACGTCGGCGACGTAGGCGCCGTGCAAGCAGCGCCGGACCGGCCGCGCCGCCGTGCGAGGCCGGACATTGCAGGCGTCACGCGGGATCGGCCAGACCGCAACCTTCATGACCCTGTGGCGGCCGAAAGTGGACTGCGCTCGGAGCGTGGTGCTGCGGGCATCACTTCCTTTGAAGGAGAACCTCTCATGACATCGAGGTGGCAAATCTCAAGTAGGCGCACGGTCGGCTTGGCCGCCCTGGCCGGTGCAGCCTCGGTGCTGGGCGCCTGCACCAGCATGGGCGTGGGCAGCGGCTCGCTGAAGCCCGACAACACGCCCGTGGCCCTTTCGTGGACCAGCAAGGATGGCGGCACCACGGGCACGATGACGGCCACGGCCGGCACCGCGGGTGTTTTCAGCGGACCGTTCGCGCAGGTGACCAGCAGCGTGCGCACCGAGATGCTGGAGCCGATGTGGCGTGGCTGGCGCCGGGGCTGGGACGATTGGCGCTACTTCGGCCCGTATCCCGCCACCGCCTTCTCGACGATCTATTCGGGCAAGGTCATCGCCAACCTGGCCGGCCCGGACGCGCAGCCCCTGCGCTGCCGCTTCCACCTCAACGACCCGGCGGCGGGCATGAAGGCTGGCGGCCAGGGCGAATGCCAGTTCAATGGCGGTCGCACCGTGGATGCGGTCTTCCCGCGCGCCTGAAGCGAGTCACGTCCTCGCTCCACTCAACTCAGGAGGTCACCATGAACGAAACACCCATGACGGGGCAAGTACCGCACCCTTTGCCTGGGACCTTGCTGGCCGCAGCCGCACTGCCGTCGTCCTTCGCCGGTGCCCGAAGCGAGGTTGATCGCTCTATTCATGGACGCCGTCTCGCGATCGATCCGTGTCGATGCTGAGCGTTGTGGCCTTGACCGGCTTGCGCTCCTTCTCGCGGCCTCGGTCTGAGGGCTCGAAAATCTGCAGAGCCATCCTTACGCCCCCGAAGTGCAGATGGAGCACGAGGTGATGAAGCGTGCCGATTCCCTGAATCCACTTGTCCTCGCAATCAACTTCCTGCCTGCCGTAAACAGGTGCCAGCGCGCGCACCAGTCCACTGAAGATGCGCAGCTGGCGCTGGTACATCGGAGCATCGAAGTACGGCATGTCCCATGAATAGCCGCTGGCTTGATGCTTCGCCTGGCGCCTGGCTTCGGCCTCGCGCAGCCGCGCCAAGGCTGGATGAGGCGTGCGGAGGTCCCGGGGGGCGACAACCTTGCCAACACGCTTGACCGCCACGCTGACCTGCTGCTCCAACTCCTCTTCCCACACCGGCGGATGCAGCGGCTCGTCCGGACCTTTCCTGGTGTACCAACGCTCGCGGATCCCTCCCGATCTCGATCGTGTTGGATTGGCCAGGCAGCCGGATCGGCAGCGGAATGCGTCGCACCGGCGCGCCTGCGTTCAGTTTTGCCCAGTACCCCAGCGGGGGTGCGGGAATGCTCGCCCTCGTGCAGTGCTTTCCGATCGCCACGTCGGAAACGCCCAGTTCCTCGGCGAGCGCCGTGCGAGGCTTGGACCAGACGAGTTCGTACAGCGCTTGACGGGTGAGGATCGTTGTCATCGGATCTCTGGGCTGACCGGGTGAAGCGCAGCGGGCGGACAGACGGCAAGAACCTCAGAGGCCGTCGAGACGATGCGCGGGGCCGGGTTGCCGCTGACAAGGCAGGCGAGCCGGCTCTAAGCTGGCTCGCCACCGCTGCCGACGAAATTGACTTCCAGATCATACTGAAACTTGTATACTCACCAAGGATGATCAAGAAGGACATCGCCTTCGTCGGTACGGCTCTTGAAGAGCTACGAGCGTTTCCGCTCGACGCGCGCCGCGAGGCTGGCTTTCAGCTGGACCGCGTGCAGGATGGCCTGCAGCCAGATGACTGGAAACCCATGTCGAGCGTCGGTTTGGGAGTCCAGGAGATCCGTGTGCGAGACGAGTCAGGTGCCTATCGTGTCATCTACGTGGCGAAGTTCGCCGACGCGGTCTACGTGCTTCACGCGTTCCAGAAGAAGACGCAGCGGACATCGAGAGTTGACATCGAACTTGCGATCAGGCGCTACGCCGAAGTCTTGAAGGAGCAACGGAAGTGACGATCCAACGTTTCGCCAGCGTCTGGGATGCCATCGAGGACACCCCCGAGGAAGCCGAGAACATGAAGATTCGCTCCATGCTGATGAAGGCTTTGAAGGAGCGCATCGAGAGCCAACATCTGACGCAGGCGAGCGCCGCGAAGATGTTTCGCGTCACGCAACCGCGCGTCTCCGATCTGCTTCGTGGAAAGAGCAACCTGTTCGCGATCGATGCGCTGGTGAACATGGCAGCTGCATCGGGGTTGGTAGTCGAGCTGAGGGTGAAGAAGGCCCCAGTTGCCAGGAGGCGCCTGGCCACCAAGGCGCGATCAGCGGTCGCAACGGACGCGTGACAGCAGAGTCGATCTCACCGACGAAGTCACAAAGTTCACAAGCACGAGCCCCGGCTCGGCACTTCAGCGAAACGCATAGCCTGACCCACACCCAGCCGCTCTGGCCTCCTGTCAGACGTTCATCACCGCGACAGCCTAGGCATTGAGGTAGGCCTCGACCGCTTCCGGACCGCCTTCCGAGGCTCAGCACGGTGGGTTGCCAGAAGTTGCCGGTCTCGCCGATGCGCTCGCCACCGGTCAGCACCTCCGCGCCGCGCTCGACGGCGTCCCGCGTGAACTCGGCCATCGCTGTCACGCGGCGCGGATTCGCGAGCGGCCCCATCTGCGTTCCCTCGACCAGGCCGTCACCCACCTTCAGATTGCCGGCCTGCAGTGCAAGGGCCTTGGCGAACTCGTGGCGGATGCTCTCGTGCACCAGGAAGCGTGTCGGCGAGATACAGACCTGCCCGGCGTTGCGGAACTTGGCGGCGCCCGCTGCCTTCACGGCCAGCGCGATGTCCGCGTCCTCCGCCACGATCACCGGTGCGTGCCCGCCCAGCTCCATCGTGACGCGCTTCATGTGCCGACCCGCCAGC
>NZ_DATILJ010000109.1:0-44664 GCF_035476535.1 Aquabacterium sp.
CCCTTGATGGCCACGTCCAGCGAGTTGCCGGTGCTCTGCAGGTTGCCCTGCGAGAAGTTGCGCGCCATGCCGACGGCGCGCGTGCCCAGGCCCATCTGCAGGCCGGTGGGCAGCGTGCTCTGCTCGCTGGTGTTGGCACCGGCCTGGCGCAGGTTCTGGTACATCAGGTCCTCGAACACCGCGTGGCCGCGCTTGTAGCCATTGGTCGCCGTGTTGGCGAGGTTGTGCGAGATGGCGTCCAGCTGGGTTTGCTGGGCTTCCATGCCGGTCTTCGAGATCCACAGCGAACGCATCATGGCGACGGTCCTTTGGTCGTGATGCCGTCATGATCTGCGGAACTTGAGGGGTCTGATGAAGCGAAAAGCGCCGCAGGAGCGGCGCTTTCTTCGGGTAGGACCAGCGTCAGGTTCAGGTGCTGCCGAGCAGCTTGGTCGCGGCCTGTTCCTTGTCCTGCGCCGCCTGCAGCATCTTCATCTGCTGCTCGAACTGCCGCGCGGCGGAAATCATCGCCACCATGCTCTCGATGGTCGAGACGTTGCTGCCTTCCAGCGCGCCGTCCTGCAGCCGCGCCGTGGCGTCGGCCGGCAGTTCTTCGGCAGCCCGCATCAGGCCGTCGGTACCGCGCGTCAGCGGCGCTTCGGGTGTCACCAGCTTCAGCTTGCCCACCGCCGTCGGCCGGCCGTTGCCGACCTTGGCGGTGATGGTGCCGTCAGCGGCGATCTTGTATTCACCGTTGGCCGGCATCGTGATCGGCCCGCCTTCGCCCAGCACGGTCAGGCCGTTGTGGGTGGTCAGCAGGCCTTCGGTGTTCATCTCCAGCGAGCCGGCCCGGGTGTAGGCCTCGGTGCCGTCGGTGGCCTGCACGGCCAGCCAGGCATTGCCCTTCATCGCCACATCGAGGTTGCGGCCGGTGGCCTGCACCGGACCGGCATCGGCGTTGTAGCCGGGTGTCGATTCGAGCGCGTAGACGCGGGTGCTGGCGCCCTCGCCCACCACCGGCACCGCGCGGAACGCGGCCAGTTCGGCCTTGAAGCCGGTGGTCGAGGCATTGGCCAGGTTGTGGGACACCACGTCCTGGCGCTGCATCGTGGCCTTGGCCCCGCTCATCGCCAGGTAGATCAAGCGATCCATGGTTGAAGTCCCCGCTCAGTTCGCGACTTAGCGCAGGTTGACCAAGGTCTGCAGCACCTGGTCTTCGGTCTTGATCGATTGCGCATTGGCCTGGTAGGCGCGCTGCGCGGTGATCATGTTGACCAGCTCGGCCGTCAGGTCGACGTTGGACTCTTCCAGCGCGCCCGATTGCAGCAGGCCGAAGTTGCCCTGGCCGGCGGCGCCGACGATCGGGTCGCCCGAGGCGAAAGAGGACGACCAGGCGTTGCCGCCCAGCGGCTGCAAGCCCTGCGGGTTGCGGAAGGTCGCCAGCACCAGCTGGCCGGCCGACTTGGACTGGCCGTTCGAGTACTGGGCCTTGATGACGCCGGTCTTGTCGATGCTGACGCCGGTGAGCTGGCCCGGGGCATACCCGTCCTGCGACAGGTCGGTCACCGAGAAGGCCGCGCCGTACTGCGTGGCGCCGGCCAGGTCCAGGTCGAAGTCGATCTGCAGCGAGGTGCCGCCGGCCGTCAGCGGCACGCCGGCGTCGATGACGAGCGGGATCGTGCCCACCGGCGCGGTCATCGAGCCACCGTCCGCGGCAAAGGTCATCGCCGCGACAGCCGGGCTGCCGTCCGCGGGCATCGGCATGCCATTGGCGGTGAGGTAGATGTCCCAGGTATCGACCACCGTGTCGGACTTGCGGAAGTAGGAGGTCAGCGCCAGTTCCTGGCCCTTGGCGTCATACACCGTCACCGAGGTGGCGTTGTTGTAGGTGTTCGGATCGGCCGGGTCGAAGGTCAGTGCCGCCGACGGGCCGGCAACGCGTGAATCGAGGTTGAACTCCAGCGCCACCTGCGAGGTGGCATTCGGCGCCACGCCCGCGGTGGGCAACTGCAGCGCCTGCACGGTGGACGGGATGATGATGCCATCGGGGTTGGCGGCGTAGCCCAGCAGCTTCTGGCCCGACGAGTTGGTCAGGTTGCCTTCCTTGTCCAGCGTGAACTGGCCATTGCGCGAGTACACCGTGGTGCCCGCCGCGTCGAGCTGGAAGAAGCCGTTGCCGTTGATCGCCAGATCCAGGCCGCTTTCGGTGGTGGTGATGTTGCCTTGCGAGAAGCGCTGCGTCACGCCGGTGAGGTTGACACCGATGCCGATGGCGCTGCCGCCGCTGCCGTTCATGGCGTTCGCATACATGTCGGCGAACTCGGCGCGCGAGGCCTTGCTGCCGTAGGTGTTGGCGTTGGCAATGTTGTTGCCGATGACGCTCAGGTTCTTGCTGGTCGCGTTGAGGCCGGACAGGCCTTGCTGGAATGCCATGGTGGGCTCCTTCGGTGATTCGCGGGGTGATTTCAGGAAACGGCTTTGACGTCGCTGTACTTCACGACGCCATGCTTGACGGTTTCGACATTCAGCTGGCCGCCATCGGAATACACGGCGGTGACGGCATCGGCCACCAGCGGCGTGCTGCCGACCTGGGTGCCGCCGGACAGCGCGGTGACGCTGAAGGTCAGGCCGACCAGCTTGGGGTCGGCGGACTTCCAGCCGAAGCTCTGGCGGCCGGCTTCGGCCGAGCCGAGGTTCACGCTGTCGATGATCTGGCCGGCGGCGTTCTTCACATTGACCACCACCGATTCGGCGGGCCCGGCCAGGTCGAAGCCGGCGGTGGCGTAGCCGTCGGCATCGAGCGTCAGGTCATCGCCGGCCACCAGCACGTTCTTGCCGACCAGCGAAGCCGCCTCGAGCGACTGCGACTGCATCAGCATGCTGTTCATGCTGACGATGGACTTGTTCAGGTCGTCGATGCCGCTGACGGTGGAGATCTGCGCCATCTGCGTGGTGATCTGCGCGTTGTCCATCGGGTTCAGCGGATCCTGGTTCTGCATCTGCGTGACCAGCAGCTTCAGGAAGCGGTCGGTCTGCTCGCTGGCCGTGGCGGTGGTGCCGGTGGCCTTCTTCACCGAGTTCACCGCGCTGGTGGGGCTCACCGGCGAACTGGTGTCAACAGCGCTGAAGTCAAAACTGCTCATGGAGGCTCCGGCCGATCAAATAGGACATTAGGACTGGCCGAGCTGCAGCGTCTTCAGCAGCAGGCTCTTGGCGGTGTTCATCACTTCGATGTTGTTCTGGTACGAACGCGAGGCCGAGATCATGTTGACCATCTCCTCGACCGGGTTCACGTTGCTGTAGGTCACGTAGCCCTGGGCGTCGGCGCCGGGGTGCTTGGGGTCGTGCACCTTGCGGCCAGGGGTGTTGTCTTCCACCACGTTCGAGACACGCACGCCGGCTGCGGCCGGCGCGCCGTTGGCCACCTCGCCCATCAGCGTGGTCTGGAACACCACCTGGCGCGCCTTGTAGGCCTGGCCGTCGGGGCCGGCCACGGTGTCGGCGTTGGCCAGGTTGGAGGCCACCGTATTGAGGCGCTGCGACTGCGCGCTGACCGCGCTGCCGGAGACGTCGAAGATCTTGAACATGCTCATCGTGGCGGTCCTTCAATCAACCTTGGCTGGGGCTGCGCATGGCTTCGGTGAGGCTGCGCACACTGCCGTTGATGAAACGCAGCGTGGCCTCGTACTTCACCGAGTTCTCGGCGAACGCGGCGCGCTCGCGGTCCAGGTCGACGGTGTTGCGGTCCAGGCTGTCCTGCGGGCCGGTGGCGTAGAGCAGCTCGCTGTCGCTGCGCGCACCGGCGGGCTCGGCGATGTGGCCGCTGTTCGTCACCGCCATCGCGCCGGCCGTGGCCTGGGCGCCGGTGGCTTCACGCAGCGCCTTGGTGAAATCCATGTCGCGGGCCTGGTAGCCCGGCGTGTCGGCGTTCGCGATGTTGCTGGCAATCAGACGCTGGCGCTCGGCACGCAGCGTCAGGGCTTGTGCATGGAAATCGAGCGTGGAGGTCAGGCGTTGCATGGGTCGGTCGCGGTGGGCTTGGCGTGAATCCGGAGGGCGTGAATGAGGGTTCGGATGCCAGGCATTCTGGGCAAGCGGGGCGGGAACATGAGCCGGATAAAGCGGCGCAAGACCTGCCATTTCCAGCCACTGCGCCAGGCCGGCGGCAGCGACCATCACGACGTGAAGAAGATCGCCCTCCCTCTGCGCACCTCGCGCGCATCGCACGCATCCCGCGCCTCACGCGCCTTGCACGACCTGCGCGCCTGCGCCGTCCTGATCACCGGTCTGGCCATCGGTCTGGCGGCCGGCACGGCCTGCGCCGAAGGCATCGATGCGGGACTCGCCCAGCAACTGCAGCAGCTGGCCAGCACGGCGGCCGGTGCGGCGATGGGCCCGGGCGGCGGGCCGATGCGGGTGGCAGTGGAGATCGGCCAGCTCGACCCGCGCCTCAAGCTCGCCCCCTGCGAACAGATCCTTCCCTATCTGCCCACCGGCGTGCGGCCCTATGGGCGCACCCGCATCGGCCTGCGCTGCCTGCAGGGCCCGACCAAGTGGAATGTCTACCTGCCGGTCACGGTGAAGCTGTTTGCGCCGGCGCTGGTGGCCGCTTCGGCGCTGCCCGCCGGCACGCTGCTGGAGGCCCGGCACCTGCAACGGGTGGAAGTGGACTTGGCCGCCAGCCCCGACCCGGCCATCACCGCGGCGCCGCTGGCGCTGGGCCGCACGCTGGCCCGCCCGCTGGCCGCCGGCGACACGCTGCGCCGCATGGACCTGAAGGCGCGGCAGTATTTCAATGCCGGCGATGTGGTGCGGGTGGTGGCGGTCGGACAGGGATACGCCGTCAGCGCCGAAGGCCAGGCCGTGACGGCCGGCGTGGAAGGCCAGACGGCGCGGGTGCGTGTCGAATCGGGCCGCGTGCTCAGTGGTGTGCCCAGTGGGGATCGGCGCATGGAGATAGCGCTTTGATCATTTGCATCACAATATCGGGTTGCACATGCTTGGCTCTCCCGCAACCGGGGGATCCAATGAAAAGAATGTGTGAAAGCCCTAAAGTCCGCGCTATCGCGGGCCGATACCCCGAGCATGTCTCAGGGCAAAGCCAGGTGACCCGCCCTGTAGGAGTCCACCATGAAGATCGGTTCAATTGAAAACAAGCCTGCGGTTTCCCCCGCAGTCACGGAACGCAAGTCGACGACAGCCGCGGCTGGCGGCGGTTCGGCCTCCGAGCCCAGCGCCAAGGTCGAGTTGTCGGCCGGGGCCTTGCTCGGCGCCGGCGGCAGCGAAGCAGTGTTCGACGCGGAGAAGGTCAAGCGCATCTCCGACGCCATTCGCGATGGCAAGTTCGAAGTCAACGCCGAGGCCATCGCCGACAAGCTGATCGCCAACGCGGCCGAGCTGTTGTCGCCGAAGGCACGCAGCTGAGTGATCGCTTCACTGATCACCCGGTTCACGGCTCTTCCCTTCGCTCCCCCTCACGCCCACCTTCACAGGTCCGCCGCATGATCACGACGTCCATCGAGCAGCACGCGCTTGCGCAGACTTCCGAGCTGGAGACCGCCGTGGCCAACGTGGAGCGCGGCCTGGCCGGCCTGGCCGATTCGTTGCGTGAGCGCGACGCGCGCGCCGTGGAAGTACAGGCCAATGAATTGCACCGTGCGCTGGCCGCCGCGGTGCAGCGCTTCATGCATGCGGCACGCCATGGCGGCGTGCCCGAGCCGATGCGCCGCCGCCTGGCACGTGCCAGCGCGCAGGTGGCTTCGCAGCGCGAAACCCTGGCGCGCGCCACCGCCGCGCTCGACCGCGCCATCGATGTGCTGATGCCCGACAGCGCCCCCGGCAACGCCCTCTACGGCGCCCGCGGCCTGCCCGATTCGCCGCTGCGCGGCGGCTCGATCAGCGCCTGAAGCCATCCCGCCGGCCGCTGCGCCGGCCAGCCCCCGCCAACATCTTTGACCTCTGAAGTAGTTTCCCCGTTGCCCTGACGCGGCGACGCGGGCACACTCGCCCACGACCACGTACATTCCGATACGTCCGCAGGCGCAGGCTCACGCGCCAGCCGGACCCATAACAAGCGTGCTCCTGGCCCCCGAGGGAGGGGGTTGAGTCAAGTGGCCAAGCCACATTGCTTGCAAGAGGTCGTTGATTGGGATTTGCAGTACTCAGGCCGCGCTCGCGGCTGGAATCCGCCGCGCGTGCCGAAGGCGAAACACTGCCGTGGTCCGAAACCGCGGCGCCATCGCTCAGCGACCCCGGCAGCAACCGCACCGCGCGCCGCATCGTGCTGCTGCTGAGTTTGCTGTGTGCGGTCTGCGCCCTGGCGGCTGCCGTCCGGCTGCTGCCCCTGCTGACCGACGATCCCGTGACATCCGCCTGGCGCCAGGCGCTGGCGCAAGGCCTGGCGGCCGCGGCGATGGGCGGGCTGCTGCTCACGGCGGTGGCGGTGATCCTGTGGCGCTCGCACCGTCTGGCCGCGCGCACCTTGCGCGAAACGGTCAATGAACTGCGCCGCGGCACCTGGGAATCGGCCGTCGCCGGGCTGCGCCAATCGCATCGTGCCGTGCCCTCGGCCTTCGGCGACCTGGCCACACAGGTCGAAGGTGTGCTCGGTGAATCCGAACGGCGCTGGCGCGCGCGCGCCGAACTCTCGACCGACTGGTACTGGGAGACCGACGCGCGCAAGCGCTTGTCCACGCTGTCGGCCGACGCGCCGATCGTCAAGCCGGCCGGCCGCGCCCTGGGCGACCTGCTCGGCCGCCGCCACGACGAACTGGGTTTCTGCCAGCCGCCGGCGATGGGTTGGCACGCCTTCCACGACCTGCTGGAGCGGCAGGAAAGTTTCCACGACATCGAGCTGGCCGTCAGCGGCCTGGGCGCGCAGGCGCGTGGCTGGGTCGGCCTGTCGGGCCGGCCGCGCTTTCACCGCGACGGCAGCTTCGCCGGTTATGAAGGCGTGGCGCGCGACATCACCGCATCGAAAGAGGCCTTCCGCCGGCTGCAGGCCAGCGAGCAACGCTATGCGGTGATGGCCGGGCTGTCGGCCGACTGGTACTGGGTCACCGACGCCGAGCACCGCTTCCCGCCGCCGACGCCGGAGATGCTGCGCCGCTTCGGCAGCCTGGTGCAGCGCCATGTCGGCTTGACCCGCTGGGAAGCCCTTCCCGATGCCCTGCCCGCCGCGCAATGGGACAGCCACCGCGCCGAGCTGGATGCACGCCAGCCCTTTCGCGCGCTGGAGTTCCCGGTGCAGCGCGACGACGGCCGCACGATCTGGATCTCGCTGGCCGGCGCGCCGCGCTTCGACGAACACGGTCACTTCGGCGGTTATCACGGTGTCGGCCGCGACATCACGCTGCGCAAGATGACCGAGCAGATGCTGGTGCAGCACAACCGCGAACTGCAGCTCGCGGTGACCGCCCGCACCCGCGAGCTGGAGCTGGCCAACCGCGACCTCGATGCCTTTGCGCGCCACCTGGCGCATGAGCTGCGCACGCCCATCGGCCATGTGCAGGGCCTGGCCGAACTGCTGCGCCAGCGCATGGGCGAGCGCATGGAACCCGGCGAAGGCGCGCTGCTGGACCTGCAGGTGCGCGCCGCACGCGACATGCTGGTGACGCTGGAAGCGCTGCTGGAGTTGGCCCGCTCGTCGAGTGCCGCGATCGAGCGCCAGGCGATCGATCTCAGCGCCATGGCCCACGAGGTGATCGCCGGCCTGCCGCACATCGAACGTGCCGCCCCGGTCGCATGGCAGGTGCAGCCCGGCATGGTCGTCTGGGCTTCGCCGCCGCAGTTGCGCATCGTGCTGCAGAACCTGCTGGGCAATGCCGCGAAGTTCACGCGCCAGGTGGCGCAGCCCAGCGTGCGTTTCAGCGGCGAGCGCGACGACGACGGCCAGCTGCTGCTGACCCTGGCCGACAACGGCGCCGGCTTCGGCCCCGAGCAGGCGCGCAAGCTGTTCCAGCCCTTCCAGCGCCTGCACCGCCATGAAGAGTTCCATGGCACCGGCATCGGCCTGACCATCGTGCAGCGCATCGTGCAGCGCCATGGCGGCACCATCACCGCCAGCGGCCAGCCGGGTGTCGGCGCCAGCTTCGAGTTCAGCCTGGGCCAGCGTGAAGCGGCGCGACCCGAAGCCGTGACGGTGCCGGACCGCCTACCGAACCTGACCGTCTGATCACCGACGCGGCCGGCTGCGCACTACCATTCGCGAAGCCTGCTCCGCAGGCGGGCAATGCTCTGGCTGTGCAGCTGGCACACGCGGCTTTCGGTCACTTTCAGCACGGCCGCGATCTCCTTGAGGTTCATGTCGTGCTCGTAGTACATGCTCATCACGTACTGCTCGCGTTCGGGCAGGTTCTTGATGGCTTCGACCAGCGCTTCGCGCATGCGGTGGTCGTTCAGCAGCGAGAGCGGGTTGGCCGTCTCGTCGGCCACATGGCGGTCGAGGTAGTCGTCGTCGCCGTCGTCGCCGGTCATGTCTTCCAGGTGGACCAGCTGGGTGCCGCGCACTTTGCCAAGTAGCTCCTGGTAATCGGTCAGCGACAAGCCCATTTCCTTGGCGATCTCGCTCTCCTGCGGCGCGCGGCCGAGCTTCTGCTCCAGCTTGTGCACGGCGGTCTCGATCGAACGCTGGTGCCGGCGGTCGCCGCGGCTCATCCAGTCGCTGCCGCGCAGCTCATCGAGCATCGCGCCGCGGATGCGCTGGGTGGCGAAGGTTTCGAACTGCACGCCCTGGGCGGAGTCGAAGCGCGTCAGCGCATCCGACAGCCCGATCATGCCGACCTGGATCAGGTCGTCGATCTCGACGTTGGCCGGTAGCTTGGCGATCATCTGGTGGGCCAGACGGCGCACCAGCGGGCTGTACTGCTTGAGCATCGCATTGGCGTCGAGTCGGCCTTTGGCGGTGTACATGGGTGGGGGCTCCCGGACAGATCAGTTCGCGTGGGCCGCGGCAAAACCACGCGCGGCGCTCGCCCGGCCATGCATGGCCAGGGATGAGGGTTCGGTGAAGTCGTCGCCGTTGCGCAGCTGGGCCGCGGCCAGACGGCGCAGCTCCGGTTGCAGCGGCTCATCGTCGTCGGCACTGGGGTCGGCCAGTGCCCAATCGGACAGCGCGGCGCCGAGAAAGCGGTCGGCGCAGTCGGCCAGCCGGTCGGCGATGCGGGCAATGCGCGGTGAGCCGGCGTCGGCCGCCACCATCAGATCGAAGGCCATCACGCCCAGGCGCTGCGTCAGCAGCTTCATCGACGCGTAGGCATGGGTCAGGCTTTCCGGCAGATCGGCGGCCTGCAGGATCGGGCGCGGCGCGCGGCGGGCAAACAGCCGCGCGATGTCGGAGGCGCCGGCATGCACCAGCACCACGTCGGCACGCGGCGCGGCTTCGGCCAGCGCGCTCAGGAAGCCGCTGGTCGCGCCTCGGGCATCCAGGTGGCGCATCGGCAGGCCGCGCGCGGCCAGGTAGGACACGCTGGGCGACAGGCGTTCGATGCAGGCCGACAGATCGACCTGCGCCAATTCATCCGCGGTGCTGGCGGTGTCGGCCGCGTCGACCACCAGCGTGTGCATCTGGGCTTCGGCGAAGGCCGCGCACAGGCGCTCCATCGACACACCGCCGAAGGCCACGTGCGGGTTGTGCACCAGCGGCACGAAGCGCTGGCGCTGCGCCGCGAACAGCTGGCGCAGGCCATGGGCCTGGTCGAGGGGTGCGTGGCGGGAATTCATGAAATCGTGCATTGAGCGCTTGGACGTGTTGTTTGATCGCTAGGGGCTGAATCAGATCAGGCGTGAACCGCAGCGCTGGTCACCGCGTGGCGGCCGGCGAAGATCAGGTTCACTTCACCGGCGTCCAGGCGCCACGACGAGCCGCCGCCGCCGCGCAGCGCACGCTGCACCAGCGCCTGGGCCGACAGGCGGTGCCAGTCTTCCGGCACGCGCTGGCCGTTGGCGATGCCGACCACCTTGCACTTGTGGCGGATCACCGCATCCAGCGCGGGCCCCAGCTTGACGGCTTCGTCGAGCTTGCTGATCACGATGCCGCGGCAGCTGGCCGCGCCGTAGGCCGTCATCACGTCTTCCACCGTTTCGCCTTGTGCGGCGGCGTTGACCACCAGCAGCTTCTGGATCGAGCGGTGCGAGAGCATCTCCATCAGCTCGCGGGTGCGGCTGTCGCGCTGGGCCATGCCGGCGGTGTCGATCAGCACCATCTTCTTGGCCGACAGCAGCTCCAGCAGGTCTTCCAGCGACGCGCGGTCATGCGCGGTGTGCACCGGCACGCCGAGGATGCGGCCGTAGGTGCGCAGTTGTTCGTGGGCGGCGACGCGGTAGGCGTCCAGCGTGATCAGGCCGAGGTTCGCGGCGCCGTGCTTGGTGGCGAAGGCGGCGGCGATCTTGGCGGTGGAGGTGGTCTTGCCGACGCCGGTGGAGCCGATCAGCGCGTAGACGCCGCCCTGGTCTTCGATCGGCGCGTCGCGCTCGTCGGTCAGCACATTGCGTTCCAGCACGCTGGCGGCCCAGGCCATTTCGTCGTCGGTGTCGGCCGGCAGGCTTTGCACCAGCTTGCGGATCAGCGCCGGCGACAGGCCGCTGTCCAGCAGCTTCTGCGAGAGCTCGGCCTGGCGCGGGTTGCGCTGCAGCTTCTCCATGAAGGCCAGCATGCCGAAGCGTTCTTCGATCAGGTGCTTCATCGAGCGCAGTTCGCCCAGCATCTCGCTACGCTCACGTTGAGCGCTATTGTCCAGCCGCACCGGCGGCTCCGGCTCGGCCAGGCGCACTTCGTCGCGCAGCACGGGAATCTCGCGGCGCGGCGCGGCTTGCGGCGCCGGAGCGGCGGCCGGCGCGGCACGGCGGGCCGGGGCCTCGGCGTGCATCGCCGGGGCCGGGGTGTGACCCTGGTCGATCTCGGCCTGGCGGCGCTTCAGCATGCGTTCACGCACATAGTCCTGGAAGGTCAGCGTGCTCATGCCCAGGGCTTCGACATCCTTTTCGACACCGGCATCGATGCCGCCATCCATGCGCGGTTCGATGCGTTCACGCGCGGCGCGCTGGGCCAGCGTGGGCTTCGGCTCGGCGCTGCGGCCGCGCTGCGGCGCGGCGTCCTGGCGCAGCGCCGGGATCTGATGCTCGGCGGCACGGGCGGCGCGCAGGTCGGCGTCGGCACCGACTTGTCCGCCGACGGAATTCGGCACACGCGGTGCGCGCGGTTCGGCTTGGGCCGGGCGCTGCGGCTGCCCCCGCCCGGGCGCTGCGGCCTGGGCCCGCACGGTCGGCGCGTTGGAGGCAGCCTGTTCGATCTGCTGCAGGCCGTCCGGCGCCATCGCCAGCACCTCGACACCATCGCCACCGGGCCGCGTGGAGAGCACCACCGCGTCCTCGCCCAGGGCCTGGCGAACCAGGGCCAATGCGTCGCGGGAGTTCTTGGCGGTAAAGCGTTTGACGTTCATGCGGGAACTCCGGGACTCGTATGCATCGGTTTGGCTATTGTTCCGGTGCGGCTGTTCGACTTAAGCTGGATAAACGGGGCAAAGACCCGCTTTGTCCGGTATCGCCCGCAGGCCTGTGCCGATCAGGCGGCGCCGCCGATGATCGAGCCGATGCGGATCGAGTGGGTCTCGGGAATCTCGCTGTGGCCCAGCACCTTCAGACGCGGGGCTGAGCGCTTCAGCAAACGGGCCATCGGCGCGCGGATCAGGTCCGGCACCAGCAGGCAGGCCGGGTGGCCCATGTTCTCGGCGCGGGCCGCCGTGTTGGCGGCCTCGCGGGTCAAGGTGTCGGCGACACCGGGGTCCAGCGCGGCGCCGTGCGGCGAGGTCAGCGCCTGCGTGACCAGGCGTTCGAGTTCGGGTTCCAGCGCGATGACGTCCAGCTCGCGCGTCGGGCCGTAGATCTGCTGCACGATCACCGGCGCCAGGTGAATGCGGATGCGGCGGGCCAGTTCACCCGGGTCGGTGACGGTGGCGGCATGTTCGGCCAGGCACTCGACGATGGAGCGCATGTCGCGGATGTGCACGCCCTCTTCCAGCAGCAGTTGCAGCACCTTCTGCACGGCAGCGATGCCGACCATCTTCGGGATCACGTCCTCGATCAGCTTCGGCGCCAGCTTGGTGACATGCTCGACCAGCGACTGGGTCTCGACCCGGCCCAGCAGCTTGGCGGCATTCACCTGCATCAGGTGCGAGAGATGGGTGGCCACGACGGTCGAGCAATCGACCACCGTGAAGCCGTTCATCTGGGCCATCTCGCGCTGGCGCTCCTCGATCCACACCGCGGGCAGGCCGAAGGCGGGGTCGATGGTGGCGGTGCCGGGCAGCTTGATCGTCGCGCCACCGGGGTTGATGGCCAGGAACATGCCTGGATAGGCCTCGCCCTCGCCGACCACGGCGCCGCGCAGCATCACGCGGTAGAGGCTAGGCTTGAGTTCCAGGTTGTCGCGGATGTGCACCGGCGGCGGCAGGAAGCCGACGTCCTGCGCGAACTTCTTGCGCACGCCCTTGATGCGGCTGAGCAGGTCGCCCTGGCGCGCCTTGTCGACCAGCGCGATCAGGCGGTAGCCGACTTCCAGGCCCAGCGTGTCCACCGGCTGCAGGTCGTCCCAGCTGGCTTCGGCGTTCGCCGGCGGCTCGGGGCGGGTGCTGGGCGGCGGGGCTTCGGCCACCTTGCGGGCCTTCTCGGCCAGGAACCAGGCCAGCCAGCCGATGCCGCCGCCGATCATCAGGAACACCAAGTGCGGCATGCCCGGGATCAGGCCCAGCGTGATCACGATGCCCGCGGTGATGGCCAGCGCCTTCGGGCTGGAGAAGACCTGCGCGCGGATCTGGCTGCCGATGTCGCTGCCCTTGCCGACGCGCGAGACCACCATCGCCGCGGCGACCGAGATCAGCAGCCCCGGGATCTGCGCCACCAGCGCGTCACCGACAGCCAGCAGGATGTAGCTCTCGGCCGCCTGGGCGGCCGACAGCGAGTGCTGGGCCACGCCGATGATGAAGCCGCCGATGATGTTGATGACCAGGATCAGGATGCCGGCGATGGCGTCGCCACGCACGAACTTGCTGGCACCGTCCATCGAGCCGAAGAATTCCGCTTCTTCACCGACCTCGATGCGCCGGCGCTTGGCTTCCTTCTCGTCGATCAGGCCGGCGTTCAGGTCGGCATCGATGGCCATCTGCTTGCCGGGCATCGCATCCAAGGTGAAACGCGCGCCGACTTCGGCGATGCGCTCGGCGCCCTTGGTGACGACGATGAAGTTGATGACCACCAGGATCGCGAAGACGATCAGGCCGACCGCGAAATTGCCACCGATCAGGAAGTGGCCGAAAGACTCGATGACCTTGCCGGCGGCCGCGGCGCCGGTGTGGCCTTCCAGCAGCACGACGCGCGTGGAGGCCACGTTCAGCGACAGGCGCAGCAGCGTGGTCACCAGCAGGATGGTCGGGAAGGCCGCGAAGTCCAGCGGGCGCACCATGTTGGCCGCGATCAGCATCACCATCAGCGCGAGAGCGATGTTGAAAGTGAAGAACACATCGAGGGCGAATGCCGGCAGCGGCAGCACCATCATCGACAGCACCATCACGATGAACATCGGCGCCATCAGCGCCTTCAGCACGCCGGCACGGGGGCCGATGTGGGCTTGCAGCTGGGCCATGAAAGCATTCATGGGCTGCATTGTTCCGGGCCGGCCGGAAAACTTGAGCCGGATAAGCGGGGGGAAACCGCGGCTTAAGCGTCAGTCAACAAGCCGGAGGCCCGTCGGCTGGGCGAACCAACAGCGGACCATCAGCGGGGCTCAGGCTCCGGCGGTTGGCGGCCCGCTTTCACCAGGGCGAACCAGGCCTGGTCCTCCTCGACCAGGCAGCGAGCACGCTGCTGCTCATCGGCGTCCAGAAAGTTGGTGCTGCCCCAACGTGCACTCACGACCGGGAGCGATACCACGCCGACGCGGATGCCGGCCTGAATCCAGCGGCGATCGCGCGGTTCCCCGCGAGCGTATTTGGACAGCGCAGCGTCGTTAGGGTCCAGGAACCACAGCCTCAGGCCGTCGTGTTCCACTTTCAGCAGGCGCTCGCCCCACCCCTCCGGCAAGCTGGGCAGGCCGGGCGCTACCGCATCCAGGTAGTAGCCGGAACGCTGGTGGTAAGGGGAGTTCTCGCCCAGCGCTGCCAGCAGATCGAAGACCCGGTCGGGGTCGTTCTTGGTGTAGCAGTCGACGTCGTTGGACATCGTCATGTCGTCGGGGACTTGGAAGTGCTCAGACAGCCCCAGGATCGACAGGCTGCCGATGACGACGAAATCCTGATGGCCGCAGAGCTTGCGCGCTTGCCGGAACAGGTCGAACAAGGCCTCGAGATTCATGCGTGCACACCGACCCAGGGCGAGTTCTGGCGCAAGGCCGGGCCCCAGCCGTCGGCGTCGGACACCATCGCCATCGCCAACGCCACCGCCGGCAGCTTCAGCAGGGCCGACCACCGCTCGATGTAGTCGCTGCTGCACAAGCGCTCTTGCCGCCAGCGCTGCACGACGGCCAGGGCCTGCTCGATCATCCGGTCTCGCTCGTCGGCCGGCAGGGTGACCAGATCGAGAGCGATTCGCTGGTGTCGAATCAATCGATCCTTCTCGACCACGCTCTGGTTCGCGCGTGCCAGACGCCTGGATGCCTGCTCGTCCTGTGCCGCCGAGACGCCGGTGAAGTAGCCCGGTGCGGCCACGATGGCCTGTACCTTGCCGTGGCGCTCGATCGCCACTGGCCCCAGTGCTGCGGCTTTCAGCAGTTCACCGAAGGATTGCTTGGCGCGGGTGGACGAGAACTGTTCCATGGTGAGCCCCTCAATTTGTCCATTTTGATTCATATTGGACAAATTGCCCACACTTCACCCATCCGGGTCTTCAGCTGCGGCAGGCTTGTTGGCCGGATCCATATCCGCCGGCACCACGATCGGCGGCAGATCCCTGGGCATCGCGCCCTTGCCCGCCAAGGCCGCGCGCAGCTGATAGACATAGGCCAGCACCTGCGCCACCGCCTGGAACAGCCGCGCCGGCACTTCCTGATCCACCTCGGTGTTGGCGTACAAGGCCCGCGCCAGGGGCGCCAGCTGCAGGACAGGCACCTTGTGCTCCTTGGCCAGGTCGCGGATCCGCATGGCCAGCAGGTCCGCCCCCTTGGCCACCACCCGTGGCGCCGACATCGAGCCGTCTTCGTACTTCAGCGCCACCGCATAGTGGGTCGGGTTCATGACGACCAGGTCGGCCTTGGGGACAGCCGCCAGCATGCGTTTCTTGGCCATCTCGCGCATGCGCGCCTTGACCTTGGCCTTGACCTCGACGTTCCCTTCGGCGTCCTTGTATTCCTGCTTCATTTCCTGGTGGCTCATCTTCAGCCGCTTCAGGACCAGGAAGCGCTGCAGCGGCACGTCGATCACCGCAAACACCACCAGCGCCAGCACCAGCAGCAACAGCCCGCCGAGCAAGGCGTTGGCAGTTTGCTGCAGCGCCGCAGGCAGCGGCATCGTCAGGGCATCGTGAAAGTCGCCGAAGTGCAGTTTCAGATAGAAGGCGCCGATCCCGCCCAGCAGCAGCGCCAGGAAACAGGCCTTGCCGACCTGCGTGAACTGCTCGCTGGAAAACATGCGGCCGATGCCCGACAGCGGGTTGAGCTTGCCGAAGTTCGGCATCAGCGGCTTCATCGTGAAGTTCCAGCCACCGGCGGCGATGCCCGAGGCCAGCGCCAGGCCGATGCCCACGGCACCGATGGGCATCAGGATCAGCAGCCAGGCCCAGGTCAGCTCGGCCAGGCGGTGGGTCAGCACATCGGGCTGGGCCAGCATCTTGGCGTCGAAGCGCAGGCCGGTGCCCAGCAACTTGCGCATGGCCTCGGCCAGCTGCGGCGCAAAGGCCACCAGCACCGCGCCGCCGCCGCCGACGATTGCCAGATGCGCCAGGTCGCGCGAACGCGCCACCTGCCCGTCTTCACGGGCCTTGCGGATCTTTCGTTCTGAGGCGGGAAGGTTGCGGTCTTGTGCGTCGGCCATGGCGAGGGGCGCGCGGGCAGCACGCCAGCGCATCGCCATGGTGCCGCCGGTCCGTGAAATCTTGACCGGGATAAGCGCCGGAAAACGCCGCGTTATTCCTGCGGCCGGCCGGGCCGCAGGCCGAAAACGCTGAATAAGTCAGGTTTCCGCCGCCGCTTCAGCTCGCGGCTCAAGTTCCCGAACCCCGGCCCGATATCCCGACGAAGGCTGGTCTGAAGCTCCTCAGGCCCGCAGATGTAACACCCGCAGCGAGTGCTGAAGATAGCGCCACAAGGACGATCACCATGGCAACCACTATTCCGAGCAAGACCACGACCGAAATCGCGGCCCTGACCACGACCGAAATCGCGGCATTGACCACGGAAGACTGGGCGGCGTTCAGCGCGGCACAGGTCACGGCACTGGTCGCCAGCCAGATGCCGGCGGTGTCCACCAGCGGCCTGCGGGTGCTCGACGCCTCGCGCCTGTCAGCGCTCGACACCACCGATCTGGTGGCGCTGTCGGTCACGCAGCTCAACGCGCTGACGGCAACGCAGGTCGATTCGTTGACAACTTCACAGTTCAACGCGCTGACGCCCACGCTGTTCTCGGGCCTGACGACCAGCCAGCTGGCGGGCATCGGCGCCGCCGACCTGGCCGCCGTGGGCACCAGCTCGCTGGCCGCGCTGAGCGCCACGCAGTTCAGCAAGCTGCTGGCCGCCTCGGTCGACGGCATGTCGACCACGCAGCTGGTCTCGCTGGGCGCCACGCAGCTCGGCGGCTTCACCAGCGCACAGATCGCCGGTCTGTCCGACACCAACATCGCCGCGCTGACCACCACCCAATACAGCCAGCTGACGACGACGCAGATCCGCTCCATCGTGGCCGGCCAGGTCGACGCGCTGGAAACCAGCGATCTGGCCGCGCTGAGCGCCGCGCAGATGGTCGGCTTCAACACCACGCAGCTGGAAGCCCTGAGCACCACGCAGCTCGGCGCCTTCAGCGCCACGCAATTCGCCGCCTTCAGCAGTGCGCAGCTGCGCTCGCTGCCGGCGGCCGACCTGGCCACCGTCGGCACCACGCAGATCGCCGCGCTGAGCACCAGCCAGGTCGCCGCGCTGACCGCCGCGCAGGTCGACGGCCTGACCACCACCCAGCTCGCCACCTTCAGCGCCACACAGGTCGCTGCGATGACCACGGCCCAGCTGGCCGGCCTGGGCACCAGTGACCTGAACTCGCTGGGCACCAGCCAATTCGCCGCGCTGCGCAGCTCGCAGATCGCCGGCCTGACGGCGGCCCAAGTCGCCGCGCTGGAAACCACCGACCTGGCCGTGCTGAGCACCAGCCAGGTTCGCGGCTTCACCACCACGCAGATCGACGCACTGACCACCAGCGAACTCGCCGCGATGTCCGGCACGCAGTTCGCCGCCTTCACCAGCTCGCAGATCCGCGCGATCTCGAATGCCGACATCGCCACCGTCGGCACCACGCAGATCGCCGCGCTGGGCACCGGCCAGATCGCCGCGCTGCTGTCGGCCCAGGTGGACGCGCTGACGACCACACAAATGGCCGTGCTGAGCACCTCGCAAGTGGCCGCGCTGACCACCGCGCAACTGGCCGGCCTGGGCACAAGCGACCTCGATGCGCTGTCGACCACGCAATTCGCCGCACTGCGCACCTCGCAGATCGCCGGGCTGACGACCACGCAAGTCGCCAACCTCGAGACCACCGACCTGGCCGCGCTGAGCACCTCGCAAGTGCGCGGCTTCACGACGACGCAGATCGACGCGATGACGACGGCCCAGTTGGCCTCGTTGAGCACCACGCAGTTCGGCGCGCTGACCAGCTCGCAGATGCGCGGCATCTCCACGTCCGACCTGGCCGCGCTGGGCACCACCACGGCGGCTGGCCTGAGCACCGCGCAAGTCGCCGGCCTGACCACCGCGCAGGTGGACGGCCTGAGCAGCACGCAGCTCGGCGCGATGGGCACGTCGCAAGTGGCCGCCTTCACCACCGCGCAGATGCGCGCGCTGGACACCGCCGACCTGAACTCGCTGTCGACCACGCAGTTCACTGCGCTGAAGACTTCGCAGATCGCCGCGCTGACGACGACGCAGGTCGCCAACCTCGAAACCACCGACCTGGCCGCGCTGACCACCTCGCAGATGCGCGGCTTCAGCAGCGCGCAGATCGCCGCCTTCACCAGCAATGAAATGGCCGCGCTGACCTCGGCGCAGCTGGCCTCGCTGACCACCTCGCAAGCCCTGGGCATCGACGCCAGCAACGTCGCGGCGATGAGCACCACCACGCTGTCCCTGCTGTCCACCGGCCAGATCGCCGGCCTGTCGACCGCGCAGCTGGATTCGCTGTCCACCACGCAGCTGGTGGCACTGACCACCGGCCAGGTCGCCGCGCTCAGCAGCGTGCAACTGCGCAGCCTGGGCACCAGCGACCTGGACGCGCTGACGACCACCCAGTTCGCCGCGCTGAAGACCTCGCAGATCGCCGCGCTGACGACGACGCAAGTCGCCAACCTCGAAACCACCGACCTCGCCGCGCTCGGCACCTCGCAGATCCGCGGCTTCTCCACCGCCGCGCTGGACGCGCTGTCCTCGACGCAGCTCGACGCCTTCAGCACCACCCAGCTGCGGGCCCTGACCACCACCCAGCTGCGCGGCCTGTCCACCAGCGACCTCGCCGCGCTGGACACCACCGCCGTCTCGGCCCTCAGCAGCAGCCAGATCGCCGGCCTGTCGACGACGCAGATCGATGGCCTGGGCAGCAGCCAGCTGGCCATCCTGGGCACCGCGCAACTGCTCGGCCTGACGACGGCCCAGCTGCGCGCACTCGACACCGCTGACCTCAACGCGCTGACCACCAGCCAGTTCGCCGCGCTGCGCACGTCGCAGATCGCCGGGCTGAGCACCACCCAGGTCGCCAACCTCGAAAGCAGCGACGTCGCCGCCTTGAGCACCGCGCAGATCCGCGGCTTCACCACCGCGCAGCTCAACGCGCTGGACACCGCCCAGCTGTCGGCCTTCTCGACCTCGCAATTCGGCGCACTGACCAGCACGCAGATGCGCAGCATCTCGACCTCCGACCTGTCCGCGCTGAGCACCACCACGCTCGCCGCGCTGACCACCGGCCAGATCGCCGGCCTGACCACCGCCCAGGTCGAAGGCCTGACGACGAATCAGCTCGTCGCGCTGAGCACCAGCCAGTTGGCGGCTGTCACCACCGCACAACTGCGAGCCCTCAGCACCGCCGACCTCGACGCGCTGACGACCACGCAATTCGCCGCGCTGCGCACCTCGCAGATCGCCGGCCTGACGACCACGCAAGTGGCCAACCTGGAAACCAGCGACCTGGCCGCCCTGAGCACGGCCCAGCTGCGCGGCTTCACCAGCGCGCAGATCGGCGCCCTCACCAGCAATGAGCTGGCCGCGCTGAGCACCTCTCAGCTGGCCGCCCTGGGCACCGCGCAGACCAGTGGCATCGTGACCAGCAACGTGGCCTCGCTGGGCACCAGCGCGCTGGTGGCGCTGACCAGCGGCCAGATCGCCGGTCTGACCACGGCGCAGGTGGATTCGCTGTCCTCCACGCAGCTGGTGGCCCTGACCACCGGCCAGGTGGCCGCCTTCACTAGCCTGCAGATCCGCGCGCTCGACACCGCCGACCTGAACGCGCTGACGAGCAGCCAGTTCGCCGCGCTGAAGACCTCGCAGATCGCCGCGCTGACGACGACGCAGGTGTCCAACCTCGACACCTCCGACCTGGCCGCCCTGAGCACCGCGCAGATCCGCGGCCTCTCGACCGCCGCGCTCGATGCGCTGTCGTCGACGCAACTCGACGCCTTCGGCACCACCCAGCTGCGCGCCCTGACCACCACCCAGCTGCGCGGCTTGTCCACCAGCGACCTCGCGGCACTGGACACCACCGCCGTCTCGGCCCTCAGCAGCAGCCAGATCGCCGGCCTGTCGACCGCCCAGGTCGAAGGCCTGGGCACCACGCAACTGGCCGCGCTGGCCACCGCGCAACTCGTCGGTCTGACGACCGCCCAGCTGCGTGCACTCGACACCGCTGACCTCAACGCGCTGACCACCAGCCAGTTCGCCGCGCTGCGCACCTCGCAGATCGCCGGGCTGAGCACCACCCAGGTGGCCAACCTCGAAAGTAGCGACGTCGCCGCGCTCAGCACCGCGCAGATCCGCGGCTTCACCACCGCGCAGCTCGATGCCTTGTCCACCGCCCAGCTCTCGGCCTTCTCGACCTCGCAGTTCGGTGCGCTGACCAGCACGCAGATGCGCAGCATCTCGACCTCCGACCTCTCCGCGCTGAGCACCACCACGCTCGTCGCGCTGACCACCGGCCAGATCGCCGGCCTGACCACGGCGCAGGTCGACGGCCTGTCGAGCAATCAACTGGTGGCCCTGAGCACGGCGCAAGTCGCCGCCATCACCTCGGCCCAGCTGCGGGCCCTGGACACGGCGGACCTGAACGCACTGACGACCACGCAGTTCGCTGCGCTGAAGACCTCGCAGATCGCCGGCCTGACGACCACGCAAGTGGCGAACCTGGAAACCAGCGACCTGGCGGCCCTGAGCAGCTCGCAAGTCCGCGCCTTCAGCACGGCAGCGATTGCCGCGATGTCGACCACCGAGCTGGACTCGCTGAGCTCCACGCAATTGGCCGGCCTCAGCACCAGCCAGATCGTGGCGCTGACGACGACGCAGGTCGAAGCGCTCAGCTCCAGCGACTTTGCCGCACTGAGCTCGTCGCAGATCGCCGCACTGGGCACCAACGACATCGTCGCGCTCACCACGACGCAGCTGGCCAACATCGACACCGCCGACATCCGTGCGCTGACCACCGCCCAGATCAACGCGCTGGACTCCAGCGACTTCAACGCGCTGAGCACGGCACAGTTCGCGGCGCTGACCACCTCGCAGATCCGCGGCATCGAGACCAGCCTGATCTCGACGATGGAGACATCCGACATCGCCGCGCTGACGACCGCCGAAATCCGCGGCCTCAGCTCCGCGCAAATCATGGCCTTCACGACGGCGCAGATCCAGGCGCTGGAGACTGCCGACATCGCGGCCATGACGACGACGCAGATCCAGGGCTTCGAATCGGCCGACATCCAGGCCATGAGCTCCGGCCAGTTGTCGGCGCTGCTGAGCGTGACGCCGATGGTGCTGGACCTCGACGGCAACGGCGTCAGCACCCAGGCCCTCTCCCAACATGCGGGCCAGGGCGCGGTGTTCGACCTCACCGGTTCCGGCCACGCGACTCAAGTGGGCTGGGTCGGCGGCAACGACGGCCTGCTGGTGATGGACCGCAACCACGACGGTGTGATCAACGACGGCCGCGAGCTGTTCGGCGCCGTCACGCCGCTGGCCGACGGCAGCCGCGCCGGCAACGGCTTCAACGCCCTCGCCGCGCTGGACAGCAACCACGACGGCCATGTCACCGCCGCGGACGCGCAGTTCAAGGACCTGAAGGTCTGGGTCGACGGCAACCACAACGGCCGCACCGATGCCGGCGAGTTGAAGGGCATGGACGAGCTGGGCATCACCGGCCTGAACCTGGCGCACGTGGCCAGCGACCGGGTCGACCACGGCAACGCGGTGGGGCTGGTCTCCAGCTACACCACGGACGACGGCAAAGAGCACGAGATGGCGGACGTGTGGTTCACGCGTCAGAACGGCGCCGGCGGCGATGTGCCGACAGCCGCCGAACTGCTGGCCTCCGCCCCGGCCGAACTGCTGGGCAGCGCCCCGGCGGCGACGCCGACGGCCACCGAGCACCAGGCTCATGCCACCGTGATGCCGCAACACCGCAGCACGATGGAAGAAGACCTGCTGCGCCAGAACCAGGTGCTGCTGTAAACCAGGCGGCCGGCCAAGCCGGCCAGCCCGCCCCCTGGCACCCCTAACGCCGAACATCCCCGCAACACGGGCCTGTTCGGCGTCTTCATTGGCGTGACCTGAAGGCGGGCATTCAACCCGGGCGACGGCCGGCCGATAAGGACGAATGGCGAGCACCATTCCTTCCAAGACGACCACCGAGATCGCGGCGCTGGGCAGCACCGAGATCACGGCCCTGACGACGCAGGACTGGGTGGCCTTCAGCGCCGCGCAGATCGCCGCGCTGACGACGACGCAGATGCCGCTGATCGCCACCAGCAGCCTGCGGGTGCTGACGGCCACGCACCTGGCGGCCTTCGAGACCAGCGATCTCGTCGCACTGTCGGTGCCGCAGTTCAATGCCATCGGCTCGGCGCAGATCAGCGCGTTGACGACGACCCAGTTCGAGGCACTCACGCCCACGCTGATCGCCGGCCTGAACACCACGCAGTTGCGCGGCATCGCCGCCGATGACCTGGCGGCCGTCGGCACCACCGCGCTGGCGTCGCTGGTCGCCACGCAAATCCGCGCGCTGACGGCCGCCGCTGTCGCCGGCATGAGCAGCGCGCAGCTGGCCTCGCTGAGCAACAGCCAGATCGGCGGCCTGACCAGCGCGCAGATCGCCGGCTTGAGCACGACGAACCTCGATGCCCTGAGCGCCGCGCAATTCGGCGCCTTCAGCACCAGCCAGATCCGCGCGATGACGGCCACCCAGGTGGCGGCGCTGGAGACCACCGACCTCGCCGGGCTCGGCGTGTCGCAACTTGCCGGCTTCACCAGCACGCAGATCGACGCGCTCGGCAGCAGCCAGCTCGCCGCCTTCAGCGCCGCGCAGTTCGGTGCGTTCAGCAGCAGCCAGCTGCGCGCGCTGCCGGCGGCCGAGCTGGCCACCCTCGGCAGCACCCAGCTCGCCGGCCTGCGCAGCAGCCAGATCGCCGCCCTCAGCACCACGCAGGTGGACGGCCTGACCAGCAGCCAGCTGGTCTCGCTGTCGACCACGCAGGTCGCGGCCTTCACCAGCGCGCAGCTGCGCGCGCTGGACACCGCGGACCTGAACTCGCTGTCGACCACGCAGTTCACCGCGCTGCGCAGCTCGCAGATCGGCGCGCTGACGACCAGCCAGGTCGCCAGCCTGGACACCAGCGACCTGGCGGTGCTGAGCACCGCGCAGATGCGCGGCTTCAGCAGCGCGCAGCTGGCGGCTTTCACCAGCGCCGAACTGGCGGCGCTCAGCGCATCGCAGCTCGCCGCATTGAGCAGCTCGCAGACCCGCGGCATCGAGACCGGCGACCTGCTGGCGCTGGGCAGCTCGGCGCTGACCATGCTGTCCACCGGCCAGATCGCCGCGCTGACGACGGCGCAGCTCGATGCGCTGTCGACCAGCCAGCTGGCGGCACTGGGCACCGGCCAAGTCGCCGCGCTGACCAGCGCGCAGATCCGCAGCCTGGACGAAACCGATCTCGATGCGCTGACGCCCACCCAGTGGGCCGCGCTGCGCACCGGGCAACTGGCGGCGCTGACTTCCACGCAGTTCGTCGCCATCGATTCGGCCGACTTCCAGGCGCTGGGCACGGCCCAGGTGCGGGCGCTGTCGACCGCGGCGATCGCAGCAATCACCGCCAGCACGCTGGGCGAGACGCTGGACGAATTCAGCAGCACGCAGATCGCGGCCTTGAGCACGGCCCAGCTGCGCGCGATCGCCCCCTCGGCGATGAACGCGCTCTACACCAGCGAGCTCGCGGCCTTCAGCACCGCGCAGGTGGCCGCGCTGACGACGGCGCAGCTGCGGGCCATCGACGGCGGCGACTACGCCGGTCTGAACGACCTGGCCACCGCCCAGGTGGCCGCGCTGAGCTCGGTCCAGCTCGGCGCGCTGAGCACCACGATGCTCGACAGCCTGAGCAGCACGCAATTCGCCGCGTTGCGCACGTCCCAGATCGCGGCGCTGAGCACCAGCCAGATCGCCAACCTCGACACCAACGACCTGGCGGTGCTGTCCACCGCGCAGCTGCGGGCCTTCACCACGGCCCAGGTGGCGGCGCTGAGCAGCGCCGAGCTGGTCGCGCTGGGCACCACCCAGCTGGGCGGGTTCAGCAGTTCGCAGATCCGCGCGATCGACACCGCCGACCTGGTGGCGCTGGGCACCAGCACGCTGGCCACCCTGGCCACCGCACAGATCGCCAGCCTCAGCACGGCCCAGCTGGGCGCCTTGACAGACAGCCAGCTGCAGGCGCTGACCACGACCCAGCTGGCGGCGCTGGGCACGGCGCAGATCCGCAGCCTGTCGCTCAGCGACCTGGCTGCGCTGGGCACCAGCCAGTGGCTTGCTCTGCGCACGACGCAGATCGCCGCGCTGTCGACATCGCAAGTGCATGGCCTGGCCTTCGATGACCTGCAAGCCCTGGGCACGGCCCAAGTGCGGGCGCTGTCCACCGCGGCGATGGCGGCGATGGACGGCAGCAACCTGTACCTGGACCGCTTCACCACCACGCAGGTCACGGCGATGACCACCGGCCAGGTCAGCGCCATCGGCACCGGCATGATCAACGATCTGCTGCCGACCGAACTGGGCTCGTTCACCACCGCCCACATGGCTGCGCTGACCACCGCGCAACTCGGCGTGCTGGCCCATGCCAACGGACTGACGGCGCCGGGCCAGCAGCTGCGCCAAGCCACCACCAGCCAGGTGGCCGCCCTCACCACCACGCAGCTGCGCAGCCTGGGCACCAGCGACCTCGATTCGCTGACCACCACGCAGTTCGCCGCGCTGCGCACCGCGCAGATCGCCGGGCTCAGCACCACGCAGGTGGCCAACCTGGAAACCAGCGACCTGGCGGCGCTGGGCAGCGCGCAGATCCGCGCGTTCTCCACCGCGGCCATTGCAGCGCTGACGACCAATGAAGTGATGGCGCTGGGCAGCGCGCAGCTGGCCGGGCTGAGCACCTCGCAGGTGCTGGCGCTGACCAGCAGCCAGGTCGGCGTGTTCGACTCGGCCGATCTCGCGGCGCTCAGCAGCGCGCAGATGCGCGCGCTGGGCACCGACGACATCGCCGCGCTCGGCAGCGCGCAACTGGTGGCGCTGGACACCGCGCACATCGGCGCGCTGAGCGCCGCCCAGCTCAATGCGCTGGGCTCCGCCGACCTGAACGCGCTCAGCACCACGCAGTTCGCCGCGCTCACTACCGCGCAGATCCGCGGCCTGGCGACCAGCCTGATCGCCGCGCTGGAGACCGAAGACCTGGCGGCACTGACGACGGCCGAGATCCGCGCGCTGAGCACCACGCAGATCAACGCCTTCAGCAGCGCCCAGATCCAGGCGCTGGAAACCACCGACATCGCGGCGATGACCAGCAGCCAGGTGCGCGCCTTCGACACCGCCGACATCCAGGCCATGAGCTCGGCGCAGATCGCCGCGCTGGTCAGCGTCACGCCCATCGTGCTGGACCTCGACGGCAACGGCGTCAGCACCCAGGCCCAATCCCAACATGCGGGCCAGGGCGCGGTGTTCGATCTCACCGGCAGCGGCCACGCCACGCAAGTGGGCTGGGTCGGCGGCAACGACGGCCTGCTGGTGATGGACCGCAACCACGACGGCGTGATCAACGACGGCCGCGAGCTGTTCGGCGCCGTCACGCCGCTGGCCGACGGCAGCCGCGCCGGCAACGGCTTCAACGCCCTCGCCGCGCTGGACAGCAACCACGACGGCCACATCACCGCCGCCGATGCGCAGTTCAAGGACCTGAAGCTGTGGGTCGACCACAACCACGACGGCCGCACCGATGCCGGCGAACTGCTGAGCCTGCAGGCGCTGGGCATCACCAGCCTGAACCTGGCGCACGCAGCCAGCGAGCGTGTCGACCACGGCAACGCGGTGGGGCTGGTCTCCAGCTACACCACGGCCGACGGCCTGGCGCACGAGATGGCGGACGTATGGTTCACGCGCCAGAACGGCGCCGGCAGCGATGTGCCGACAGCCGCCGAACTGCTGGCCGACGCCCCGGCCGAACTGCCAGGCGCGGCCGCGACCGAAGACACCTCAACCGACCACACCGCGGCCGCCAGCCCGGCCAGCGAGCCGCCGGCCGGTGCGCCCACCGCCCTCGCAGTCCCGCAGCGCAGCACGCTGGAAGACGAGCTGCTGCGCCAGAACCAGGCGCTGCTCTAGCGCGGACCCACATCGCTTCCGCGCCTGCTTTGCCATTGGCAGGCGCCCTGCGCCGAACATCACCCGAATCGCGGGAATGTTCGGCGCTTTTTTTTCCGCGCATTGCCCTACCCATTGATGTGCTAGCGCCTCAAGCCGGCGTCGCCGGCCGTCGATAACCAGCGCATGGCAAGCTCCATTCCCAGCAAATCCACCAGCGAGATCGCGGCACTCACCGGCGCCGAGGTCGCCGCGCTGACCACGCAGGACTGGCGCGCGTTCAGCGCCGAGCAGATCGTCGCGCTCACCGCGGCGCAGATGCCCTACATCACCACCAGCGGCATGCGCGCGCTGACGGCCGTGCAGCTGGCGGCCATCGAGACCAGCGATCTGGTGCTGCTGTCGGGCACGCAGTTCAATGCCATTTCTTCGTCGCAGATCAGCGGCCTGAGCGCCGGGCAGTTCGCGTCGCTGACGCCGACGCTGATCGGCGGCCTGAGCACCACGCAGATGCGCGGCATGGCCGCCGACGACCTGGGCGCCATCGGCACCACCGCGTTCGGCTCGCTAGTCGCAGCCCAGCTCGCGGTGATCAGCGGCGCCGCCGCGGCCGGGCTGACATCGATCCAGATCGGCGCGATGAGCGCCGCGCAGGTCGGCGGCCTGGGCAGCACGCAGATCGCGGCGATCAGCGCGACGAACCTGAACGCGCTGTCGGCCGACAACGTGGCGGCGCTGCGCACGTCTCAGATCCGGGCGCTCACGACCACGCAGCTGGGATCGCTGGAAGCGGCCGACGTCGAACAGCTGTCCACGGCCCAGATCCGCGCCCTCAGCACCACGCAGGTGGCCAGCCTGTCCTTCGTGCCGCTGGCCGGCAACACCAGCACGCTGGATGCGCTGAGCGAAGCGCAGATCGCCGCGTTCAGCTCGTCGCAGATCCGCGCGCTGCTGCCCGATGTGCTGGCCGCCTTCAATTCCAACGAGATCCCGGCGCTGGGCACCGCCCAGATCGCGGCGCTGACCAGCGCGCAGTTGCTGGCGCTGGACGCCACGCAAATGGGCAGCCTCGGCGCCGCGCAGATCGCCGCGCTGACCACCGCGCAGCTGAGCCGGCTGGACAGCAGCGTGCTGAATGCGCTGACGAGCACGCAGTTCGGCGCCTTACGCACCTCGCAGCTGGCCGGGCTGAGCACGACGCAGGTGCTGAACCTGGACACCAGTGACCTGGCCAGCTTGGGCACAACGCAGATCCGCGGCTTCACCAGCCTGCAGATCGATGCGATGAGCTCGGCGCAGCTGGCCTCGCTGACGACCACGCAGTTCGCCGCGCTGTCGAGCTCGCAGATCCGCGCGCTGGCCACGGCCGACATCACCGGCCTGGGCACCGGCACGCTCACGGCCCTGGCCACGGCGCAGATCGCCGGGCTGACAAGCACGCAGATCGATGCCCTGACCAGCACGCAGCTGGTGGCGCTGGGCACGTCGCAGGTGGCGGCGCTCACCACCGCGCAGCTGCTCGCGCTGGGCAGCAGCGACCTGAACGCGCTGACGAGCACGCAGTTCGGCGCCTTGCGCACGTCACAGCTGGCCGGCTTGTCCACCACGCAGGTGGCCGGCCTGGAGACCACCGACCTCGTGGCGCTGTCCACCGCGCAGTTGCGCGGCTTCAGCAGCCTGCAGATCGCGGCCCTGACCAGCAGCGAACTCGGCGCGCTGACTTCGTCGCAATTCGCGGCGCTGAGCAGCTCGCAGACCCGCGGCCTGGACAGCAGCGACATCGCCTCGCTCGGCAGCGCGGCGCTGGGCGTGCTGTCCAGCGCTCAGCTGGCCGCCCTGTCGACGACCCAGCTGGATGCCTTCAGCAGCACGCAACTGGCCAGCCTGGGCACGCACCAGGTGGCGGCCTTGACCAGCGCACAGCTGCGCAGCCTGGGCACGGCCGATCTGGATGCCTTCACCAGCACGCAGTTCGCGGCGCTGCGCAGCTCCCAGCTCGCGGCGCTGAGCAGCACGCAGGTCGCCAACCTCGAAACCACCGACCTGGCGGCCCTGAGCACTGCGCAGCTGCGCGGCTTCAGCAGCGCGCAGATCGCGGCACTGGGGTCGAGCGAACTCGCCGCGCTGAGCACCGGCCAGTTCGCGGCCTTGAGCAGCTCGCAGCTGCGCGGCATCGCCAGCACCGATCTCGCGGCCCTGAGCACCACCACGCTGCTGGCCTTGGGCAGCGGCCAGATCGTCGCGCTGAGCACCGCGCAGATCGGTGGCCTGAGCAGCACGCAGCTCGAGGCGCTGGCCACCGGCCAGGTGGCGGCACTCAGCTCGGCGCAGCTGCGCAGCCTGGACGCGGCCGACCTCGACGCGTTCACGACCAGCCAGTTCGCGGCCTTGCGCAGCTCGCAGATCGCGGCGCTGACCAGCTTGCAGGTGGCCAACCTCGACACCAGCGACCTGGCCGTGCTGAGCAGCGCGCAGATCCGCGGCTTCACCACCGCCGCGATCGCCGCGCTGTCGACCAACGAACTCGCGGCGCTGAGCTCCGGCCAATGGGCGGCGCTGAGCAGCAGCCAGGTGCTGGCGCTGACGACCACGCAGGTCGCGGCCCTCGACTCGGCCGACCTCACCGCGCTCAGCTCCTCGCAGATGCGCGCGCTGGGCACCGACGACATCGCCGCGCTCGGCACGGCCCAGCTGCTGGCGCTGGACACCACGCACATCGCCGCGTTGACAGCGGCGCAACTCAACGCGCTGGGCTCGTCGGACCTCAACGCGCTGAGCACCACGCAGTTCGCGGCCTTCACCACCTCGCAGATCCGCGGCCTCGAAACCCGCTTCATCGCGACGCTGGAAACCGCCGACATCGCTGCCTTCACGACGACCGAGATCCGCGGCCTGAGCAGCGCGCAGGTCAACGCCTTCACCAGCGGGCAGATCCAGGCGCTGGAAACCACCGACATCGCGGCAATGACCAGCGCGCAGATCCGCGCCTTCGACACCGCCGACATCCAGGTGATGAGCGCCGACCAACTGGCCGCGCTGCTGCAGGTGACGCCGCTGGTGCTGGACCTCGACGGCAACGGCGTCACGACGCGGCCCCTCGGCACCGGCGCGGTGTTCGACCTCACCGGCACCGGCCAGGCCACGCCCGTCGGCTGGGTCGGCGGCCGCGACGGCCTGCTGGCGCTGGACCGCAACCGTGACGGCCTGATCAACGACGGCCGCGAACTCTTCGGCGCCGTCACGCCGCTGCCCGATGGCCAGCGCGCGGGCAACGGCTTCAACGCGCTCGCCGCGCTGGACGGCAACCATGACGGCCGCATCACGGCGGCCGATGGTCAGTTCAGGGACCTGCGCGTCTGGGTCGATGCCAATCACAACGGCCGCACCGATGTCGGTGAGCTGAAGGGCCTGGCCGAACTCGGCATCACCGGGCTGAATCTCGCGCACACCCCCAGCGACAGGGTCGACCACGGCAATGCCATCGGCCTGGTGTCCAGCTACACCACGGCCGACGGCAAGACCCACGAGATGGCCGATGTCTGGTTCTCGCGGGAGGCCAGCACGGTGCTCGGCCCGCCGGCCCTGCAGGAACTGCTGCTGTCGCCGCCGACCTTCGGGCTGGTCACCGCGGAGCGCACGACGCCCTCACCGACGGTCGATGTCGGCCTGCCGCCACTGCCCCGGCGGCTGGTGGACGACGAGGCGCTGCAAGGGCACGGACCCTTGCTCTGACGCGGACCGCGGCGCGCCGTCGCCAGGTGCCGCGGCCTTCAGCGGCGACGCTGGCGCGCGCCGAGCATCCCTGCCAGCGCCATGCCGGCCAGCGCCAGCGAGGCCGGCTCCGGCACCGCAGTGGCCGAGTCGCGGCCCCAGATCGCGATGTGCGTGATCGACCCCGCGCCGGGCCAGAAGTCGTTCAGCTGAATGCTCTCGGTGCCATTCCAGGTCGCCAGGTCGTAGAAGTAGTACGACGGGGCCTGGTTCCCGTCCTTGATGGCCAGGTAGCACGCCGGGCAGGTGATCGATGCACCAGCCACGAAGTTGATCAGCGCATCCGACGGATTGCTGAAGCTATCGGAGAAGCTCGTGTCGTAGGACGCTGCGAACGAGCCGCTGTCGATGCCCGCACCGCCATTGGGCGCCGTGAGGGGCGGTGAATCGGACTGGTAGTACAGCTGCAGGTTGTCCGCCGGGCCGGGCGCGTTGCTCAAGCTGAACGCGGTGTAGACACAGCCCGGCTCGCAATTGGCCAGCCCGAGGTTCTGCCCGAAGACGCCTGGCGTCACCGGCGTCAGCGACAACACCGCCTGCGCCGGTGTTGCCGACAGCCCAAGAACAGCGATCAGTGCGGACGCACCCGCCGCACGCGCATGCCATTGCCGTTTCATGCCCCACTCCTTGCCTGAACCCGCCACCCGTGTCGGACATTAACAAGTTGCGCCGCGCTCGTCGGCCCCCGAAATGAGTGGTGCGCGGCCGCGTCGGCGCCGCGAATTGGCCTGTTCCCGGCGCTTGTTCCGCGCCTTGCCAGCCAGGCGGCTGTCTAGACTGGGGCCGCATGCAGACTGCCGTCCACCTGTACCAGATCGCCTATTCCGAAGCCTCGCGCGCCGCGCTGGAGCCGGGCTACCTGCTGCTGGACAACCTGGACAATGCGCGGCCCGACTGGTACGAGTACTGGCCGATCCGGCGCCACCTGCTGAGCGAAGCGCTGGACGACAGCGCCTTCTACGGCTTCTTCTCGCCGAAGTTCGGCAGCAAGACCTCGCTGAGCCATGCCCAGGTGCAGGTTTTCGTGCAGCAGGCCGCAGCGGCCACGCCGCCGGCCGATGTCGTGCTGTTCTCGCCGCAGCCCGACATGGGCGCCTTTTTCCTCAACGTGTTCGAGCAGGGCGAAGCCTTCGATCCCGGCCTGATCGCGGCCTACGAGGCGTTTCTGCAGCAGATCGGCCGGCCCGTGTCGCTGGGCACGCTGGTGATGGATTCGCGGCAGATCGTGTTCTCGAACTACTTCGTCGCCCGGCCCGCGTTCTGGCGCGAATGGCTGGCGCTGAACGAAGCGCTGTTCGCTGTCTGCGAAGGCCCGGCCGGCGAATTGCAGGCCGCGCTGTGCCACGGCACCAGCTACACGGGACCTCACGGCGCCGCGCAGCGCAAGGTGTTCCTGATGGAACGTGCCGCCTCGCTGCTGCTGGCCACGCAGCCGCAGTGGCGCAGCGTGGCCTACAACCCTTTCGGCATGGGCTGGTCGATGTCGCGCTTCCGCGAGCACCCGACCGAAGCCTTCATCAGCGACGCGCTGAAGATGGCCTACCGGGACCAGCACTACCCGCAGTACTTGCAAGCCTTTGCCACGGTGCGTGAGCGCTTCCGGCAGGGCGCGCGCTGAGTCCTGACGACACAGTTTTTTACAAATCCTGTAACACCGACACTGATCCGCGCTTCGGTCACCCTGTTGTCGACCCGAAAATAGGGATGTCTTAGCGGGATTGACACAACGACGAATCGGCCCGGCCGGTTCGGTCCACGGTCACTCCTCTGCAAAGGGCAAACCGCTCGAAAGAGCGGGACGCAAAGTCATCGGTCTACAGGGCTTCGGCCCCAGGACGGCAGGACTGCCAGAGTGAGCCGCTCGACGCCCCTAAGGCATGCGAGCACTAGCGCCAGGTGCGCCAACTTCCTTTGTTGGATGTTGCGCGTGGTCAGGCTGCGCCTCAACTTGAGCGGATGCTGCTGCATGCCTGGCGCGGAGGTCCTGATCACACATCAGGAAGTACCTCGTGCATATCTTCGGCCAGCAGCAAGCCAAACCCCTCTCGAACACCCTGGGCTCGGGCCGCCGGCCACGCCGATTCACGGCCGCCGCCGCTGCCGCCCTGCTGGCCAGCTGCGGCAGCCTGCTGGGCGCCGGCGCAGCGCATGCGCAGGCGGAAGCGCAGGACTGGGCCAAGGGCCGCCTGCTGGTGATGCAACGAGCCGGCCTGTCCGACGCCGAGATGGACAAGATCGTCAAAGTGCACGGCGCCAAGGCGCGCCGCGTCGGCAAGAGCGACCTGCACATCGTCGACCTGCCGCCGCAGGCCTCGGAAACCGCCGTGCTGAACCTGCTGGCGCACCACCCGCACCTGAAGTTTGCCGAATTGGACCGCCGCGTGATGCCCGCCGCGGCACCCAACGACCCCTATTTCGGCAGCGAATGGCATTTGGCCAAGATCGGCGCGGCAACGGCTTGGGACGGCAGCCAGGGCAGCGGCGTGACGATCGCCGTTCTGGACACCGGTGTCTACGGTGCGCACGCGGACCTGGCCGCCAACATGGTGGCGGGCTGGAACGTGTTCAACAACAACGCGGACACCGCCGACTTCTACGGCCACGGCACGCCGGTGGCCGGCACGGCGGCAGCCATCACCAACAACGGTGCCGGCGTGGCCGGGGTCGCCGGGAAGGCGAAGATCATGCCGCTGGTCGTCACCGATTCGACGGGCGGTTCCTTCTACAGCGTGATTTCGCAGGCCATCACCTACGCCGCCGACCGCGGCGTGCGGGTGGCGAGCATCAGCTTCTCGGGCCTGCCCTACAGCTCGGCCGTGCAGAGCGCCGCCCAGTACATGAAGAACAAGGGCGGCCTGGTCGTCGTTGCCGCCGGCAACACCGGCGCCGTCGACAACGTGGCGGCGACGACGACGATGATTCCCGTCGCCTCGACCGAGAGCAACGACACCCGGACCACGTCGAGCACCTACGGCGCCTTTGTCGCCGTATCGGCGCCCGGCTCCAACATCTACTCGACCTCGCGCAGCGGCGGCTATGGCGTCTACGGTGGCACCTCGTTCGCTACACCGGTGGTCTCCGGCACGATCGCGCTGATGATGGCGGCCAACCCCCAACTGTCCAGTACCCAGATCGAGAGCCTGCTGTACTCGACGGCCGTCGACCTGGGCACGGCCGGCCGTGACGTCTATTTCGGCCACGGCCGCATCAATGCCGCCGCCGCGGTGCAGGCGGCCCTTGCCGCCGTGCCGTCGAGCACGACCGACACCACGTCGCCGCAGGCCGCGATCTCGGCACCGCTGGGCAGCGCCACTGTCTCCGGCCTGGTGCCGGTGAATGTCGGTGCATCTGACAACGTCGGCGTGGCCAAGGTCGAGTTGCGCGCCAATGGCACGCTGGTGGCCACCGACACCAGCAGCCCCTACGCCTTCAGCTGGGATTCGACGAAGGTGGCCAACGGCACGGCCAACCTGGTGGCGACGGCCTATGACGCCGCCGGCAATGCCGGCGCGTCCGCGACGGTGGCCGTGAATGTGGCCAACGTCGTCGTGGCCGACACGACGCCGCCGACCTTGACGATCCTGAGCCCGACGCTGAGCACCCTGGCCAGCGGCAACATCACCGTCTCGTCCAGCGCCAGCGACAACGCGGGCGCCAGCGGCATCACCCAGACGCTGTACATCAACGGCAGCCTGACCACGACGGCAAGCGGTAGTTCCTTGTCCTACAAATGGAATACCCGCCCGCTGAAGGCCGGCACGTACACGCTGAAGTTCGTCGCGCGTGATGCCGCGGGCAACAGCACGACGGTGTCGAAGCAGGTCCTCAAGTAAGCCACGACGGTCCCTTGAAGCGGCCGTCCGGCGCCAAGTGCGCCGGACGGCCGCAGTCATTTTGGCCAGCGGGACTTTTCAGCCACGACGCGCGGATCGTCTTGCCAGCTGCCGCAGCCGTGTCGATATTCTTTACACATCCAGTCAGCGCTCGCTTGCAGTCAAACAAGTTCCTCATAGGAATCAATCGCTTACGTTGTGTGGCCCACGATATGCTTGTATGTCGGCGGGGACATATCAGTTTGATTGCCTTGATGTAAGAGAGAGGTCCGTCATGAAGTTCAAGTCTCTTTTCACCGCCACTGCGCTGGCTGCTTGCGCAGCCTTGACGCCGGTGGCGCAAGCGAGCTACGTCCTGACCTTCCAGGGCGTCACGTTCACGATGGACGTGGTGGACGCCAATTCCTTGTCGCTGCGCATCCAGAATGCCCTATCGACGACGGATGCCGATTGGGCACCCGCCACCCATTTCGGCGCTTTCTCGCTGAAGGATCTGGGCCTGGATTTCAGTGTGGGGAACGCAACTGCCGTCGCGACGTATTTCGGCATCAATCCAAACCCGACGGCCAATGGTGTGCGCGACGACCTGAATGCAAACGGCATCAATGATGGTGCGGATTGCGAAGCACAGACCAACGGCCAGACAGGCTCGGTCTGCTTCGACTTCGATCCGGATGTTCTGCTGCTGGACGACATGAACTTCCAGATCGACTTTTCGCAGAACTACACGATCGGCGCGAATGGACCCCACTTGAAGGTCGCATTCGTCGACAGCCAGGGCGACAAGGTCGGTTCGCTGCTGTCGCAGAACCTGCCGTTCACCGCCAGCAGCACCTCATCGTCCGGCCTGGCCTCGTCGTCGGGCGATATCCCCGAACCGAGTTCAAGCGGCTTGGCCCTTCTTGGCCTCGGGCTCGTCGGTGCCAGCTTTGCGCTGCGTCGCAAGTCGCATCAGCAATGAGGATCAGCACTGAAGATCAGCGCTGAACCCGCGCCGAACAGTCGGCTCGATCAAACCCCGCCAGTGCGGGGTTTTTTCATGGGCGGCGCATGCTGAGCCCGGCGATCACCACGGGATACTCGCGAGCACGCCGTTGACCGATCCGATGCACGACGAACCCCTCCTGCCCCATGGCTCGATCCTGTCGCTGCGCTGGCGCAACATCGCGGCGGCGGCCGCGGTGGTGGCCCTGGCCTGTGGCGCCTACACGCTGGCGCCTCACAACCGCCAGCACATGGGGACGTCCTACCCCTTCGGCGGCAGTTTCACCCTCAAGGGCTGGGAGTTTCTGTGGTGCGCAGCGGGTGCGTACATGCTCGGGCTGATCGCCTACTACCTGCTGGAGTCCCGACCGATCCGGTCCAAGTCGTTGCGCTGCGCTGCCGTGGTGCTGGCCTTCCTGCGATCACCGGCCGCAGTCGTCCGAGAAGGATGGAGCCGCGAGGACCGTGTTGCCGTGCTGACCACCTTGCTCAAGGCCTTCTTCGCGCCTTTCATGGTCATCGCGCTGATGCAGCATGTGCTGGGCGCCGTCACCAATGGCTGGGCCATCATCGCGGGCGCAGGATCGCAGTTCGGCTGGCTGGCGATGTTCAACCAGCACGGTTACTGGTTCGCGATGAAGTTGATCCTGTTCGCCGATGTGCTGGTGTTCACCGTCGGCTACCTGGTGGAAACACCCCGCCTGCACAACGAGATCCGCTCGGTCGACCCGACCCTGCTCGGCTGGACAGCAGCCCTGCTGTGCTATCCGCCCTTCAATCAACTCACTGGTGCGGTGCTGGGCTCCAGCGTGTCCGACTTCCCGAAGTTCGACGACCCGATGACGCATGTGGCCCTGAACCTGCTGCTGCTGGCGTTGATGGCCGTCTACGCCAGCGCTTCCGTGGCCCTGGGCCTCAAAGCCAGCAACCTGACCCACCGCGGCATCGTCGCCCGCGGCCCGTATGCGCTGATTCGTCATCCGGCCTACACCACCAAGAACATGGCCTGGTGGATCGGCTCGGCGCCGTTCGTCTGGGCCTCGTTCACGCAGTCCGTGGCCGCGGGCGCCACGGCGCTGGCGACCGTGCTGGGATGGACACTGCTCTACGTCTTGCGCGCCGTCACCGAAGAAGACCACCTGCGCAGCGTCGACGGCGACTACGCGGCGTATGCGGCGCGTGTCCGATACCGCTTCATTCCCGGCGTGGTTTGAACGCATCGCCCGCCGCGGATCTGCGCCGTTGGCTGAGCGTGGCGCCCAGCAGCAGGCACTGCGCCAGCAACAAGCCCTCGAACGGTTTGCGATAGCGCCCTTCATTGGGCACCAGCGGAACGAGGCCCTGGACGACGAACCAGGTCAGGATCAGGGCCGGCAGCAGGCGCTCCCGCTGCTGCCGCCAGCACACCACCGTCAACACCAGGCAGGCCAGCGACAGCGGCGCCCAGAGCCAGCGCGAGGCGTAGTTGACTTCGCCGATCATGCGTTCGCGGTTGCTGTCGGGCCATGAGCCGCCGAAGAACAAGCGCATCAGGTTGTCGCCCGTCAGCCAGGCCAGGCGCGAAGCGTCCCATGGCGGCAGACGCGCCGCTGCGGCTTGCCAGTCCCGTCGCCCGGCATCGAGATCGATAGCGAAGCGCACCGTGCCCTCGCGGCGAGAGCGCCATGCGGACAAGGGTGCCAGCGGGGCTTCGTCCGCAGCAGGCGACGTGAAACCGTAGCGCCAGCGGTCGGTGCCGCCGCGCCGGGAAAATTCGATCTCGATGCTCCTGGCGCCGGACTGGTGATACAGGTGCACCATCTGGCCGATGCCGTGCGGGGAGATCAGGCGCGCCAGGGTCCAACTGCGTCCGGCCAGCGGCCCCAGGATCGCGAGCAAGAGCACGGCCGAGGCAGCCGCCTTCGGCAACTTGCCGTCCTGCGCGAACCACAACCACGTCATCGCGACAGCCGCGAGCGGAAGGCAGATGCCACGTGTCAGGCCGGCGGCCAGCCAGATCGCGACCGCCACCACGAAGCTGGCCGTATCGGCCTTGCGCCGGCAGCGCCAGGTGGCCTTCAGCGCCAGGCCAAGCAAGGGCAGCATCAGCGTTTCCTGCATGAAATAGCCGTAGATCACCGACCACGACGGCAACGCCGCGAGCACGACCCAACCCGCCAGGGCCCAGTCGCGATCCGGCAGCAGTTCGCGCAGGAACCGGTACCAGAGCCACGGCCCGGCGAGCGACAGCAAGGCTGTCCACCAGGCCACCAGCAGCGCTTGCTTGACGGTGATCTTGGCCAGGATCCCGATGTAGATCTGGTAGCCGATGGGGTCGATCGCCGACATCGGCGTCGTATCGAGCGGGCGGGTGCCGATGCTCCAGTGGCGGCCCGGGTCGCTCCAGAGGTGATCCATCGGGTTGTACTGGACGATCAGCCAGACGCGGTAGCCGCAGGCCAGCAGCAGCAGACTCAGCAGCACGGCACGCAGCATGCGCGTGCGCGCGGGCACCGTGGGGTCGAGGCAAGCTGACAGCCAACTCATGATGACTATCCTGCGTTGGCCACCCCATGGGGTGCCGGCGATCCGGCCAGCAGGTGCCGCACCATCGCCTCTGCCAAGGCCTGCTCGCCGACATACACCTGCGTGCGCTCCAGCGCCTGCAGCAGCCGGGCCTCGTCCTCGTTGTGGCAGCGCACGATGGTCTCGATGGCCGGGTTCAGCGCCCGCGCGGTGGCGATCATCTTCGGCGCACCCACCGCATCGGGCACCGCGATCACCAGCACGCGCGCCAGCGCGATGTGCGCCTGCACCAGCACCGCCGGGTCGCTGGCATCGCCGGCCACCGCCGGCAGGCCTTGCGCACGCAGTGCCTCGACCCGCTCGCGGTTGATGTCGGCCACCACGAAGGGCACGCCGGCGCGCATCAGCGCCGCGGCGACATGGCGGCCGACGCGGCCGTAGCCCACCAGCACCACCTGGCGCGCCAGGTACTTCTCGGCGGTGCTGGTCGGCAACTCGGCCAGCGGGTCGTCGCTGCGCTCGAGCTGGCGCGCCAGCGCGGAGCGCGCCCGGATCCAGCGCTGCGCCGGCTCCACCAATGTGAACAGCAGCGGGTTCAGCGTGATCGAGATCAGCGCACCGGCCAGGATCAGGCTCTGCCCTTCGGGCGGCAGCAGCTTCAATGACACGCCCAGCGCCGCCAGGATGAACGAGAACTCGCCGATCTGCGCCAGGCTGGCCGACACCGTCAGCGCGGTGTTCAGCGGGTAGCGGAACAACAGCACCAGCACGCCAGCGGCGACAGACTTGCCGAGCACGATGATGCCCACCACCGCCAGCACCTGCAGCGGCCGATCGACCAGCACGCGCGGCTCGAACAGCATGCCCACCGAGACGAAGAACAGCACCGAGAACGCATCGCGCAACGGCAGCGACTCTTCGGCCGCGCGGTGGCTGAATTCCGATTCACGCAGCACCATGCCGGCAAAGAAGGCGCCGAGCGCAAACGACACACCGAACAGCGCAGACGCGCCGTAGGCGATCGTCACCGCCGCGGCCACGACGCACAAGGTGAACAGCTCGCGCGAGCCGGTCTTCGTCACCTGCCACAGCAGCCAGGGGAACAACCGGCGGCCGACCACCAGCATCAGCGCGACGAACACGCCCACCTCCAGCAGCGTGCGGCCCAGCGCGCGCCAGAGGCTGCCGGGCTCTGCCGCACCGTCGGCCGCCTGCCCGCCCAGCATGCCGGCCAGCGCCGGCAGCAACACCAGCACCAGCACCATCGCCAGGTCTTCCACCACCAGCCAGCCCACTGCGATGCGGCCGTTCACCGATTCCAGCGCACCACGCCCTTCCAGCGCCTTCAGCAGCACCACCGTGCTGGCGACCGAGAGCGCCAGGCCGAACACCAGCCCCGCGCCCAGGGGCCAGCCCCACCAGTGGGCCACGGCCATGCCCATGGCGGTGGCCACGCCCATCTGCACCACCGCGCCGGGCAGCGCGATCTTGCGCACCGCCATCAGGTCGGCCAGCGAGAAGTGCAGGCCGACACCGAACATCAGCAGCATCACGCCGATCTCGGCCAGCTGGCTGGCGATGCCCACATCGGCGACATAACCCGGCGTGGCCGGGCCGATCACGATGCCCGCCAGCAGGTAGCCGACGAGCGCCGGCAATTTCAAGCGAGCCGCGATGAAGCCCAGCATCAGGGCCAGGCCCAGCGCGGAGGCGATGGTGGTGATCAGGGGAACGCTGTGGTGCATGCCCCGGTTATATGCGACCCGCCTTGCAACGCCGAAGCGGCGCTCCCGCCAAGCAGGGGCCGCGGATCCGGCTCTGCCGGTCCGCTGGCGCCCGCCCCCTTGAGGGGGAAGCGCCGAAGGCGCTCCGGGGGTGGGTCAATCGTCCACGAAACCGGCCTTGTAGAAACTCCAGGCCGTGCCGTCGTGCAGGTAGAAGCAGCCGTCGGCGCAGAAGTCCTTGCCGGGAAAGAACTCGCGGCAGGCCTTGGGCAGCAGGCGAACCAGCTGTTCGTCGTCGAGTTCGTCGAACTGTTCGCGCGTGATCGGACGGCCGACGCGGAGTTTGATGGGTTCCATGGGCGATGCGGGGAAGCTCAAGTGGCATTCTGCGGCAGCAGCGTCGCGGCCAGCTTGGCGGCCGGCTTGGCCAGGGTCGCGAAGCTGCGGGCGCACAGCAGCAGTTGGCGATCGGCCCAGGATTCATCCAGTGCGATAACGCGCAAATTCAGCGTCTCTGCAGCCCGCGCAGCCACCTGCGCGGGCACCACGCCCAGGCCGACACCGGCCGCCACCAGCTGGCAGACCGCATCGAAGCCGCGCAGGCGGATGCGTGCCGGCAGGCGGCGGCCGAGCTTCATCGCCTGCAGGGCCAGGTGCTGCTGCAGCGCGCTGTCATCGTCCAGGGCCACCAGCGCGTGGTTCAGCAGCTCGGCGAAACCCACGCGGCGCCGCCGGGCCAGCGCATGGCCGCGCGGGACGATGGCCACCAGCTGGTCCCGACGGAAAGGCAGCGCCTCGAGGCCGGAGACATCCACCGTATCGGCCACGATGCCGAGCTCGCCCACGCCATCCAGCAGCCGGCTCACGATGCGGTGGCTGGGCAGCTCCTGCAGGTCCACGTCCAGGGCCGGGTGTGCGCAGAGAAAGGCGCCCAGCGCTGGTGGCAGGTGTTCGGTGGCCGCGCTGGTGTTGCACAGCAGGCGCACGGTGCCAGCCAGGCCGCCGGCATGTTCCTGCAATTCCTGCTGCAGCCTGTCGATCTGCTGCAGCACCAGCCGGGCGTGGTGGGCCACGGCCAGGCCGGCCTTGGTCGGCTTCACGCCGCTGCGGTGGCGCTCGAACAGCGCCAGCCCGGTGGCGTCTTCCATGCCGCGGATGCGGGCACTGGCCGAGGCCAGCGCCAGGTGGGCCCGCTGGCTGCCCAGCGTCATGCTGCCGGCGTCCAGCACCTGCAGGAACAGGCGCAGGTCCGTCAGGTCGAAGCGCAAAGGGGGTGCAGGCATGGCACAGCGTCCCGGTGAGCTTTCGGAATTTCCGAATGCTGGCTGAGCATATCGCCGCTTGAGCCGTTGACAGCGCGGCGCCAGACTCAGCGCATGCCCGCCATCGACTCTGCCCTGCTGCATGCCACCGTCTTCGTGCCCTGGGCCGTGTGCGCCAGCTTCGTGCTGGCCGGGCTGGTCAAGGGCGTCGTCGGACTGGGCCTGCCCACCGTGGCGATGGGCCTGCTCGGTACGCTGATGCCGCCGGCCGAAGCGGCGGCGCTGCTGCTGCTGCCCTCGCTGGCGACCAATCTGTGGCAGATGCTGCGCGGCGCCGGCCTCGCTGCGCTGCTACGCCGACTGTGGCCGATGCAAATTGGCGTTATCGCCGGCACGCTGCTGTCGCCGGTCGGCCTGGCCGGGCTGGACGCCGGGCTCGCCTCGGCCGGCCTGGGTGTGGCCCTGCTGCTGTATGCCGCGGTCGGCCTGGGCACCGTGCGCCTGGTGCTGCCGGCATCGGCGCAGTGCTGGGCCGGTGCACTGGTGGGTGGCGCCACAGGCGCCGTCACCGCCGCCACCGGCGTGTTCGTGATGCCGGCCGTGCCCTACCTGCAGGGCTTGAGCCTGGGCAAGGATGCGCTGGTGCAGGCGCTGGGCCTGTCGTTTACCGTGTCCACCGTCGCGCTGGCCGCGCGGCTGGCGCTGGATGGCGCGCTGGTCATGCCGGCCTCACAGATCGGCGCCGCGCTGCTGCTGCCGCTGGCCGCGGCGCTGCTGGGCATGGGCATCGGCCAGACGCTGCGCGGCCTGCTCAGCGACCTGGTATTCCGCCGGCTGTTCTTCGCCGGCCTGCTGATGCTGGGCTTGCAGCTGCTGCTGCGGCGTTGACGGACGCGACGTCAGGCCACTTGGCCCTTGCGCGTGCCCTGGCGCACGAAGCCCGTTGCCAGCGTGCCGGCGGTGCGGAACATGCTGTTCGGTTGCGCAAAGGCAGCGGTGGACCAGCCAAAGTCGAAGCCGGCATCGCTGGCGATGTCTTCCAGCACCAGGCACAGCTGCACCAGGCTGCGGGCATCGAGCAGGCCGCCTTCGCCGGTCAGCGGGCTGTCGGCGCCGATGGCCATGCCGAGGTCTTCGGTCAGGTCGCGGATCGCGGTGTAGACCAGGGCTTCCAGCAGGGCCGGGTCGCGGGGGTTGGCGGGACGGTTCATGTCGGTCGTTCCACGAGACGGTCAGTGCAAGGGTCAGCGCAACAGCGCCCAATCCACCGGCGTGCCGCGCTTCGTGGCGCACTGCACCTGCAGGCCCAGCACCAGGTCCAGGTGCTTGGGCGGCAGCCCCAGGCCGGGGCGGATGGCGCGCACGTTGTCGCGGCTCAGCACATCACCGGGCTGCAGGTCCTTGACGATGTAGAGCGAGCGGCGGTGCTGCATCGATTGCGCCTCGGCCTTCGAGCCGCCGAAGCGCACGCCGCCCATCGCCTGCCAGGCGCGTTCGGTCTCCAAGCGCAGCAGCTTCATCTCCGCCGGCTCCAGCGAAAACGCCGAGTCCACACCGCCATCGGCACGGGCCAGCGTGAAGTGCTTCTCCACCACGCAGGCGCCCAGCGCCACCGCGGCCACGGCCACGCCACAGCCCATGGTGTGGTCGGACAGGCCGATGTCGCAGCCGAAGGCCTCGCGCATCACCGGGATCGTGCGCAGGTTGGTGTTCTCCGGCGTTGCCGGGTAGGTGCTGGTGCATTTCAGCAGCACGATGTCATTGCAGCCGGCGACCTTGGCGGTGCGCACCGTCTCGTCGATCTCGGCCACGGTGGCCATACCGGTGGAGACGATCATCGGCTTGCCGGTGGCCGCAACCTTGCGGATCAGCGGCAGGTCGGTGCATTCGAAGGAGGCGATCTTGTAGGCCGGCGCCCCCAGCGATTCGAGGAAGTCCACCGCGGTGTCGTCGAAGGGTGTGCTGAAGCAGTGGATGCCGCGCGCCTTCGCCCGCTCGAAGATCGGGCCGTGCCAGGCCCAGGGCGTGTGCGCTTCTTCGTACAGGTCGTAGAGGTGGCGGCCGGCCCACAGGCTCTTCGGGTCGTCGACGACGAAGCCGGGCGCATCGACCTTGATGGTCATCGTGTCGGCGGTGTAGGTCTGCAGCTTGATCGCATCGGCGCCGGCATCGGCCGCGGCGTCGACGATGGCCAGCGCACGGTCCAGCGACTGGTTGTGGTTGCCCGACATCTCGGCAATCACATAGGGGCGGGTATTCGGGCCGATCTCGCGGGTGCCAATCTTCATGGGGGTGATCCTGTGTGTGCTTGCGGCCATCGGTTGCGGCCCTCAGTTGCGGCCCTCAGTTGCGGCAATACGCATGCAGCCGCCATCGCCGGAATGCTCGCACGCCGGGCGCCGGGCGGGCGGCAGATGAGCAGGGGCATTCCGGCCCTTTTTCGAGACCCGGTCAGGCCACGAAGAAGTTCAGCGAGAACAGCGTGCTCGGGTTGTAGACATTGGGCCGGCGATCGAACAGGCACAGCGAGCCCGACAGCGTCTGGTTCCAGTTGCCCTTGCGCGTCAGGCAGCGCAGCAGCGCCTGGCGGTCGATGTGGATCACCAGGCGGCGCTCTGCCGGCTGCTGCGGGTCGGCGCGCAGCAGGTGCTCGGCAGCGGGCTGGCTCAGCAGCTGCAGGCCGGCGTCGCAGCGCAGGTCGTCGTGGATCTGGAACTGCACCTCGCAGTCCAGCCGCAGCTGGCGGCGCTGCAATTCGGCGCGGTAGCGCTGCTCGGCTTCAGCCAGCAGCGTGCCCAAGCCGTCGGTCGGCTCGGCCAGGGGCTCGGCCTGGTAGGGGTAGAGGTCCTGGGCATGCGCGGCAATGGCCTGCTCGCGGTCGCGCGCCAGCGGCGTCACCACCTGCTGCAACGCAGCGGCAGCCTGCGCCAGGGTTGTCGCGCCGCAGGCCGCGGCCACGTCCACCTGCAGCCCGCCTTCGAGCACCAGCGGCGTGCTCAGCGCGGCCACCGCCTCGGCGAACTGCGCATGGCTGGGCTGGGCGATGCGGTCGTTCAGCACATGGAACTTGCCGGGAATGAAATAGGTGCCACCGGCCGGGAACAGGCAGCGCGGCGCCAGCAGCCGCACCTGTTCACGCAGCTTCGCCAGCGAATCGGCCACCAGCCGCGCCTGCTCGGCGGCGCGGTCGATGCCGATGAAGCATTGCGGGTACTCGCCCGCCGCGCCGGCCATCAGGCAGGCGATGTCGATCGCGCCGAAGCGCTCGGCAATGAAGGCCTTGACCTTCGCCAGATCGTCCAGCGACAACGGGTTGTCCACCTGGTTGAAGAAGGTGTGGCGGCCGTCGTGCAGCACCAGCGAGGTGTCCAGCTCGTAGTTGACCTCGTCGTCCAGGCCGGCGCTGTTGCTGGTGATCTGCGGAATGATGGCCAGCGAAACGCCGCACTCGTTGTGCACTTCGAAGGCGTCCAGCTCGATCACCTCGGCCGCGCCCATGCCCTTCAGGCGCCGGGCCAGCACGCCGTTGTCGAAGCGCTTGATCACGAAGCGCTTGGCCAGCAGGCCCGAAGCGGCCAGGAAGGCCGGATCGAAATGGTCGCTGTGCATGTGGGAGATGTAGACCAGGTCGGCATCGGCGACGAAGCTGACCAGGTGCTCCAGCGGGTACTCCGGAAACGAATGCCAGCCGCCGTGGTTGCCGAAGCCGACCCAGGGGTCGCAGACCAGCGTCAGCTGTGGCATGCCGACCTTGATGAATGAGTTCGACAGGTGCGTGATCTTCATGGCTCCGGCCCTTCACTGGTGGCGCAGGCGCGGCCACCCTGAGCGTGGCACCTTAAGGCTTGCTGCCGGCCGCCGGTGGCGCAAACAGGCCGGTTTTGCCGGCGCAGTTCGGCGCCGCGGCGAACGGCCTTCCCACTACAGTAGCGGGACCTTTCCTGCGCTCACCATGGACAACCACGACAAGCTCCGCCACGCGTTCACCGAGGTCATGAAGCTCGACGCCGCGCGCGTCACCGATGCGCTGGCCTACGGCGAAGCGCCCGAATGGGACTCGCTGGCCCACATGGCCCTGGTGGCCGAACTGGAAAACGCCTTCGGCCTGATGCTCGACACCGAGGACATCATCGCGATGAGCTCGGTGGCCGAGATCCGCCGCATCCTGGGCCGCCTGGGCGTGCAGTTCTGAGCGTTCGACCATGCCGGCCACCCTGCCCCCGAGCGTGAGCCTGGACCTTAGCCTGAACCTGACGGGCCAGGTGTGCGTCGTCACCGGCGCCGGCCGCGGCATCGGCCGCGCCTGCGCCGAAGCGCTGGCCGGCCAGGGCGCCACGCTGGTGCTGGCCGGCCGCGAGCTGCAGCCGCTGCAACAGGCCGCCGCCGAACTGGCCGAAGCCACCGGCCGCAATGGCGCCGCCGTGGTCCAGCCCTGCGACGTGGCCGATGCCGCCTCGGTGCGCGAGCTGTTCCAGCGCGTTTTCAAGGATTTCAAGCGGCTGGACACCTTGGTGGCCAATGCCGGCGTGATGGACGACGCGCTGATCGGCATGGTCAC